>NZ_JBEOSV010000112.1:0-17288 GCF_040303245.1 Kitasatospora sp. NPDC096077 | reverse complement strand
GTCCGACAACCGCTCACCCGTAGGCGACTTGACCTGCCCCACCCTCGCCACACCACAACCAACGAGACAAGCACTCCAAAGTCACTGGCATTGGGCCTAGCCTCGCCGCTTCGGCTTGCCCTTCCTGGCCGCGGCCGGGCCGCCCCGGCCCTTGGCTGCGCCGGACCGCTGGGCGCCCGGCTTCTGGCCGCCGCTCCGCTGTCCGCCGGCCTTCGACCCGCCGGCCCGCTGCCCGCCCGCCTGCTGCTGGGGCTTGCGCGGGGCCGCGGCCTTCTTGGGCTCGCCCTTCGGCCGGGCCTCGGCCGGCTGGGCGGCGCCGCGTCCGCGCGAGCTGTTCACGGTGCGCCCCCGGACGATCCCGATGATCTCCTCCACCAGGTCCGTGGTCCGCTCCTGCGGCCAGGCCAGCGCCACCTGGGACTGCGGCGCCTCCGCCACCGGCCGGTAGGTGAGGTCCCGCCGGTGGTGCAGCCGGGCCAGCGACTGGGGCACCAGCAGCACGCCGACGTTGGCCGCCACCAGCTCGACCGCGTCCTCCGTGGTGTCCGGGCGGGCGATCGCCGGGCGGCCGGGCAGGGTCTCGGCGGTGAGGCCGAGGGTGTCGTCCAGCGGGTGGAAGACCACCTCCTCGGCGAGGTCGTCGAGGGTGACCTCCTCGGCGGCGGCGAGCCAGTGGTCCTTGGGGAAGACCACCACGGTGGTCTCGGTGTACAGCGGGATGGCGCTGAGCACGTCCTTGTCGACCGGGAGCCGGACCAGCCCGGCGTCGGCCCCGCCCTCCCGGAGGGTCCGCTCGCCCTCGGTCGAGGGCAGCGCGACCAGGTCGAGCGGGACGTCCGGGAGCCGCTCGCCCCAGACCCGGGCCCATTTGCCGGGGGTCACGCCCGGGACGTACGCGAGCCGGAAGGAGGGGTTCACCTGCATGTCTGTCACAGGGCAAGGCTACCGACCGTGACCGGAGGCGCCCGCGCACTCCCTTACCCTTGTCACATGACATCGCTCAAGCAGAAGACCAGCCAGACCATGAAGCCGGCCACGGCGGCCAAGAAGCTGGGGATCTACCTCGCCGCGACGCCGACCAGCTTCCAGGAGGGCGTGGTCTCCCGCGAGGAGCTCACCGCGCTGCAGGCCGAGCCGCCGCAGTGGCTCCAGGAGCTGCGCCAGAACGGCCCGCACCCGCGCCCGGTGGTCGCCGCCAAGCTCGGCACCTCGATCGCGGGCCTGGCCCGCGGCGGCGTGACCGAGGCGCTCACCACCGCCGAGATCGAGGCCATCAAGGCCGAGAACCCGCTCTGGCTCCAGCACGAGCGCGCCAACCAGGTGGACGTCCGCAAGGAGACCGCCCGGATCAAGGCGAAGCACGAGAAGGAGGCCGCCGAGCAGGCCGCCAAGGAGTCCCAGGGCAAGTGAGCCTCCCCGCCGCCGGAACGGAATCCTGAATTCCGTTCCGGCGGCGGCGTGTTCACGGCGAGCGGACGGAACTCCTTTCCGCCCGCCACGTATTGACCGCGCCGCCGCCGACTCCGAATAATCGCCGGATGAGCGCCCAGCCGAGCGACCGACCGAGCACCCCCCAGCAGGCCGAACTCGCCGCCCTCGCCGATGAGTTCTTCGCCGCGAAGAACGCCCACAATCCGTTCGACGCGACCCTCGGCGGCGTCGAGGGCTACGCCCACGAGGTGCCCGACCCGTCCCGCGCGGCCGCCCTGCGCCACCGTGCGGAGATCCGGGGCCTCGGCACCCGGCTGGCCGCCGTCCCGGTGGAGGCGCTGACCGGCGAGGAGCGGATCACCCACCGGGTGCTCCAGCAGCTGATCGCCAACACCGACGGCGAGATCACCCACGGACTGTCCGAGTTCAGCATCTCGGCCACCATCGTCGCCCCGCAGAACGCGGCCTTCAGCGCCCTCGCGATGACCACCGTCGACCACGAGGGCGTCGACGCCTACCTGGAACGGCTGGCCGGGCTGCCCGGCTACTTCGACGCCGTCCTGCAGCGCGGCCTGGACGCCGCCGCCGAGGGCCGCCACCCGCTGCGCAGCGGGGTCGACGCCGCCGTCACCCAGCTGGACACCTACCTGGCCGGGAATCCGGCCGAGGACCTGGTCCTCAAGCCGCTGCGCGGCCGCCCCGAGTTCGAGCGGGCCCGGAGCATCGTGCGCGACGGCGTCCGCCCCGCGGTGGCCCGCTACCGGGCCGGGCTGGCCCAGCGGCTGGCGGAGCGGGCCCGGCCGGACAGCGCCGCCGGGGTCTGCCACGTGCCGGGCGGCACCGAGGGCTACGCCGACGCGGTGGGCCGCTTCACCCGGCCCGGGCTGTCCCCGGAGGAGGTCCACCGGATCGGGCTGGAGGCCGTGGCCGCCCTGCGCGAGGAGTTCTCCGAGCTCGGCGGCAAGGTGCTCGGCATCGCCCACCCGGACACCGTGCTGAGCACCCTGCGCGAGGACCGCTCGCTGCGCTTCGGCAGCGCGGCCGAGATCATCACGCTGGTCGACGACGCCCTGGAGCGGGCCCGCCGGGCCTCGGCCGACTGGTTCCGCGGGTACCCGATCGCCGACTGCGTGACCCGGGAGATCGATCCGATCGAGGCGGAGACCGCGCCGCTGGCCTACTACCAGCCGCCGGGCCCGGGCGGCCTGCCCGGCACCCACTGGATCAACACCCTGCACCCGGAGACCCGCTTCACCTACGAGTACGAGGCGATCGCCTTCCACGAGAGCATCCCCGGCCACCACTTCCAGATCGCGGTCGCCCAGACCCTGCACCACCTGCCGCTGTTCCGGCAGCGGGCGACCGCCGCGCTGACCGCCCACGTCGAGGGCTGGGGCCTGTACACCGAGCGGCTGGCGGACGAGATGGGCCTGTACAGCTCGGACCTCGCCCGCTTCGGCATGCTCTCGATGGACGCGCTGCGGGCGGTGCGCCTGGTGGTGGACACCGGTATGCACCACTACGGCTGGTCGCGGGAGCGGGCGATGGCCTACATGCGGGACAACACCGCGACCCAGGAGGCCAACGTCCGCAACGAGATCGACCGCTACCTCGCCTGGCCGGGCCAGGCCACCGCCTACCTGATCGGCCGCCGCGAACTGGTCCGGCACCGGGAGCGGGCGCAGGCCGAGCTCGGCGGGCGCTTCGACGTCCGGGAGTTCCACCACCAGCTGATCGGGCACGGCAGCCTGCCGCTCGCGGTGCTGGACGAGGTGGTCACGGACTGGATCGCGGCGCAGTAGGTGCGGGTGGGGGTGCCCGTGGCGCTCCCCCACCCGCGCCACGGACACCCCCCGGGGTTCAGTACCGGACGGTCTTCAGCACCGAGTCCACGCCCGTGCCCGAGGTCAGGTACAGGGTGTGCCCGTCCGGCCCGAGGAAGGCGTCGGTGACGGACGGCAGGCCGAAGTCGGTGACGGTCTCGCCCGGGACGGCCTCGTTCGTCGCGGTGTCGTACGCGCGGAACGCGGCCTGCGGGCCCTTCCCGCCGGTCAGCACGTAGACCCGGCGGGAGTCCGGGCTCACCCCGAGCAGGTGGGCGTCGTCCCAGGTCGGGGCGGCGGTGAAGGCCGGACGGTAGGTGTGCGCCGCGAGGTCGACGGCGTCGACCGTGCCGGTGCCGTCCTGGAAGCCGCGCGCGTACACCGTCCGGCCGTCCGGGGTGGGCGCGATCTCGTCGCCGGCGCCGAAGCCGGCCACCGTGCCGAGGACCGCCGGGGCGTCACGGGGGCGTCATGAGTGCGAAAACGATTCCGCGCGCCCGCGACAGTCCTCCCGCGCCCGGACGTGGCGTCACCCTTTCGGCCCCCTCCACGCGGTAGGGTCCGCTGGCGCGCCCCTCCGACACCCCGTCGGCCGGACCGCCCGATCCATGTGGTCCAACGGAACCAGCGGATCCACCCGTACGACCCGAACGACCTGGAGGAATCCCGTGCCGGCTCCCGCCCGTGGTGCCCTGGCCATAGCCGCGGCCGTCCTGCTCGCCGCAGCAGCAGGCTGCTCGTCCGGTGGCGGCCACACCGCCGGGAGCGGTTCCCCGGCCAAGGAGAGCGCCCACGGCTCCGCCCCGGCCGTCGCGGGCGACGCCGCCCAGCCCGCCCCGGCCAAGATCGTCACCGGGCCCGGCCCGAGGAGCGCCTACGACGCCCAGCCGCAGCCCGCGGCGGGCAGCTGCCACTACCGCTACACCGCGGACAAGCAGCCGCTGCCCGACCCGAACTGCACCCCGGGCGCGATCAGCCCGGCGGTGAACCAGGACAACATCAACGACACCATCTGCAAGCCGGGCGGCTACACCTCGACGATCCGCCCGCCGGTCAACATCACCGGTAAGGAGAAGGCCGACAACGCCAAGTCCTACGGCTACACCGGCCCGATGGGCGACGCCGAGTACGACCACCTGATCAGCCTGCAGCTCGGCGGCGACCCCAACGACGCGCGCAACCTCTGGGTCGAACCGCCCTCCCCCGGCCACACCCCGGGCAAGGGGCCCAACAACCCCAAGGACACGGTGGAGACCCACCTGCACACCGCGATCTGCAAGGGGCAGGTCACCCTGGCCGCCGCCCAGCAGGCGATCGCCACCGACTGGACGACGGCCGAGGCCAAGCTCGGCATCGCCAAGGGCGGCGCCGCGCCCACCGCCGGGGCGGACGCCGACGACGACTGACGGATCGTTCCAACGCTTCGGGCCCGCCCCCGAACCACCCAGCCGTGGGCGGGAGTTCGGGGGCGGGCCCGGTGCGGTGTCAGAGCGACTCGACCAGCTCCGCGATGGTGTCGAACGGGCGGTACGCGGCGAACTCCGCGCCCAGGGTGCGGGCCCGCTCGCGGAACCGGCCCTCGGCGAGCACCTGGTCGACCGCCCGGCCCACCGCCTCCGGCTCCGGCCGACCGGTGCGCAGGTCCAGCCCCACGCCCGCCCACTGCACCCGGGCGGCCACCTCCGGCTTGTCCTCACTCGCCCCGGCCACCACCAGCGGCACCCCGTAGCGCAGCGCGGTCTGCACCCCGCCGTAGCCGCCGTTGCTCACCAGCACGTCGGTGTGCGGCAGCAGCCGGTCGAACGGCACATACCCGGCGGCCCGGACGTTCTCCGGCAGCCGGCCGCCCAGCAGCCCGGTCAGCGCCTCCGGCCCGTCCGGGCGGGCGGTGGCGGCCACCACCAGCACGTCCCGGTCGGCCAGCGCGCGGACCGTCGGCGCGACCAGCTGGTCCAGGTCGTCGTTGGCCAGCGTGCCCTGGGTCACCACCACGACCGGCCGCTCGCCGGTGACCTCGTCCCACCACGCGGGCAGCGGCTGCTCCTCGCCGACGTTCCCCGGCAGCGCGCCGATCATCCGGTAGGAGGCGGGCGCGTCGCTGCGCGGGTACTCGAACCCGGGGACGGTCAGTTGCAGGTACGCGTCCGGCACCGTCACCTGGGCCAGCCCGCGCGGACCCTCCGGCAGCCGGACACCCGCCTCCGCGAACACCTTCTCCGCGTACCGCTGCAGCGGCTCGGCGCGGCGGTCCACCTCCTCCTGCAGCGAGCGGTTGCGGATCCGGCCCTCCTCCCCGGCCAGCGGCGGCAGCGCCAGGCCGAACGGCGCGGTGTCCACGCTCGGCAGCATCGACGGGGTGATCCCGATCCCGATCAGCGCCGGGCGCTCCGCCCGTGGCCGGGCCAGCGCCAACGGCAGCATGCCCTGGATGAAGGCGTCGGTGATCACCGCGTCGGCCGGGAACTCCGCCAACAGCGCGAGCAGCGCCCGGTACTGGTGCGGCACCGGGTCGAGGAAGACGTGCCGCACGTCGAAGGCGATCCGCTCCGGACCGGGCGCCAGTTCGGCCCGTCCCGGGAAGGCGGCGTCGAGGTCGCGGTCGTCCCAGTCGATCTCGGCGGGGAGCGCGGCGAACCGCACCCCGGCCCGTTCGACGGTGTCCGCGAAGCGCGAGCCGCCGAGGAAGACCACCTCGTGGCCGCGCGCGGCGAGGTCGGCGGCGATGGCCAGCAGCGGGCTGACGTGCCCGTGGGCGGGCAGGGCGGTGGTGATGATCCTGGACAGCGGAGACTCCTGGGTGTCAAGCACGGTTCGTTCCGGGACTCACCGTAGGCAGGGGCGGTAGACGGCTGATCAACGGCTCGTCGACGGCTCATCGACGGCTCATCGGGGCGGCGGGACCCGTCAGGGCGACGCGACCGGGCGGTTCACCTGCCCAGCACCGCGCCCCCGTTCAGTCCGATCACCTGCCCGGTGAGGTAGCCGGCCGCCGGGGAGGCCAGGTAGGCCACCGCCTCGGCCACGTCCTCCGGGGTGCCGGCCCGGCCGACCAGGGTGTCGGCGACCTTCCGGGCGTGGAACTCCTCGCTCCACCCGGCGCCGAAGATCTCGGTGTCCGCCACGTAACCCGGCGCCAGCACGTTCACCGTCACCCCGTCCGGCCCCAACTGCCGGGCCAGGCCGAACGCCCAGCCGTGCAGCGCGGCCTTCGCCGCGGCGTACGAACCCGCCGAGTGCGGGCCCGCGCCGCCGCGCTGGGCGGCCGCCGAACTGATCACCACCAGCCGGCCGCCCGGGCGGCGCAGCACGTCCTGGAGCGCGGTGGTCAGCAGCACCGCGGTGAGCAGGTTGACGTCCAGGTCCCGCCGCCAGGACGCGGCCAGCGCGGCCAGGCTGCCGTCCTCGGGCGGGGTGATCACCGCCCCCGCGTTGTTCACCAACACGTCCACCGGCCCCAGTCCGGCGATCCGGGCGGCCACCGCCTCGACCGCCGCCGGATCGGTGAGGTCCCCCGGCAGCGGCACCACCGACCCCGGGCCGGCCGTGCGCTCGATGCCCGCCCGCGCCTCCTCCAGCACCGCCGCCCGGCGGCCCAGGATCACCACCCGGCAGCCGTCCGCGGCCAGCCGGGCCGCGATCGCCCGGCCGATCCCCGTCCCGCCCCCGGACACCACCGCGAGCCTCGCACCGGGCACCGCTCAGGCCTCGTCGTCGTAGTAGGCGCGCATCAGCTCCGCGGACCAGGCGGGCTGCCGGACCTCACCGCGCGGGCCGAACTCGGCCAGGTACGGCTTGATGTCCAGCACCGGTGTGCCGGCCACCGCGTCCAGCCCGGTCACGTGCAGGTCCAGGCCGTCCACCCGGACCAGCGAACAGCGCGAGACCCCGATCCGGTTGGGGCGGTTCTTGCCGCGCTGGGCGAAGATGCCCACCAGCGGCCAGTCGGTGTTCCCGCGCGGGTGCCGGGCGCCGGTCTCGATCCTGTCCTCCGGCACCCGGTCGAAGTGGTAGACCACCTCCAGGTGCGAGAACTCCGCCAGCCCGTACAGCGCCTCCTCGGTGAACCGCCCGGCGTCCAACCGGATCACCGACCCGACGCTCCCCCCACCGGTCGTCCCGCACGTCCTCCCGGCCTCCGACCACCTCGGCCACCGGACGCACCGTCACCTCGTCCATGCCCTCTCCCCCTTCGGCGTCGAACTGTCCACCTGTTCACCTGTCCACCGGGTACGGTAGCGATCCGCACGGCCGGACGATCAAGCGGGTGGCCCCGTCCCCGGGGTGCCCGGGCCACGGGCACCGCCGGAGCCACGGGCACCGCCGGACCCGCGGGTACCGCCGGCTACCGCGCCAGCCGCTCCGCCAGCCGCAGCAGGTCCGGCGCCCGCAGCACCCGGCCGCCGGAGCCCGGCAGGGGCACGTGCAGGGGCTCGGTCCAGCGCGGCGGGATGGCCGCCAGGCCGTAGCGGGCGCCGGCCAGGCCCCCGGTCACGGCGGCCACGGTGTCGGTGTCCCCACCGAGGTCGACGGCGGCGGTCAGGGCCCGCTCGAAGCCGTCCGTGGTGCGCAGGGCCCAGACCGCCGAACCCAGACAGGGCCAGACGGCGCCGTTGGGCTCGGTGGCGCGGTCGGGGTGCCAGTCCGGGGCGAGGACGGTGGCGTAGCGCTCACGGTGGTCGGGGTCGACGGCGGCCAGGACGTCGGGGAGTTCGGCGAGCGGGTCGGCGCCGGCGAGGGCCAGGCGGACCAGTTCGTGGAAGATCGCGGTGCCCTCCCAGGCGGCCCGGTCACCGTGGGTGAGCGCGGCGATCCGGCGCGCGGCGTCCATGGTGGCCTCGCGCCCGGCGTGGGCGAAGGCGACGGCGGAGGTGGCGGCGCGCATCAGCGAACCGTTACCGGCGGCGCGCAGGGTGGAGTTGAAGTGGATGCCGGCCGCAAGGTCCCAGGGGTGGCCGCTGGTGAGGACGGACTCGGTCTGGATCCCGATGTCCTTGGGGTCGGCGGCGGCCCAGCGGCGGAACCGGTCGAAGATGTCCGGGCGGTCCAACTCCCCCTTTTCCAGCAGGGATTCGGCGACCAGGACGGCCATCTGGGTGTCGTCGGTGGCCTCGCCGCGCTCCCAGCCGCCGCCGGCGACGAGTTCCACGCCGCCGGCCGGGAAGCGGGCGGTCAGGGCGCCGGCCGGGCCGAACTCGTAGGGCGCGCCGAGGGCGTCGCCCACCGCCGCCCCGAGGACCGCCCCGGCCGCGCGCCCGGACCGCGTCGCCGCCGGGTCCCGGTCGGTCACGCCTGGCCGGGGGTGATCGGCAGGCCGCGCTTGTGCTCGGTGCGGCGGTAGTGGCCGAGGACGGTGCGGAAGACGTCCTCGCTGACCGGGCGGCCCTCCAGGAAGTCGTCCAGGGCGTCGTACTCGACCCCGAGGGCGTCCTCGTCGGGCTTGCCGGGGGCGAGGTTCTCCAGGTCCGCAGTGGGGACCTTGCCGACCAGCTCCTCGGGCGCCCCCAAGTGGGCCGCCACCGAACGCACCTGACGCTTCGTCAGGCCGGAGAGCGGCATCACGTCGGCCGCGCCGTCGCCGAACTTGGTGAAGAAGCCGACGGCCGCCTCGGCCGCGTGGTCGGTGCCGACGACCAGGCCCCCGCTCGCGCCCGCGGCCGCGTACTGGACCACCATGCGCTGGCGGGCCTTGACGTTGCCGCGCACGAAGTCCTCGTGGGCGTGGTCGCGGAAGGTGAGGCCGGCGGCCAGCAGCGCGTCGAAGGCCGCGTCGGTCGCGGGCTTGACGTCGACGGTCAGCACCTCGTCGGCCCGGATGAAGTCGAGGGCACGCTGGGCGTCCGCCTCGTCCGCCTGGACCCCGTAGGGCAGCCGCATCGCCGTGAAGGTCACCTGGTGCCCCTCCGCGCGCAGCCGCTCGACGGCGAGCTGGCACAGTCGCCCGGTGGTGGTGGAGTCCACCCCGCCGCTGATGCCCAGGACCAGGCTGCGCGCGCCCGAGGCCCGCAGCTGGTCGGCAAGGAAGGCCACCCGGCGCTCGGCCTCCTTCGCGGGGTCGGTGGTGGGCACCACGCCGAGGGCCAGGGCGATCTCGCGCTGGACGTCCGCGGGCAGGGTTTCGGTCATGGTGGGCTCCTTCAACTCGGTACCCCGCCATCATCCACCCGGGCCCCGGCCGGACCTGCGGCGGGCCCCGGTCCCGGCCGGCATCGGCTGGGGTCGGCCGGGCCTGCCGCTTCTCAGGCCGCCGCTCCGGCGTCCGGCGCCGGGTGCCCCAGGATCTCCAGCACCACGCCACCGTCCACCGTCTCCTGGGCGACCAGCAGCTCCGCGAGCTCGTCCAGGTGGTGCCGGTGTTCGCGCAGCAGCCCGATGGCCCGCCGCTCGGCGCCGCGCAGCAGGGCGGCCACCGCCTCGTCGACCGCGCGCTGGGTCTGCTCGGAGTACGGGCGGCGCAGCAGGTCGTCGGGGTGGTCGCCGAGGTACTGCGGGGAGCCGCTGGAGTAGCCGACCGGCCCGAGGTCCGGGGAGAGGCCGAACTCGCGGACCATCCGGGTGGCGACCGAGGTGGCGTTGGCGAGGTCGTTCGCGGCGCCGGTCGAGCCCTCGCCGAAGACCACCAGCTCGGCGGCCCGCCCGCCGAGCTGGACGGTGAGCAGGTCGGTCAGGTAGCTCTCGCTGTACAGGTGCCGTTCGGCCTCGGGGAGTTGCTCGGTGGCGCCGAGCGCGACCCCGGCCGGGAGGATGGTCACCTTGGCGACCGGGTCGGCGTGCTCGCACAGCGCGGCCATCAGGGCGTGCCCGGACTCGTGCACGGCCACGGCGTGCCGCTCCTCGGGCAGCAGCGCGTTGGAGGACTCGCGGCGGCCCAGCAGCACCCGGTCCCGGGCGTCGTCGAGGTCGGCGGCGGTGATGGTGGCCCGTTCGGCGCGCACGGCGTTGATCGCGGCCTCGTTGACCAGGTTGGCGAGGTCGGCGCCGGAGAAGCCGGGGGTGCCGCGGGCGATCCGGTTCAGGTCGGCCGCCGGGTCGAGGGTCTTGCCGCGGGTGTGCACGGCGAGGATGGCGGCCCGCTCGGCCTGGTTGGGCAGCGGCACGGTGACCTGGCGGTCGAAGCGGCCGGGGCGCAGCAGGGCCGGGTCGAGGGCGTCCGGCCGGTTGGTGGCGGCGATGACGACGATGCCGGTGCTCTGGTCGAAGCCGTCCATCTCGGAGAGCAGCTGGTTGAGGGTCTGCTCGCGCTCGTCGTTGCCGCCGATCCGGGTGCCGCCCGCCCGTCGGCCGCCGACCGCGTCGATCTCGTCGATGAAGATGATGGACGGCGCGCGCTTGCGGGCCTCCTCGAACAGGTCACGGACCCGGGAGGCGCCCACGCCGACGAACATCTCCACGAAGCCGGAGCCGGTGACGGACAGGAACGGCACGGAGGCCTCGCCGGCGACCGCCCGGGCGAGCAGCGTCTTGCCGGTGCCCGGCGGGCCGACCATGATCACCCCGCGCGGCCCCTTGGCCCCGGCGGCGGCGTACCGCTCGGGGTTGCGCAGGAAGTCGACCACCTCGCTGACCTCCTGCTTCACCCCCTCGTACCCGGCCACGTCGGCGAAGCCGGTGGCGGGCCGCTCGGCTTCGATGATCTTCGCCCGGGAGCGGCCGATCGCGCTCAGCCCGCCGCCCAGCGAGCGCGCGGCCATCCGGCCCGACCAGAGGAACAGTCCGCCGAAGATCAGCAGCGGCAGGAACAGCAGCAGGCTGGACCAGATCGAGCTGCCCCCGCCGGAGCGGCTGCCGGTGACGTTCACGTGCTGGTCGGAGAGCGCCCGGCTGAGTTGGGAGGTGTCCAGGGCGGTCGGGATCTGGCTGGTGAAGCGGGTGCCGTCCTTGAGGGTGCCGGACACCCCGCCGGTGTCGCTCACGTCCACCGTCTGCACCTGACCGGCGTCGACCCGGTTCAGGAAGTCGGTGTAGCCGTAGCGCGGGCCGGTCGGGCTGGGCTTGGAGAGCAGCACCAGCAGGAGCAGCGTCACCAGCACGGCCACGGGCAGCAGCCAGCGGCGCAGCGCCGGCGCGGGCGGCTTGGGCGGCGTCCCGCCGGGGCCGGGGCCCTGTCCCGGCGCGCCTCCCGGGCCGCGCCACGGTCCGCTTCCCCGGCCGGGCGGGGTCGCGGGGTGACGCACGGCCCGCAGCCGCGTTCGTACGATCATCCACGCTCACCGCCTCTCCGCCTCGCGGCCTCTCCGACGCCGCCGGGGCCTCACCCCGGCCCCGGCGCAGGGTCCGCCCCTCCATGGTCCACCCCTCCATGGTCGACCCCTCCGGCCCCGGACGGGAGCTTGAGCGGGTACCGGTGGCCCACTGCCCCCTCGGCCGGTCCGGCCCGAGGGGGGAGGGTCCGCCCGCCGCACGCCCGACGGGCGGGCCCGGACCGCGCACTCCGTGCTCGGCGTGGTGCGCGCGGCCGACGGCTACGGCCCGGCCGCCTGCTCCTGCTGGTGGGCGGGGTTCTCCTGCTCCTGCTCCTGCTCGCCCGGCCGCTCGCCGCAGC
This sequence comes from Kitasatospora sp. NPDC096077, assembly GCF_040303245.1. Classification (NCBI taxonomy): domain Bacteria; kingdom Bacillati; phylum Actinomycetota; class Actinomycetes; order Kitasatosporales; family Streptomycetaceae; genus Kitasatospora; species Kitasatospora sp. NPDC096077. The sequence goes on along the minus strand of NZ_JBEOSV010000112.1, from coordinate 5,495 downwards.
CGCTTCCGCCCTCAAGGAACGGCACCCGAGCGGCCGCTGACACACCGCCGACCAGCGACGACACCCGTGTTCTAGAGTCCTCCCATGAACAGTCCGGAAGAGCTCCCGATACCCGCCGCACCGCAGGCCCACGTCGAGCCGCGCGCCGGGGACGCCGACCGGGAGGCCGTGGCCGATCGACTGCGCGTCGCCGCCGGGGAGGGCCGGATCGACCTCGGGGAACTGGAGGAGCGGCTCGACCGGGCCTACGCGGCGCGGACCTACCGCGAACTCGACGCCCTGGTGACGGACCTCGGCCGGCGGCCGGAGGACGAGGCCGGGACGGACGTGCTGGTCCTCAAGCCCTCGATGAGCAACATCAAGCAGGCCGGCCGGTGGACGGTGCCCCGGCGGATCGTCGCCGAGTGCAGGATGATGCAGATCACCATCGACTTCACCGAGGCGGTCTGCGCACACCGCGAGGTCACGGTCGAGGCGACCTGCCGCTCGGGCCACATCCGGCTGATCGTCCCGGCCGGCTGGGGCGTCACGGTGGACGGGTCGAGCACCAACACCGGTCACATCGTCAACAAGGCGGCCGGGACGGCGGAGCCCGGATGCCCCACCGTCACCGTCGTCGGCCACCCCGGGTCGGGCCGGATCAAGATCAAGCAGAACCGCCGCTGATCCGGCGCGGGGGGATCGTCACGAGAAGTCGAGCGAATCCGTCCTGGTCCGCTTGAGCTCGAAGAACTTCGGGTACCCGGCCAGCAGTCGGACGCCCTCGAAGACCCGCAGGGCGTCCTCCCCGCGCGGGATCGCGCTCAGCACCGGGCCGAAGAAGGCCACCCCGTCCACGTGGATGGTCGGGGTGCCGACCTCCTCGCCGACCGGGTCCATGCCCTCGTGGTGGCTCTTGCGCAGGGCGATGTCGTACGCGGTGCTGCCGGCCGCCTCGGCGAGCTCCTCGGGCAGCCCGGCCGCGACCAGGGCCTCGCGGATGACGGTGTCGTCGGCGGGCCGGTCCTGGTCGTGGAAGCGGGTGCCGAGCTCGGTGTAGAGGTCGCGCAGCACGTGCTCGCCGTACTGTTCGGCCGCGGCTGTGCAGACCCGGACGGGGCCCCAGCCGGTGGTCATCAGGCGCTGGTAGCGCTCCGGCAGGTCGGTGCGGCCCTCGTTGAGGACGGACAGGCTCATCACCCGGAAGGTGAGGTCGAGTTCGCGCTGGCGGGCGACCTCCAGGATCCACCGGGAGGTGATCCAGGCGAAGGGGCAGACCGGGTCGAAGTAGAAGTCGACCTTGGTGGCCTTCGGGTCGGCGGTGGTCGTGTGCTCGGTCTCGTGCTCGTTCTCGTGCTTGTTCACGCGGTTGATCCTAGGTCCTGATTGGACCATTCCACAGAGCCAATCGCAGCCCATTCCGGTGGGCCACTTTGGTGCGGGACTTCGGTGGGCCACCGCTCAGCTGCAGGTGGTCCCGTCGGCGGGCACCGTACCGTCCAGCAGGTAGGCGTCCACGGTCCGCTTCAGGCACGGGTTGCCGGTGTTGTACCCGCCGTGGCCCTCGCCGTTGAGGGTGACGGTGACGCCGACGCCCGCGCCCAGCTGCTGCGCCATCGTGCGGGCGCCCTCGACCGGGGTGGCCGGGTCCCCGGTGGTGCCGACCACCAGGATCGGGGCGGCGCCCGGAGCCGAGACGTCCGGGTGGTCGGTCTTGCCCGGGACGGGCCAGCCGGTGCAACCGGTGAGGCCCCAGGCGGTGAAGGCGCCGAACACCGGGGAGGCGTCGCGGAACTGCGGCAGCTGCTGTTCGACGTCCTGGTCCGAGTAGCGCTGCCGCGCGTCCACGCAACTGATCGCCCGGTTGGCCGCGTTCAGGTTGTTGTAGTGGCCGTCGGGATCGCGCCCGAGCAGCGAGTCGGCGAGCTGGAGGAGGGTGTCGCCGCTACCCGCCTGCATCGCCTCGGTGAGCCCGGAGGCCAGCGCGGGCCAGGTCTGCTTGCTGTACAGGGCACCGGCGATGCCGGTGATGGCCAGGCTCTCGGTGAGCTGGCGGCCGCTGCTGGTGGGCAACGGCGCCTGTTCGAGCTTCTGCAGCAGGTCGGTGATCCGCGCGGTGCCGTCGGCGCCGCCGCTGCCGGTCGGGCAGGCGGCCGCGTCCTGGGTGGCGCAGGCCTTCATGAAGTCGTCGAGGGCGAGTTGGAAGCCCTGGGCCTGGCCGAGGGCGGCCTGCTGCGGGTCCTTCGTCGGGTCGACCACCGAGTCCAGGACGACCCGGCCGACCTCCTTGGGGAACAAGTGCGCGTAGACGCCGCCGAGTTGGGTTCCGTAGCTGATGCCGAAGTAGGAGAGCTTCTGGTCGCCGAGCACCTGCCGCATCAGGTCGAGGTCGCGGGCGGCGCTCTCGGTGTCCACGTACGGCAGCACCGGGCCGGAGTTGCGCTCGCAGGCGGCGGTGAACTGGGCGTTGCTGTCGTCCAGGCCCTTGACCGCGGCGGGGGTGTCCGGGGTGCTGTCGACGGCGGCGTTGACGTCCATCGCCCGGTCGTCCAGGCACTTCACCCCGGCGCTGTCGCCGACCCCGCGCGGGTCGAAGCTGACCAGGTCGTAGCGGGTGTTCAGGGACGCGTAGACGGGGGCCAGGGCCGGCAGGGTGGCGACGCCGGAGGCGCCGGGGCCGCCGAAGTTGAAGATCAGGGAGCCGATCCGGTGCTGCTCGTCCTTGGCCCTGCTGCGGATCAGCGCGAGGTCGAGGGTCTTCCCGTCCGGCTCGGCGTAGTCCAGCGGGGCCTTGAGGGTGGCGCACTCCCAGTCGCTCGCGGGTGCGCTGCCACCGCCCTGCGCGGTGCTCGGGGCCGGGCAGGCCTTCCAGGTCAGCTGCTGGGCGGCCAGGCCTGTGGCGCTCGCAGCGGTGACCGGGGAACTCGGCGCGGGCTCGGCGGCCGAGCGGTCCTCGCCCTGGCAGCCGGAGACGGGGGCGAGCAACAGCGCGACCAGGCCTAGCGCGCCGGCACCGCGGACGACGGTGTGCATGGGGCGGTCCACCTCTCGGGTTGGCCGGGCGGGTCTGCCGGGCGGGTCTGCCGGGCCGGACGGACGGTTGGGACGGACGGTTGGGACGGACGGTTGGGACGGACGGGTGTGACGGGCGGATCCGCCGAACGGATAAGGCGGACGTCGGCGTCGGGCGTTCGCACCGGGCGGGTGCCGCAGCCGGGTGCCGCGGGCCGTCCCGGGTGGGGCCTGCCCGGTGCCCCGGTGCCCCGGTGCCCCGGTGCCCCGGTCGCCCGGCGCGCGGCGAACGGCGTACGTCCTGGCGCGTCGGGACGGCGCACGCCCCGGCGCCCGGCACCGTCGGCGCACCACAGACCCTAGGGGCCCCGGCACGTCGACGCCCGTCGGAGTCTCCGGACGGGGGGCGTGCGCCGACCGGACTACCACCGGCCGAGCAGGTGAGGGTTCAACCGGCCCACGGGGTGGCAGCCTTACCGCCTGCCGACGCCGCCACCGCGGCGCACACCGGGTCACGGAGGGCACGTTGGGCACGTTGGGCACCGACACCGATTTCGTCAGCGTGGACGTCTTCATCACCACCGGCCGCCAGGAGGTCCTGCTCCAACTGCGCGACGACAAGCCGGACATCCTCTGGCCGGCCTACTGGGTGGTCCCCGGCGGCCACCGCGAACCCGGCGAGACGCCGTACCGGACCGCCGTGCGCGAACTGCGCGAGGAGACCGGTCTGCACGTGCCCGGTCTGCGCCCGTTCCATCCGGTGCTCGCACCGACCGACCGGAACGGCCCACGGCGGCGGGCCTTCCACGCCCTGGTGGACGTCGACCCGGCCGAACTGGTCCTCGGCGAGGGCCAGGAACTGCGGCTGGTCCCGTTCGCCGAGGCGCAGCGGATGAAACTGCCGCCCGCACTCAAGGGCTACCTGCGCCAGCTGGAGGCCCGGCTGGCCGTCGGGCGGACCCCGGACTGGGCGGTGGTCGACGACATCCACCGCCATCTGTCCGACCACCGGGCGGACATCGGGCTGCCCTTGCTGCACCTCCAGGTGGTGAAGATCCAGGAGGAGGCCGGGGAGGTCGCCGAGGCCCTGCTCGGCGTGCTGGGCGCCAACCCGCGCAAGGGGGTCAGCCACAGCACGGCCGATCTGCAGGGCGAGCTCTGCGACGTGATCACCGCCGCCATGGTCGCGCTGCGCGACACCACGGCGGACCCGGGCGCCGTCCTCGCCGCGCACCTGGCCGACTGGCGGCCGCCGCAGCGGAAGGAGTAGGCGACAACGGGAGGGGGGCGGGCGGTGCGCCGTCCGCCCCCCTCCCCCCGACCTCGTTCGACCTCACCGGATCCCGCTTGCCATCCTTGCTTCGCATGCTATCTTGCATTGCATGGTACCTGGCATCGCAAGCTCGGACGACGAGGGCGGTCCCCGCAGGCCCGACCCGCCCGGCGACGGCCCCGGCGCGACCGACGGGCCCGTGGCGGCCGACGGCCCCGTGGCGACCCAGCTGCGCAAGGGCTTCCTGGAGTACTGCGTCCTCGCGCTGCTGCGCGACGGCCCGCGCTACGGCGTCGAGCTGCTCCAGGAGCTCGGCCGCCACCCGATGCTGGCGACCAGCCAGGGCACCATCTACCCGCTGTTGTCCCGGCTGCGCCGCGCCGGGCTCGCCGACACCTTCCTGCGCGACTCGGCCAGCGGCCCGTCCCGCCGGTACTACACCCTCACGGCGGAGGGACGGAGCGCGCTGGAGGAGTTCACCGCGCTGTGGCCCGCCTTCCGCGCCACCATCGACCACGTCCTCACCCCGGGAGAGCACCCGTGAACAACCCCATCGAGCACCCCCTGGTCCGCGCCCACCTCGACGCGGTCGCCCGCGGCACCGCCACGCTCCCGCCGGAGCGCCGCCGCGAACTGCTGGCCGACCTGCGCGAGCACATCGAGGTCTCGCTCACCGAGGCCCCGGTCACCGAGGAGGCCGTCCGAGCCGTCCTGGCGCAGCTCGGCACCCCGCGGCAGATCGCCGACGCCGCCCTCGCCGAGGAGGGGCAGGCGCGGCCCGCCCCGGAGACGGCGGGCTGGACCAACCTCACCCTCGCCCTGGCCGTCCTGGCCCTGCCGCTGTCGCTGGTCCCGGCCGTCGGACCGGTGCTCGGGTTCGCCGCGGCCGTCTTCGCGGCCGTCCGGGTGACCAGGTCGCGGCAGTGGACGCGACGGGAGAAGCGCCAGGCGACGCTGCTCCTGGTCTCGCCGCTGGTGCTCACCCCGGTGCTCGCCGTGGTGGTCACGGTCCTCTCCGCCGGCCTGACCCCCGGCGCCGTGCTCGCCGTCTGCGCGCTGGGCTTCTGCCCGAGCCCGGTCGCGGCGATCCGACTCTCCCGCTCCGCCGCCCGGCTGCGCGCCGCCGACCTCGCCGTCTGAGAAAGTGTTGGGTAAGTGATCAACTCCGTGGCGTGATGCATGCCGGTGATCTTCGCGGTCTGGGGACCCGCGAAGATCACCGGCATGTGTG
>NZ_JBEOSV010000111.1:0-17300 GCF_040303245.1 Kitasatospora sp. NPDC096077 | reverse complement strand
GAACCGCGCGGCACCATCGAGACCGAAGCAGCACGCCGCCTCGCCGACGACCTCAACAACCAGTAGTCACCAGCTAACCCAACACTTTCTTAGGCACCACCGCCGGAGAGACGGTGGCGCCGACCGCCACTCGCCTGGTCTCCTGCTGCCCGGGGCGGGAGACCTTGTCCGGCTCCGGGATCAGCAGATCGCCGATCTCGCAGCCGAGCACGACACAGGCCACGTCCAGGTCCTCTAGCTTGAGAGAGACCGGCTGACCCGACCACAACCCGGACATTTTCCCGGCCGAGATCACCAGGCCGTGGTCGGCCAGCATCCGCTGCAGCTCGGACGCCTTCCAGATGCCCTTGTTCGCGGCGGTCAGCCGCAGGTTCCACTTCATCCCATCAGTCCTTCCAGCCGCTTCGCGGCCCGCTGTTGCCCGGCGAGCCAGGCGTCCTCGACTCGGGTCTGCTGAACGTGGATGTACCGCATCGTCGTGGCAATCCAGGAATGTCCCAAAACCTCTTGAATTGCAGCGAGGTCCAGGCCGCCGAGGTAGAGCTCGGAAGCGCAGAAGTGTCGCAGGACATGCGGGGTCAACTTCTCTGCCCAGCCCGGGAGATGAGCCCCGACGGCAGCAGCCAAGCCATTCCGCAGAGCGTCGTCGCCGACCCGGCGCGAGGACCCGTCCGCGCATCTGCGCTCGGAGGGAAACAGCGGGGCACCGGGGCGGGCGTGGTCGTCGTCGAACTGGCCCCAGACATCCTCGATGAACCACCGCAGGGTCCGGTCCGCACCGTTGATCAGCGGCACCATCCGCTCGCGCGGCCCCGAACCGCGGGCGCCCTTGCCCAGGCGAACGTGCAGCTTGCCGAACCGTCCGAGCTCCCACTTGATGTCGTCCAGGTCGAGCCCGCACGCCTCGCTCACCCGCAGTCCGACCTGGGACATCAGCTTCGCGGCGGTGTAGTTCCTCGCGGTCGGGGCGAACTTTCGGCAGGTCGCCAGCTCGCGGCCCCAGCCAGTGAACAGCCGGCCGACCTCTGGCGCGGTCGGCGGGATCCGCAGCTGGGCGTCCTTGGAGCCGCGCGGGCGGTTCATCTCGTCGATCGGGCACTCGACCACGCGCCCGGTCATCTGGTGGATCTCGACCTTGTGCCGCAGCTCCAGGAACAGGAAGTACGTGTTCAGGGCCTGGGAGCGGGCCAGACGGGTGCCGCTGGGCGATCCCCGCAGCACCCGCCCGAAGTACGCATCGGCGTCGGCGGGCTCCAGGTCCCACAGCGGCTGGCCGAACCACGTACGGATCTGATCCAGGTGCCCGACGTCGCCGCGGATCGTGCCGTCCGTCAGCCCGGCCGACGCCCGGGCCAAGACGAAGCCAGCCAGCACGTCGGTCTCGAACCGCTCCAGCTCCTCCGCCGAGACCGGATCCCGGTACTCGCGCAGGTCCCGCACGACCGCCAGCGCCGCCAACTCGCGCCTCCTCGCCTTCGACCAGACCGCAGATCGGTCGGACGAGTTGAGAACGCTTCAGGAATCCCGAAGTTACGTCACCGGCTGCTGGAGCACTCGAAGGAGGAGGAAGCCCCTGGCCACGGCCTCGAAAGCTCAGCGGGACTCAGGAGAACTCACGGGATGTCGCACACGGCATCAACATGCTCACAACCGGACGAACTTTGACACAGCCCGGGCCGCCCTAACCGAACGGCGTCGGGGCTAGGGCGTTTCTTCCGGATCAGCGGGTGGTTGGTCCGGCAGTGGGGTTAGGTTCTGCCACCGGAGTCTGTACTCCTGGTCCGTCTCGCCGGTGCGGCGGAATCCCAGACGTTCGTACAGCCTGCGGGCATCGGGGTTGTCCTTCTCGACGTCGAGGTCGAGGGGGATGCCGCCCGCCGCGGCTTGTGCCTTGAGGTCCTCGATGACGGCGGTGCCGATGCCGCGGCACTGGAAACGAGGAAGCAACTGAATACCGTTCAGCTCGATGCCACCTGCGGTGCGGGTGATTCGCAGTCGGCCGGCGCGCTCGCCGCTTACCTCGACCACGCTGGTCGTCATGTCGGCTCTCTCGTTGTGGACTTGCTCCAGTGTCCAATCGGAGAAGCCCGCGCGCCATTGCTCCTCGTCGAAGCCGCTCGCGAGACGGCCTTGGTCCCGCGTGGCCTCGATGACAACAGTGGCGAGGAACCCCACGTCTTCGGCTGTGGCGGGCCTGATGCGGTAACCGGGCACAGAGCATGCTTGCACTGCCCACCGCCGGAGGTCCAGAGCCTTGCCTGCGGTCAGACCACGGGACGGTCAACGGCACGCATCGGCCAACCAGGTGATCCGCAGGGAACGGTCTGGGCCGTTCCCTGCGGATCACCTCGCCGACCAGACGAAGATGGCGGCGACGTGGAGTGCGGCCAGGTAGACGGTGGCCGTTTTGTCGTAGCGCGTGGCCAGACCGCGCCACTGGTCGGGTAGCCGGGCCACGTTGCCGTGACCCGGCCCCCTCAGAACCGGGCGCGTCTGTTTCCAAGCACCGCGGCTCAAGCAAGCCCAATGGCTTCACAGGTTCTGCTGTTGATCCCGTCTGTCATCGCTCGCGTGGTGCTGGCGATGGCACTCGGAGTGAACGAGGCGAAGGTTCTTGCTCTCATCAGATCCGCCGTTTCGCCGGTAGGTGAAGTGGTGCTTGTGCAGCCTCTTCTTCATGGCGTCGAACCACTCAATCCACTCCCGCGGGCTGTCCGGTTCGTATTCCGCCCCAGCGATGAGGGCCTGACCGCAGAGCGGGCAGGAACCCTTCTGACGCGCCGCCAGGACCAGACTGATCTTGTCCATTGGCGGTGGAGTTCGCGTCTTTCGGCGCTGACTCCAGTAGTCATGCAGGGCTGGGTCATCCGGAGACGACTTTCCCTTGACCAACTGGTGCCTTCTGATGCTGGTCCAGGAGAACTTGGGAAGGTGGGCGCCGGAGGCGCGATCACCGAAGACCCATTTGTTGTTCCTGGACCGGTTGAGCCTGCCGAAATACTTCTGAACAATCCAGTACCTCGACTTCCTCGGGTGGCTGCGCTTGGCCCACTTGTAGGTGAGCATCCACACGTAGCTGTCCAGCTCGGAGAAGGTCCTGCTGGACACCACCGTCCGGTAATACGCGGACCAGCCTCTGACGACCGGAGACAGTCTGCGCAGGACAGCCGTGACGTTCAGGCCGAGTAGGGCCTGAGTCTCGTCACGGAGCCGCTTCCGGACTCTCGCGACCGCATCCTTGCTGGGCGTGATGATCAGGACGTCCCCGTGCCGGCGGATGGTGAACCCGAGGAAGTCGAATCCTTCTGACAGGTGAAGGATTCGGGTCTTCTCCTCGTTGAAGCGAAGACCTCGGGGTGCCAGCCATTCGGCGAGGCGTTCCTTGACCGCTTCCGCTTCTTCCCTGCTCGTGCAGAACACGGCGAGGTCGTCTGCGTAACGCACCAGGATTGGTGTCCCTTTCGCGGCCCACATGACCTTCCCCTTGCGGGTCGCGAACCGGACGCCTGCGGCCTCTTCCATTCCGTGCAGTGCAATGTTGAGCAACAGCGGGCTGATCACTCCGCCTTGAGGTGTTCCCTCGTCGGTTCGGGTGAAGCGTCCGCCGTCGATCACGCCCGCCTTCAGCCACTGGCGTACGAGTTCCCGGCCCGGGAACTCACCGATGACGTCCAGCAGGTGATCGTGGTCGATGTGGTCGAACGCTGCCGCGAGGTCGGCGTCCAGTACCCACTGGCGCTTCGCGGCCTTGCCCTTCGCGGTGCTGAAGATCGCCTGGATGGCGTCGTGGCAGCCGCGACCCGGCCTGAATCCGTACGATCGTGATTCGAACCGGGCTTCCCACTCGGGTTCCAGAGCGTTCTTGACACGTGCCTGGATCACTCGGTCGCGGATAACCGGGATGCCGAGCGGCCGTTGCTTCCCATTGCTTTTCGGGATGTAGACCCGCTTGACTGGCTTCGCCCGCCAGGGCTGTGTCTGCCGGTCGATCTCGACCGCCAGCCGTGCTCGCGCCGTAGGCGTGAGCGCACGTTCCCTGTCGATGCCTGCCGTCTTGCGGCCCTTGCTCTGCTGCGTCACTCGCTTCACGCTGACCAGCGTGTTGCTGCGGCTCCGGAGCATGAGCTTCTGCAGATTGCGGACCTTCTTCAGGTCCCCTTCCTGTGTCGCTTTGAAGATCCGTTGTCTCAGTCGCCGTACGTTGCCCTCGACTTCAATCCAGTCGATGCTGTGCCAGTCGAGAGGGCCGTCCTGCGGTCCGTTCACGGTCGGAGCGCAAGTGGCAGAATGGACCGCCTCCCGCATTGATCCTCCTCCGCGTCTAACTTGTCCGTCAGGTTCTGGCGTCTTCACTCGGGATACTGCAAAGGCTCACCCGGCCCACGTGGGCCCCCTTTCGGGGCGGGTCACGAGGACCCGTATCCGGCGAGTTATGGCCAAGGATTGAAGGGATCCCTGGATTTTCCTCTGATCTTTCGATCCACCGGCGTTTGCTTCTTGGGCCGTCCTGTTCCCGCTAGAGAGTTGGGCCTTCCTTGCGGTCGGCTTACCGGGCGAGACCCGGACTCCAACGGGGTTTCCACGTTCCACACACGCAAGATTCGGCTGGGGTGGGTGCCCCCTCTATCCCGGAACCAGCGGTGTCCTCCTCCCGGTCTCAAGTCTCCGGGAGTCGCTCGACGTCTCTCAACGTCGGGTTCTGTAGCCGCTGACAGCACACCATCGGGCGGCTTCAACATTACGAGACATCAACAGGGGTTCACGCGGTTCACCCGTCCAGCCTTTCCCTCGCCTGTGGCACCTCGATGGCCGAGGCGCTCTTGGGCTTGAACGCTCAGCTTCACACCCCGCCGTTGCCAGCGACGCATGTGAGCGCAGGAACGGATTCGGACACTAATCCGGGGTCAGCACTTCTTCTCCTTCCCTTCGTGGCTTTCCCACTTGGCGTGTGCGACCTCGTGTCGCACCTTGAGCTTGTTGATACACCGCTCGACGGTGTTGCGCCGCCTATATGCCTCGCGGTCGAACGCAGGAGGGCCTCCGCCGGACCGGCCCCGATTCCTGCGCTTGGCGACCTGGTCGGAGGGTTGGGGGATCACCGCCCGGATCCCGCGCCGGCGAAGGTGGGTCCGGATCGCGCGGGAGGCGTAGGCCTGGCCAGGACCACGGCCGGGGTGGTCCTGGGCCAGGCGGTCGACCGCGGCACCCGCAACTGGGCCATGAGCGCGGGGAACGCGGGTGCGTCGCCTGCCTGGCCGGGCGTGAGCACGAAGGCGAGTGGCCGGCAGCGGCCGTCCGCGGCGAGGTGGATCTTGGTGGTCAACCCGCCGCAGGAGCGTCCGAGGGCATGGTCGTGCGGCTCGCCGACCGGCGCCCCTTTGGGGCGGGCCCCGGCGGCGTGCTGGTGGGCACGGACGATTGTGGAGTCGACCGCGACGATCCAGTCGAGGTCGCCATCGGCGTCGGCCTGGGCGAGCAGGACGGTGAAGACCTTCTCCCAGGTGCCGTCGGCGGCCCACTTCCGCAGACGGTTGTGGGCGCCTTTCCACGAGCCGAAGTGCTCCGGAAGGTCCATCCACGGCGTGCCGGTACGGTACTTGAACGCGACCGCGTCGATCACCTGCCGGTGATCACGCCATCATCCTCCCCGCCTCGGAGTCCGGTCCGGCAGCAACGGCTCAATGCGTGCCCACTGGACGTCAGTCAACAACACACATCAGTCAACGATCGGATGATCCGAAGGAGACGGCCTAGCCGTCGGCCGGCCCCAAGGGCCCGTGCTGCTGGTGGAAGCAACGCAGCGGCAGCCGATCTGTACGGCTGATGCCGTTGGATCGGCCGCCGCCGAGCGCTGGATCAGGCTCGCGCCACATCCACGAAGACGGGATTGGCGTAGAACCACGTGTCGGCCCACGGGTCACCGTTGCCGGGCTCGTGGGGGATCGGCCCGTTCGGGTCGACGGCGGCACCGAGGTAGCCGGTGCCCTGCCGGTTGCCGTCGCTGCCGCGCAGCCGCAGGTAGAAGGACTCGTCGCCGGCGGTGACCGGGATCTCCAGGGTGTAGGTGCCGGTGCGGCCGCTGACGTCGGCGGTGTGGACGACCCGGGTGTCCGGTGCCCGCCAGGTGTCCCGGTCGGAGACCGGGCCGCGCACGGCACCCCGGATGACGTCCACGTGCGCGAGCCGGGGCAGGATGCCCTGGGGGTTGGGGCGGGAGGCGGTCGTGACCGTCACCGACAGGGTGAGCCGCTCGCCCCTGCGGACGTGCAGCCGACCGCCGAGGGTGACCCCGCGGCCGTGGTCGCACTCCCGCTTCACGCGCACGTCGAGCCCGTCGAGCAGGTGTCCGTGGTCCACCCAGACCCGGCCGGCCCGCAGGCCCGCCATCACGGCGCGGTAGCCGTAGCGGGTCACACCGACATGGGTGCGGCTGAACTGGCCGGGCCAGAAGTCGCTTCCGGGCTGCGCGGTGGCGGTGTTCACCGGGTCCGGTACCTTGCCGGTGTTGTCGAAGTTCTGGCCGGGCTGCCAGTCGCCGTTCTTCCAGGTGTCGAAGACGGTCCGGTGGTTGTCGGAGTTGCTGGTGATCGAGAACAGCCGGCCCTCGGCCAGCATCGAGTCCCACAGGCCGCCCACGGTCGCGGTCGCCCAGTCGAAGCCGCCGTAGGTCTGGTAGGCGTTCGCCGGGTAGCCGGACCACGACTGCGCGGACGGCTTGTTCTCGTACTCGCCGCGGATCGAGTTCGTGCCGCGCCAGCCCGGGATGGCCGCGCCCTGGGCGCCCGGCGCGCCCTCCATGCCGATCACGATCCCGTCGGAGGCGTCCCGCCAGTTGCGCACCTCGTGCGGGGAGTCGATGCCCAGGCGCAGCGGGTGGTTGGCGAGGACGAGGACGTCGTCGACGTAGCCGGTGCGCCGCTGCTCGGCCAGCCACTGGATGGCCTTGACGGCGTGGGCCTCGTTGCGGGCGGTGTCGGCCGCGCCGGCCGAACCCTCGGTGTAGCCCAGCAGCTTGCCGTCGTAGGCCAGCTCGAACCGGGTGAGCAGGTCGACTTCGTGCGGGCCGGGGGCCGCGAACACGGTGGCGTGCTCGGCGGCCGGGATGTACCACTCCAGTCCCTGGAAGATCAGCTGACGCGGGTTCTGGGCGCGGGCCCGGAGGATCTCTCGGTGCTCCAGCGCGGCACCGTAGTGGGCGTGGCCGAAGTTGGAGTGCTCGTTGAACACCAGCCAGTCCAGGCCGTACTGGGCGGCGGCCCGGACCTGCTGGGAGAACGTGTACTTCGCGTCATGGCTGTAGACGGAGTGGACGTGGTGGTCGCCGACCAGGTAGGCGAGGTGCGGGTCGGAACCGCCGTGGCCCCGTCCGGCGGCGGCGGCCGGCGTGGCGGCGGCCGACGTGGCCGCCCCGCCGAGGGCGAACGCGGCGCCGAACAGGCCCGCGCGGCGCAGGAGCCCGCGGCGCGACACGCCCTGGGCGTCGAGATCGGCGGGGGAGACGGAGGGATCGGCCCAGGCGGGCAGCTGCTGATCGGTCATGGTGATCCTCGGAACGGGGGTTCAGCGGTGTGGTGGGGGCAGGGGGGCGTACAGGAGGCGACGGGCAGGCCCCGGACGTACGAGATGGAGGGGCCGGGGGAGCGGTACCTCCGGGGCGTCGGGGACCAAGCCGGGGCGGGGGCCGGTGTCCCGGCCGGCGGGCAGGCGGTGGAACGCCCCAGCGGTGTACCTCGCCTCGGGCGAGGGGGCGGCCGTCGGCGGGTCCTGCGTCGCTCACGGGTGCACGATTCCGTGGCAAGAGAACTGCCGGAAGAAGCCGATCTGAAGACCCGGGATGGAATCGATGGCCGCCCAGTGGTCCGCGGGCGCGCCGCTTCACGGCCGGCCCGGCAAAACCGGCGTCCACTCCCAGGCCGTTGACCAGCGGGAAGGGAGAAGTCCGGCTGGAGTGCCAGTCGGTGACTGAAGGTCCGCCACCGCTGGGCGCACCCCGCTGCCACCCGCGCCGACCTGGAGGATCAGAAGCCGCGCGGGGGTCTCGACGCCCGCACCGATCACCCCGCAACTGCGCGACGAGATCTACGGGTTCTGCGCGGCGGTGGTCACCGCCCTGGGCATCAGCCGCGGTGCGACCCACACCGAGGTGGTGGTCGCACCGGACGGGCCGCACGTCATCGAGACCCACCTGCGCCTGGGGGCGACGACATCCCCCGGCTCGTCCAGGACGCGACCTCCGTGGTGCTGGAGACGGAGCTGGCCCGGGAGGCACTGGGACACGACTACTCCGACGCCGTACTCAACGGGTCGCAGGCAGGTCAGGCCTCGGCGATCTGGTTCGTTCGGAGCACCGCCCGGGGCAAGCTCCACGAGGTGGGCGGGCTGGCCGAGGCACGTGCGGTGGAAGGGGTGTCGCCGTCGACGTCCTGCTCGGCGAGGGCAGCGACCTGCGCGAACTCACGAGCTCCCACGACCGGGTGGCCTCGGTACGCGCTGTGGCACCGGACCCCGCCACCGCCGTACTCCGCGCGCGGCACGCGGCGTCGCTGCTGACCGTCGTCGCGGAACTGGCGACCACTCCGGCGCAAGGATCATTGGTATGACCGGGACGGAACGGAGCACTACGGTGGATGCCATGGTTCAGGTAGAGATCCCGGGTTCCAAGTCCATCACCGCGCGAGCCCTGTTCCTGGCCGCAGCAGCTGCCGGGAGGACCACACTCGTCGCCCCCCTGCGTTCGCACAACACCGAGGCGTTCGCCGAGGGACTGCGGCAACTCGGCTACGACGTCGAACAGGAGCCGCTGAGCTGGACGATCACCGGACAGCCCGAGTGGCGGGGAACCGACGACGACGTCTCCGTGTACTGCGCGGACGGAGCGACCACCGCACGCTTCCTGCCCGCCCTCGCAGCCGCCGGCCGGGGCAGGGTCGGGTTCGACGCCTCCGAGCAGATGCGCCGCAGGCCGATGGCCCCGCTGACGGACGCGCTGCGGCAGCTCGGCGTGGGCATCGAGTTCCGCGGCGACATCGACCACCACCCGTTCACCCTCACCGCCTCCGGCATCGAGGGCGGCCACCTCACCCTGGACGCCGGCACCTCCTCGCAGTTCCTCACGGCCCTGCTCCTGCTGGCCCCGCTGACGGAGCAGGGACTGCGGATCGACGTCACGGACCTGGTGTCCGTGCCCTACGCGCAGATGACCATCGCGATGATGGCCTCGTTCGGCGTCGCCGTCGAGGTGAGCGAGAAGTCCTACCGCGTCGCACCGCAGCGGTACACCGCGCGCACGTACACGGTCGAACCCGACGCCTCGTCCGCGAGCTACTTCTTCGCCGCCGCGGCCCTGCTGGGCGAGACCGTCACCGTGCCCCGCCTGGGCACCGCCTCGCTCCAAGGAGACCTCGGCTTCGTCGACGTACTGGCCCGCATGGGAGCAACCGTCAGCAAGGACGAGGACTCCACGACCGTGACCGGCAACGGACGACTCCGCGGCATCACCGTGAACATGCGCGACATCTCCGACACCATGCCGACCCTGGCCGCCATCGCCCCCTTCGCCACCGGCCCCACCCGCATCGTCGACGTGGCCAACACCCGCGTGAAGGAATGCGACCGCCTCGACGCCTGCGCCACCAACCTGCGCGCACTCGGCATCGAGGTCGAGACCGGACCCGACTGGATCGAGATCCAGCCCGGCACCCCCGCACCCGCGCAGATCGCCTGCCACGGCGACCACCGCATCGCCATGGCGTTCAGCATCACCGCCCTGCGTACACCGGGCATCACCCTCGACGACCCCGACTGCGTCAAGAAGACCTTCCCCCACTTCCACCAAGTCCTCGCGACGTTCCTCGACCAACTGGGCACCACGCCCTGACCCCGTACCCGGCTGTCGCGGCCGGCTCCGAGCCGGGCCGGTGCTCCGGGTTCCGCCATGGACGACTCGTCGGACCGCGAGACCATATGGCGATCATTACCATATGGCGATCATTCCGTGAAACCGGAACCGAGCGAGGAGAGTCAGGCTGCGGCGAACCGCCACGGGCGACCGCTCGCTCGTTCCGAACACCCACGGTGTCCTCCGATCAGGAGCAGGCGTTCGTGGATGCAGGTGAGCCTGTAACCCCCGTCCACGGTTTCGAAGCCCGGTGACCGCTCGCCGCCGCTGCTTCCCGTGGTTCGGTCGCTGCGCAGCAGGTTCGACATCGTGAGGGTGACCGCCTGGTCGGTGTACTCCAGGGCGACCGTGACCGGCCGGCCCGGCGCGTCCTTGGCCGCGTTCGCCGGCGCTTCCTGAGCGGACCGCAACAGGTGGAGGTTCTGCTCGGGACCGAGCGGAACCTGGTCGCCCAGCACCGTCAACCGTACCGGGGCCCGCTGACGGACACGGTACTCCTCGACACCCTCGTGGCCAACCTCGCCTCCGTGGGCGTGACCGCCACCCACCGCGTGGAGGGGCATCGCCGCCCGCTGCCGGAGGAACTGCGCCAGGCCCTGCTGCGGATCGCACGGGAGGGCATGGTCAACGCGGTCAAGCACGCCCCGGGCGCCCCGATCGAACTCGTCCTCGCCTACCGCCCCGGTGAGGTCGAGCTCACCGTCGCCAACGGCAGCCCCACCGGAGCGCCCTCGGCCCCCCTGCCCGGCAGTGGCCTGGGACTGGCCGGCCTCACGGTCCTCGCCGACAAGCTCGGCGGCAGCCTTCGCCACGGTCCCAGCCACGGCGGCCACCGCCTGACCGCCACCCTTCCCGCCCCCTGAACCCCGTCACCGGCAGCCCTGCGCGGGCAGGTCCCCGCTACCGGATTCCAGCAGGCACCCGACCGGCAGCGCCGCCGAACAGCGCCGATGCCCCGCACGTCGGTGCGGGGCATCGTGGCGCGGCGGTGACGCCCGTCGCCCGGAGGGTCGGGTCAGCGGGCGAGGCGGGGGAGGAGTGCCTCGGCGTTGCCGCGGTTGATGGCTTCGGCCTGGCCGGGGGTGAAGTCCGGGTAGGTCTCCAGGAAGTGGTTGTAGTAACTGCCGGCCTCCTGCGGGGCGAAGGGCCAGTCGCTGCCGTAGAGGACGTGGCCGGGCTCGGCGAAGGCGAGCAGGGCGGGCAGGGCGGAGGGGCTGGCGGACAGGGCGGTGTCGAAGTAGAACCGCTTCAGGTCGCGCAGGATGTCCTCGGCCTTGCGCTCGCGGTCTACGACGGTGGAGGTGAGGCCTGAGAAGCGGTAGGCGGCGTAGGGAAGGAAGCCGCCGCCGTGGGACAGGATGACGCGGACGTTGCGGTAGCGGTCCATGACGCCGTTCAGCACCATGTTCAGGGCGGTGCGGGTGGTGTCGAAGACGTAGTCCGCGAGCGGGGCGGGGGTGCCGGGCAGCAGCGTCATCGGGGGCTGCGCGGGGTGGATGAAGACGTTCGCGGCGCGGCGGTCCAGCTCGGCCCACAGGGGCTCGAAGTCCGCGTCGCCGAGGTACTTGCCGTGGGCGTTGGACATGAGGACCACGCCGTCGGCCCCGAGGATGTCGAGTGCGTGGACGGCCTCGGCGAGGGCGGCGTCCACGTCGGGCAGCGGGATGCTGGCGAAGTGGCCGAAGCGGTCGGGGTTGTCCTTGACGACCTCGGCCCCGTACTCGTTGACGGCGCGGGCCAGGTCGCGGGCGTCGGCGTCGTCGCCGAGGTGGACACCGGGCGAGGTGACGGACATGACGGCGGTGGCTATGCCCTGCTGGTCCATCATCGCGATCGCGCTCTCGGGGCTCCAGGCGGGGATGGCCCAGCCGCCGGAGTTCAGGCCGCGCGCGGCCAGGGTGTCGGCCCAGACCGGCGGGACGATGTGGTTGTGGACGTCGATACGTGCGGGGAAGTCCATGATTCAAAGCCTCCTAAAGGTTAGCTTGCTAGTTAATTCATTTAGTAAGCTAACACTCATGCGAGAGGCGAGCAAGCACGAAGAGGGCGACCCCCAGGACACACACGGGGACGAGGTTGGTGTGCGGGAGCTGGCGGAGGCCGCGGACCGGCTGTTCTATGCCATGCGCCGCGCTCGGGCGGCCACCATGGGCCGCTCCGGCACCGGATTGTCCATGGCGCAGTCCACTATGCTGGAGCCTCTGGCCGCCGACACACGGGGCGAGGGGCTGCCGGTCGGCAGGCTCGCCGTCGCCGCCGAGGTCAGCGTCCCCACCGCGACCCGCATGCTCAAGCAGCTCGAAGCGGCCGGCGTGGTCACGCGTCAACGTTCCCCGCGCGACGAGCGCCAGGTCCTCGTACGCCTGACCGGCGACGGCGCCGACCTGCTCGCGGCGATGCGCGCGGAACTGCGGGCACGTCAGTCAGAGGCCCTGTCGCACTTCACCCCCCGGGAACGCCGCGAACTCGCCACCCAGCTACAGCGCCTCACCGAAGTCATCGGCGACACCGTCCCCCAGCCGGTCGAGGAGTAGCCCGCACGGCATCGCCCTGATCCTGACCGGCATGCGCGGGCCATCGCGGGCCACCCGTAGGTCGGTCGTTCCGTCGCCCCCGCGACCGCCGCCGGGAACGGGGGCGACGCACCTTTCCCGGCCCCTGGGCGCTCGTCGTCGTTCCGTCCCCTCTCCAGCGCCCGCAGGCCTCGCCGTGTCACCGGCCCGAACAGCCGCCGGCCTCGCCGCGTCACCGGCCCGAACGGCCGCCGGCCCCGCTGCACGTCTTCCTCTCCGGCGCCGCCGAGCCGGCCCTCGCGACGCTGCGCCCCGGCGAGCTGCTACTCGAACTCCTGCGCCGTCCACGAGCGCCGGGTGGCCATGGCGTCCTCCAGGCGGCGGATCAGGGCGGCGCCGTCGGTTCGGCGGCCGCCGGAGCGGCTTCGCTGCCCACGACGACCCGACATACGCGCGCCCCCGGTCGCCGGCCTGGCAGCGCGAGGTGACCGCCAAGATCGGCCGGACAGGCCTAGTGGAGCAGCAGGCCGGCCAATGTGCAGCAGATCCAGGCCCAGGCACAGCTGCTCCAGCAACAGCTCACCCAGGCAGCGGCGGCGTTGCGTGAGGGCGAGGAGCCCGCAGACGCCGCATCCCAGGAGATCCACCTCAAAGCCCCGGACGCATAGCCGCTCCGTCTCGTCGGCCGCCCGCAGGCCCTCTCTACCAGCGGTGGATGGCCGATCGGCTCGCCGTGGTCCGCAACTGCGAGCTCCGGCAGCTCCTGCAGCTCCTGCAGCGGTTCGACACCTGGCACGTCTCCCGCCGGCTCCGCACCAAGGCCGCCAGGGAACCGCTCAGCCAGTCCCGGGCCGGGTACGCCCGCAACCGGATCAGCCAGGCGGCCTCCCTGCGGGAGCGGCTGTGTCGACGCGGACTCGACCTGCGGCGTCAGCCGTGCGCCCTTTGGCATGACGTCCCGCCTCCGGGCACATTCTCGGACGTCCCGGGCGGGATCCAGAGGGAGCGCACCCGCCGGTCCGGCGGGGCGGTCCGATCCCAGGGAGTACGCATGCCGACGGAGCAGAGCACACCGACCACGGCCCAGGTGGCCATGACACTGGCCGCGATCGCGGCGACCGCGGCCACCCCACGACCATCGGGCGAGACGCTCGCCGAGCAGCAGAAGCGGATGTTCCTCGGCGTCGGCCAGCAGTTGGCGAACCCCTCCCTCGCGACCGGGACGAGAAGTCGTGACGCCGGGGCCGCACCCGTCCAGCCCTTCGACCCGCTCGACGTGGCCGAGGACGAGCGCGTCCGGCCGGCCGGTCCTGATGGCCCACGCTTCGCGGGCCTGCTCGCAGTTCGGGGCCTCTTCCTGGACGGCGGTCACCGTTCGGACCGCCCTCCGGGTTCCCCGCTCCGGGCCCGTCGGCCCTGCCCGCTCCGGCCGGCGGACCAGCCTTCCGGGGCCGGTGTTTCCGCAGCTGAGGGGCTTGCCTGGTGGTGAAATACCTAGGATAAGAGCGAGTCTGCCTACCCCCTGGGCGAGCTGGCATCGTCGTTCTCGAGCGGGACCGGGCGCCACCTGCGCCGCCGCTCCGACCAGCACGGCAGCAACTGTCCAGGAGATGACCCCATGGCTTCAAACCCCCTGTCCAACACCCGTGTCGTCGTGGTCGGAGGCAGCTCCGGGATCGGCCGCGCGGTAGCCCGCCGGGCCGCCGCGGCCGGCGCGCGGGTCGTGGTCGGCTCGCGCTCCGAGGAGAAGCTCGCCGACACGGCCAAGGAGATCGACGGCATCACGACCGGCGTCATCGACGTCACCGACGAGGAGAGCGTGCGTGTCTTCTTCGCGGACCTGGACACCATCGACCACCTGGTGCTCTGCCCCGGTGACATGGCGACCGGTTCGGTCTACGAGGTGACGCTCGAAGCGGTGCGCCGCTCCTTCGACACGAAGATCATCGGCCCGCTGCTCTGCGTCCGGCACGCCGGGCGCAAGATCGCACCCACCGGCTCGATCGTGCTGCTCGCCGGCAGCGGCGGTTTCAAGCCGTACCCGGACCTGAGCGCGACGGCCGCCGCCAACACCGGCGTCGGCGGCCTGGGGCGCTCGCTGGCCGTCGAACTGGCGCCGATCCGGGTGAACGTCGTGGTGGCCGGCCTGGTGGACACCCCGCTGTGGGACTTCGTCCCGGCCGAGGCCAGGGCGGGCCTGTTCGCCCAGACCGCGGCGAGCACCCCGGTCGGCCGGATCGGGCAGCCCGACGACGTCGCGCACACCGTGGTGCAGCTGCTGGAGAACACCTTCACCACCGGCGCGCTGAGCTTCGTGGACGGTGGCAGCACGCTCTGACCGCGAGCCTGACCGTGCGCCCGGCGGCGGGTCCGGACCGGCCTCACCGGTTCAGGTCCGCCGCCGGCCGGGCCGGCCGTCCCGCCGTCACCAGGGCGCCGAACCGGCCGGTCAGCCCGTCGTCCCCCACCGGCTGGTAAGCGATCAGGGTGGCTGCGGTGTCGGCCAACCGCAGCTTCACGTAACCGAGTTCGATCCGCCCGAGCGCCGGGTGCCGGAAGACCTGGGTGGCCGGGCTGTGCTCCACCAGGTCCATCCGCTCCCACAGCTCGCGGAACTCGCGGCTCTCCGCGGCCAGTTGCTCGACCAGTTCGGCGTACTCCGGCCGGGCCAGCTGGTCCGCAGACTGCCCGCGGAACAGTGCCACGACGTGCTCGGCGGCCTGCGGCCAGTCCGGGTAGAGGTCGCGGAAGTCCGGGTCGAAGGTGATCAGCAGGTTGTTGCGGCGCTCCGGCGCCAGGTCGGCGAACCCCGGCAGCAGCGCGCAGTAGCCCTGGTTCCAGGCCAGCACGTCGAAGCGGTAGTTGGTGATGCAGGCCGGCAGCGGGTCCAACTGGTCCAGGAAGGAGAGGTACTGGGCGGCGACCTGCTCGCGCCCGGCCGGCCGCGGACCGGTCGGCGGCACCTCGCCGGCCAGCCGGAACAGGTGTCGCGTCTCGACGCCGTCCAGCTTCAGCACCTGGGCCAGGCTGTTCAGCACCTGGCGGGAGACCTTGATCCGGCGCCCCTGCTCCAGCCAGGTGTACCAGCTGGCACTCACCCCGGCCAGCGCCGCCAGCTCCTCCCGGCGCAGCCCCGGCGTCCGGCGGCGCCCGGTGGGGTACAGCACGCCCGCCGCCTCCGGGCCGATCCGGGCCCGCCGGCTGCGCAGGAAGGCGGCGAGCTCGCGCCGCTGCTCGGTGCTCTCCACGACCTTGCTCCCCGTCCCCGTGCCCCGGTCGGCTTGGCGGCGCCGGGGTCGTGCTGAGTCGCGGTCAGGGTATCCGAAGCCGTGCGGCACGCCTCCGGGCCACGGTGTGGACCCGCTGTTCCGCCACACCCGGGCCGGGCACCGGCACCCCGGCACGGGGGAAGGAGCCAGGGCGGCACCGCCCGCCGGGTGCCGACGGGTGACCGCTCCCGCATCGCCCCCGCACACGCCCTGCGTCGGCCGGCCGCCGCGCCGCTTGACGCTGAGGTGCCTGAAGCGTTACGTCGCCCGCGAGATCTACCGCCTCATCGGCCCTACCAGGACTGCCGCAGGCCACGTAGATCCCGACGGAACCGCAAGTTGACATCCATAGGGGCATCGCACTTGACCTGCGGCACGCGCTCGTCGAGTGGGTCACCATGCTGATCGGCACCCGGGAGGGTGACCGCCGGTGCAAGCTCCGGCCCTCGCAGCGTGCCCTGGTCGTGCTGGTGTACCTGCGCAAGCACGACACGCTCGCCCAGATCGCGGCCGGCTTCCGGATCAGCGTCGGCACCGCCCAGGCCTACGTCCGTTCGGTCACCGGCCTCCTCGCCCGCAAAGCGCCCGGCCTGACCCGGGCCCTGCGCGAAGCCGACCCTGAGTACGTCCTGGTCGACGGCACCCTCGCCGAGTGTGACCGCGTCGGTGACGGCCGCGCCGACTACAGCGGCAAGCACCGCCGCCACGGCGTGAACCTGCAGGTCATCACCGGTTCCGAAGGAAGACTCGTCTGGATCTCACACCCACGACCTGACCGCCGCCCGCACCCACCGCATCGTGACAACCTGCGTCCGGCTTTGTGTCCCGGTCCTGACAGACCTGGCCTACACCGGTGCTGGGGGGACGTTCGCCGTCGCGCTCAGACGCAAGCCCGGCAAAGAGCTCACCGCCGGCCAGAGATCGCTCAACCGGGCCCACGCCCGGTTCCGGTACCCAGTCGAACGGTGCGTGGCGACACTCAAGGGTTGGCGGATCTTCCGTCACGCCCGTTGCAGCCCGAACTGGCTTACGTCAGCAGCCAAAGCCGTCCTCACTTTGGAGCTGCAGCGCTGAAAACGCTCATTGTCATCTCACGGTTCGACGTCCGCGTGCTCGATGATCCGCGTGGGCAGGACACCTACCAGGTCCGGACTCTGGACCGTCAGCACGCCTTGATCTGCCTCCGCCTCGCAGCCCACCTTCGAGACGCATTGCTCATCGCCGACGAGCAAATGCCGTCCCGAAATGCGTCTGCCGCCGTGGAGATTCGCAGAGGTAGCTCCACCGTCGCCCTCCTGACCCGGGCGGACTTGGGCCGGCTGTGGCCCGGACGTGGCGCCCGCAAGCGTGCGGGGGACGCCGACGCTGTGCAGCTGTGCCTCACGTGCCTCGAAAGATGGTCTTCGGCTGGATTGCTGTCCTGCCCTTGGCTACGGGTCCGACCGTGGAGAGCAATGGTCAAGACCTGTGAATGAGTTGTCGTGCGAGCGCGGGCTCTTGCCATGGGGTCGGGCGCCGCAGCCTTACATCCGGGATCTCAGCACGTCGACTTCACAGCCTTGCGCGAATGGGTCGAAGCCGTGTTCGACCAGCCAGCGAACCCCTAGCAGGCTCCGCAAC
>NZ_JBEOSV010000110.1:0-17882 GCF_040303245.1 Kitasatospora sp. NPDC096077 | reverse complement strand
CGCCGACCAGGCGACGGCCGAACCAGTGACCGCCGAACTGCCTACACCAGCCCTGACCAGGTAATCAGCACCTCCCGCCCAGCGGGGGAAGCTCAGATGGACGAGGAACTGGTGGGCTGTGCTGGCAGTGGAGCTGCCGCGTGTTCTGCGTCGGGTTCGTCGTCGTCCGCGTAGCCAGACTCTTCCGGTGGCGTCACGGCTGTCATGGCTGAGTCCTGTCAGCGCCGGATTCGGGATTGTTCTGCTGTGGTGAGCGACTGAGTTGGGCGAGGATGCGTTCCCGGGTCTCGAGAACGTTGTGAAGGGCGCGTTCCTCGGACGGCGGCTCGCTGCCGCGGTGGTTTGGGACCGGAGGTCCGGGTCGGGGCTGGGTTGCCACCAGCAGCAGGGCGTCGGCCACCCCGGCAGTGAAGGCCCGGCTGCGGGACTGGGGTGCTCGGTTCGGTTGGCCCGCCGTTCGCGATGGAGGTCTGTGCGCCGCGCCGCGCCTGCCTAGGGCCAGCACCGTGCAGAAGACCGCCCACAGGGCCAGGAAGCCTGCAAGTGACCACTGGCCGTGGGCCGGCGGAAGTGCTTTGAGGGCAAGGAACAAAACCGTGGTGCCCACGCCGACAAGGGCGGACGCTGCGAGTGCCCGAACCGTCGCAAGGCGGTGGGTGCTGACGCGGCCGCGGGTGCCCGCACCGCCTGGGTACGAGGTCTTCCGGTGCTGGTTGCGCTTGCCAGCCGATGTCACCTGGCGGCCCGTCGTCTCGGCAGCGCCGTCCGGTCGCCGCTTCAGTTGCCGCCAGCCGGCCCGTACCAGCCGACGCGCCTCGTGGGCGGGCTTGAGGAAGCGTCGGGCCGACCTCTCGATCAGAGCCAGGGACAGCACGACCGTCACGACGGCCACGACGCCGGCCCAACTGCCCATCCCTCCCTCGAACATGACCACCCGGTCCGCCACCGGTCTTGGGACCTGGAGGGCGGGCAGCGGGGGGCTGAGCCGCAGGTAGCCGATGGTGAAGGCCCCGGCCCCGGTCAGCAGGCCGGTGCCGACCCCGACCCGCACCGGGAAGAACGCCAGCACCAGGGCCGCTGTGAACGCCGCTCCCAACTGCCCGGCCACCTGCCGCGCTGCCTGCTCCCCGGCTGTGCGTAGCGGTCCGCCGAAGGCCCCGTTCGGCAGGATCTTCAGTTGCTCGCCCGCCTCGACGGGGTAGCGGATCACTGCCCCCGCCCACAGCAGCAGTGCGAACCCGAGCAGGAGCAGCAGCGCGGCCGCTGCCCGCAGGGGCAGTGCCATCCGTGCATGCGGCCACCAGATGCGCAGTCGGTCGCCCCAGTCCGTCAGCAGCGGTTGTCGACCGTTCCACCAGCGGGCGACGGGCCCGGGCTGCATCGTACGGGCCGTGCCTTCGGCCTGGCCCCGGGCGCGCGGGCGCAGTGTCTCGGCGGCGATCAGTGACGCCCGTCCGGCGGGCTCGCCCGGGTCGGCGCCCAGCGCCTGCCGTCGCAGTGCGGACCAGCGCCGCCGCACCTCCGGGCTGGCCTTCCCGGTCTTACTGGACTCCGTACGGGCCGACCCGCGTACCGCCGTTCGGGCTCTGGCCCCGGCGGCGAGGGCCGCGTCCACTACGGCCGCCGCGACGACGGCCGCGAGTTCCGAGGCCCGTGCGGGCACGGGCAGCCGGTGGAGGGCGGCGGGCAGCGGGGAGAGCCGCCCGAGGACCTGTTCGCGCTCCTGCGGCCGGACGCTCAGCCAGACGGCGAGGCGTCGCGCCTCCTCGCGCTCGCCCGGGCTGAGCCCGTCGTCGCCGCGCCGTCCGCCGCCGACCGTCCGCGCGGCCCGCTCGACCTTCGCCATCACCTGGGGCAGCGTAGCCAGGGCGAGCAGCCGGGAGCAGTGCTCCCCGGCGCACTCGGGGTGGAAGCAGTCGTAGCGCGCGGCGACGCTGGCTCCGCCGCTGGTCACCAGCTGTTCGATGAACGCGTAGCCGTCGGCCTCCGTGGCGGCAGCGAGGACTTCCAGTCCGTCGGTGTCGACCGGGCGGCCCAGGAAGTGCGGGGTGGCGGAGGGCAGGAAGGCGGCGCCGAGGGCCAGGAGGGCGACGCCCGCGAGTTCGGTGCGCCGGGGGCCGGGGGCCTGGACGACCTCGGTGAGGTAGTGCAGGTCGAAGACGGTGTCGCGGACGTCCTCGCTCAGCCAGGTGCGCAGCCGCTGCGCTCCCCCGGTGGCTAGCCACTGCGTGGCGGAGAGGGAGTCGCGCAGCAGCGCCTCGACGAGGCGGGCCGGGTCGCTGTACGAGGCGCCGAGGTAGCTGATCGGCCGGTGGGACTGCGGGCGGCGGCGCACCACCGGCGGGCTGGCGCCGTCGAGCCAGGCGCGGACCTCGGCCGCCGTCCAGCGGTCGTCCGGCTGCTGGGTGAACAGCCCTTGCAGGAGCTGCAGTTGGCGCGGGTCGGCGATGGCCGAGAGGTCGGCCTCCTCGCCGACGACGAGTTCGAGCTCCAGTTCGCGGTCCGGCACCGCCCGGCCGTCCGCGCCGACGAACCTCGGGCTGCCGGTGAAGAGTTCGTACAGCACGTTGCCGAGCGCCCACCAGGGACCGGCCCGGTGATTGCTCCCGGCGAGCTGCTCGGGGGTCATGTAGGCGATGGTGGCGGTCATCTGGGTGGTGAAGCGGCGGCTGGCGGTGAGCCGGTCGACGCCGCCGAAGTCGGCGATGACGAACTCGCCCGGCCCGGCGCCCTGGCCGGGGCGCACCAGGATGTTGGCGGGCTTGAAGTCGAGGGGGTTGCGCCGGATGTGCTGCTGCCAGAAATCGAGCAGGGAGACGAGTTCGCGGACGATCTGCTCGCCGAGCCACCGGTCGGTGTGGTGGCCGCCGCGCCGCAGGTCGGCGAAGTGCACGGAGAGGGTGACGGGCAGGTACTCCATCGCCACCCAGTCGACCTGGGCGCCGTGGTGGGCGACCTTGCCGTAGTCGATCAGGTGCGGGACGTGCCGGCGGAAGCGGTTGTCGGAGAGCCGGGCGAGCAGGCCAGTGTCCATCGGGTGGTCGGCGGTGGCGACCTTCACGGCAGCCTCGCCGCCGGCGGCGCGCCGTACCCGCCAGACGGTGCCCTCGGAGCCGGAGCCGGCGAGTTCCAGCGGGGTGAAGCGGCCGCGCAGCGCGTTCGGGTAGGCGCCCTCGAACAGTCGGCCACCGGGGGCCGCCGACTCCTCGCGATGCGGGCCGGGACCTATGTCGTCGTCCTGGCCACGTTGACCCGGCTCTTCAGGCGCAACGTTGGACACGACCGACCCCTTCCCCACGCTGCTCGGCGATCCCCTGCCTTCCGTGAGGCAGTTTGCCCGACCGCCCAGCGCCGTGGGAGCCGATCCCGCAACTCAGATGCCCAACAAGGAGCTCTGCTCGAGGAGTTCGACCGCGTCATGCTCACACTACGGTTCAGGGGCATCGACCCGGATACGCCCAACGGCGCGCCTCCTCTACCTCAGCGAAGGGTTCGTCACCGTCGGGTCGGGAGCGGACTCCGACACCATGGTCCTGCTCGTGTCCGGGCGTTGACGCCGGTCACGCCGCGTCGGCGGGTCCGGGTCGTCCTCCCCAGCGGAGCCCCTTCTCGCTGTGGATACGGGCCCGCTTCCGGCGTTGGGCCGCGAGGACGTCGGGGGCGGGTGTTGGCGTTGCGCCAGCGCAGGTAGGCGTGCAGTGCGCGGGTCGCCCGTGCCCGCGGGCTCGCTTCCCCACCGGTGCGCGAGGCCGCGGACGATCAGCAGGCCCCGCCCGCTCTCCGCGAGGTCGTCGACGGACCCGGCAACGACCTCGGGCAGAGCAGCCCCTTGGTCCTCGACCTCCAAGCGCAGCTGGGCGCGAGCAGGAGCAGTGCGCGGATGCGCGCGGGGCCCGTCTGGGCCGAGCTCGATCTGCCCGTGCCGCTCGACTCGGTGCCCGTCGACGCCCGGGGACGGGTCCCGTCGGGGCGGCCACCCGAGGCCTGAGGGCATCCCACCAGCGGGGCGGGGCCCGGTGTTACGTGGCGAGGGAGGCACGACGGGGCCGGAGGGCGGCTGCTCGGTGTCGACCAGGTTGGTGAGCGAGATCGACGCAGGTTCTCTGCGGCGTGTGCTGTTGCCCTGTCGGCTGCTGATGGTGTTGGCAACAGCGCGCACGGTGTCGTGTCGGGGAGTGACCAGCGCTGACAGCAGGGCTGTTTGAGGTGTGCGAAGGCGCTGTGCTGCGGGGAGCCGCACCCTGAGCACCGAAGATTGCGTTTCGTTGACCTCGGCGGGCCCGGGCTGTCCGTGTATCCGTAATAAACAGGGTGTGATTCGGAACCCGCCGGATCGCGTTGCGATCGAATGCGTTCGTTTCTGATCGCTTTGTTCGAATTCATTGCAGCTGGCGACAGCTAAGCAGATGAGCCGTTAACGCGGTGGGGTGATCGCGTTGTAATCTCGCGAATACGGAGAGCCCCGGCGGGCCTGAGAAACCGTTCGTGCCGGGGCTCTGCGCAACAACAATGACTCGACCATGGAGCTCTCATGAGTCCTGACCGGATCCGGGACCTGGCCGTCATTCGACGGTTCGGCCGTGGCACCGAACCTAACATGCCTCCGCAGCTGGGCGGGGAAACCTCGGTGTCCATTGCCATGTGGGTACATCTGAAAGGCGGCCTCCTCGTGGCCGTCCCGGGCGCGTTCGCCGCCCTCTGCTCCGGGGCGGTCCCCGGGCTCGGCCTGTCGGTGCTGCTGTACTCGGCCGGGGCCGTCGCGAACGCCTCCCACGTCAGCTACCTGCGCCGTCGCGTCTGACGCCCTGACACCGTCTGTCCCCGCTGCGGGCTTCCGTGGCGGGGACGGAGGTCGCTAGCGCGAACGGTCGGCGGAAATGCAAACCGTACGCGTTGTTATAGATCACCGGGCATCCGCGAACGAAACTCCCTGACAAGGGTCACCCGTTCGCGCTATCGCGTTATCACGCATTGTTCGAGGAACGGGACATGACCCAGCCGATAGGTCCGAGCCAGGACTGTGACTACTGCGGCACGACGTTCGTCCCCCGCGCGCGCGGGCGCCGGCGCCGCTTCTGCACCGACCGGTGCCGCTCCGCCGACCACCGGAAGACGAAGACCCCGCCGGTGGACCCGACGCCGGAGCTGGACCTGGCGGTCGTCCAGATCGCCGCAGGCCTGATGACGTCCGCCCGGCGGCTGCGGAATGTGGCGAGGTCAGCCGACCCGGCTCTCGGCGACGTCGCCGAGCTGGCCATCGTCGCCGAGATCGGCAAGGACTACGAAGAACTGGTCAACGCCGTCGTCCTGCAGGCGCGCCGGCGCAATGTCCGCTGGCCGGCCGTGGCCGAGATCCTCGGGGTGAGCGCGGGGACCGCGCGCACCCGCTGGGAAGAGGCGAAAGCCGCGCGGCTGCTCGCACGCCGCCGCGAGCGGGGACGCAAGACCGCCCGTCCGCGGGGCTCCTCCCCCCGGTCGCGGGGCTCCCGCAACCGCCGTACCGCCGGCGCCCTCGACGCCCAGGACCGGCTCGCCAGCGCACTGTCGCACCTCCTGCGCTCCTCCGGCTGCTTCATGCGCGAGATCGCCGAGGAGGCAGGGGTGTCCACCTCCTACATCTCCCGAGCGGTCAGCGGGGAGCGCATGCCGCGCTGGGACGTCGTGGCCTCCTTTGCCCAACGCTGCGGTGCCGACCCGGAACAGCTGCGCGTGCTGTGGGAGGAGGCCAACGGCAAGCCGACAGCCCGGCCGTTCTTCGCGGGCAGACCGCAGGCGCACGACAGCGCCGTGTTCCAGCTCGCCTCCGCGATCCACGGGCTTCACCTCGCCGCGGGACGCCCCACGGCGCAGTTCATCGCCACCCACTCCCCGCACACCCTGACCACCGAGAAGGCCGCCATCGTCCTGGCCAGCCCCGAGCTGTCGCCGTGGCCGGACATCGAAGCGGTGGTCACCGTCCTCCAGGGGCCGCCCGAGGTGATCCGACCGTTGTGGGAGTGCCTCCAGCTGGCGGCGAACCCGGAATGGACGCCCGAGAACCCGCTCCCCCCGACATTGGCGACCGCCCAGTACACCACCCTGCCCGCCGAGTCCTTCTGACCGCGAAACCGCGTACCTGAGCATCTGCCGTGCCCCGCAAGCTCCTGCCCACCTTGTACCTCTGGGAACCGCCATGCCACCCACCTGGCACGGGGACCGCCCGTGCCGCCCGCGCCGCCAGATTCGGCTCTACCGGGTCGGGCCCTGGGCGCTTCGCGACCTCCACTACGACCGGTACCTCCGGTACGCCGCCCTCCGCCTGTCCACCGCCGACGCCTGCAGCGCCATCAAGGAGGCCTTCGACGAACTCGCCGAATGGTGGCCCCACGTCCTGGCCGCCCGGAGTCCAGCCGCGTGCGCTTGGCAGGCGGTGCGCCGCCACGTGTGCACAATGGCCGGCCCGCTGCCACCCGTCGCCCACCTGAGCGAACCCCAGCAGGACGTCCTCGTCCTGCACCTCGTTCTCGACCTGCCCGAGACCGAGGTCGCCGAGCTCACCGGAACGGATCTGGCGGCCGTCCAGATGCACCTGCGTTCCGTCCGCGCCGCCCGCCGCCACCCTCTGTAGCAGCCCGCAAGCGGACCGGTTCCTGGTTGTCGGGATTCGGGGGAGGGGGCGGCCACGATCGGGGATCGACATTCCTTGGGAACAATTGTTCGATTAAGCTAGAGGGCGTGACCAGCGCAGTCCCCTTCTCCCGTCCACGCCCCGAACACCCAGAGCACCAGCCCGGTGATGCCGAGCGGGCGCCTCGGGCGTTGATGTCGGGCCCGGGGCGGTGCTGGACCACTGAGCCGCGCTGGCGCTGGGCGGAGATCCGGCTCGGCGGCCGGTGGCGCCGGTGCCGGATCGAGTCCTGGCGCCTGCACCAGGGCTCCACCACCTGGGTGGCCCTGGTGAGGTGGGGCTCGGGCTTCGACGACTGGGGCTGGTACTTCCATCACCCCGACACGATCCGCCGCACCCAGCAGCCCACCGACCCCGACGGCCCGGCGAGCTGGTGACCGACGACACCGAGGGCGCCGCCTCCGACCTCGCCGACGCCCTCGCAGCCTTCGCCCGAGCCGCTGGCCCCGACGGCGGCGCCGACCTCTGGCTGACCATCGCCACCCCGTACGACATCGAACAGCGAACCGTTCACCTCCCCGCCGGCGTCGCCGACTGGATCACCGAGCTGCTGCGCGAGGAGACCCAGGCGCTGGAGTCCGGTGGCCGGGCCGCCGGCGACGTGGACGACGACCAGGCCGTCGACGTCGAGCCTGCCTGGTGGTGACCCCAGCCTTCCCGATCGTCCGCGTGCTGTCGGTGCGGGCTGGGAGGGTGGGCGGTATGGACGACGACGAGGTGCTGCTGCGGGGCCGGGTCTACGGGACCGACCACGGCGCCCCCGACTCCCGCCCGCTGCCCGGGCGCTCCTACCGGGAGCTGGTCGGCGGCCCGCTCGACGGCCTACTGCTGGACGTCACCGGCTGGGACGCCGGGCAGCTGGCCGACGGTGCGGCGCTGATGACCGAGCTTGGCCGGTACGGCGGTGGCGGGCGCGCGCACTACGAGCCCCGGGCCGCCGACCCGCGCCGCTGGGACTGGCAGGGGGACACCCCCTGACGCCACCCGGACCAACCCGGGCGACATCGCGGTGCCCGGGCGCGGATTCTGAAGGTGCCGGTCCGCGCCCGGACCCCCGAGCGGGCGCGGACCGGCGAGCCGGGACAGTCAGCGCCAGAGAACCTCGACGTGCTGCGCCAGATACGTCAGCAGGAAGAGGAACATCCCGGCGCACGTGTTCGACAGCATGGAGCCGCTCATCCGGCCCGGATCGCGCCAGGCCGGCCGCCGCGGCCGCAGCGGGGCCGTGTAGCGCCGGGTCGCCCGGTCGGTGCGCGGAGCCGGACGCCGCCTGCGGCGCGAAGTCCTGCGAGTGGACATGATGGATCCCCTCCTGGGTGCGGGTGGCTGAACGGATGGCCGCACACGACGGAGACGCTCCAGTGTGCGCGGCGCCCCGGGCAGTGGCCGGGGCAGGTCCGTGGCACCGGACGGTAGGGGAGCGAGCGTGCCGGTCAAGCCCGCTCGAAGGCCGAGCTCCACCCGACGGTCCGCCAGCCGGGACCGTGCGGAATCGGCGGAATCTACACCGTCCTGGCAGCCGGTCAACCCCTGTTCACCTGCGGAATCCGGACCGCGGTTGTCAGGGCTCGGCGCTACGGTTCGTCGCCGTGGACGCTTCTGATCTTGAGTACCGGGCCCTGACACGATCGGGCTGTATTGCGCCGGAGTTGGTGACGCGGTTGCTGGAGCGCGGGCACGCCGATGTGGTGGAGGTCTGGGCCGGGCGTGGTGAGTGGTTCTGCGCGCGGGAGTGGGCGCGGCTGCTGGGGGAGAGGGGCCGGCAGGCGGAGGCGCTGGACGTGCTGGGCCCGTACCTGGCGACCGGCTGGTGGACGGCCGTCGAGACCGCCGCCACGCTGCTGGAGGGATGGGGCCGCGCCGAGGAGGCGATCGAACTGACCCACGCGCGGATGCTCCTCGGCCACCCGCACGCCCTGGCGTCCTACACCCGCCTGCTCGCCCGGCACGGCCGAGCCCGGGAGGCGTTCGACCTGCTGGTGCCGCACATCGACGACGACTCCCTCGCCCGGGCGCTGGCCGACGTCGCCGCTGTCGCCGGCCGCGACGAGGAGGCCGCCGCCCTGCTCGAAGCCCGGATCCCGACCGGCCACCACCAGTGCGACAGCCCGTGGTGCTGCCGCGGCCTGGACACCCGGACGGCGACCGGGCTGCTCGCGAGGGTCCGTGAGCGCCAGGGCCGCGTCGACGAGGCCGCCGACCTGCTCCGCAGCAGCCGGCGCACCTTGGTGAACGGCCGCGACCCGTACGCCGGCCTGCTGGCCCGGCACGGCCGGATCGAGGAACTGCGCGCCTACAC
This sequence comes from Kitasatospora sp. NPDC096077, assembly GCF_040303245.1. Lineage (NCBI taxonomy): Bacteria > Bacillati > Actinomycetota > Actinomycetes > Kitasatosporales > Streptomycetaceae > Kitasatospora > Kitasatospora sp. NPDC096077. The sequence continues at coordinate 8,916 of NZ_JBEOSV010000110.1, read as the reverse complement.
GGCGACCGAGAACCTGGGGGCCGCCACACGGGCGCTCGCCGAACTGCTGGAGGAACGCGGCGACATCGAGGGCGCGATCGACGTCTACCGCCAGGCCGCCGGACCTGTGGGCCGGGACCCGAACACGGGCTACCGGCTCGCACAGCTCCTGGCCCGGCACGGCCGCGGCGGTGAGGCGATCGAGGTGATGCGCACCCAGGCCGACGCCCGGCCCGGTGACGACTGGATCCTCCACGTCCTGTCCGAACTGTGCCTTGACCAGGGCCGCGCGCAGGAGGGCCTGGCCCACCTCGACGCTCTGAAGGCGCGTCGGGGCGGTGAGGAGGACTGGGACCTGTTCTGGATGCGGCTGCCGCTTATCTCCGCTGGCGAGGGAGTCGACGCGACCGTTGAGCGGGCCCGCTCCCATCCTGAGGGCGGCACGTGGTACGCGGCCGAGAACATCGCCGACATCCTGGCCCGCGCCGGACGCACCGAGGAGGCCGTCGCCGTCCTCGCACCGCACGCGTCGACCCACCGTCACGACCTGGCCGGCTACCTCATCGACCTCGGACGCGTCGACGAGGCCGTAGCCGTCCTCCAGCAGGACAGCCGCCGGCCGGCCGAGCAGGAGACCAGCGGCCGCCGGTACGACGAACCCCCGTTCTGAACCGCCTGGCCGGCCCGCCACGAGGTCCGGCGGGCCAGCCAGGCGCATCCGTTACTGGCAGGTGTCGAGCATGGTGTTGAGGGCGCTCTTCTCCGGGGCGGTGATGCTCAGGCTGTAGGTGTACTTGACGTCGCCCCAGGCCCGCGCGTAGGTGCACCAGTAAGCGGTGGCCGGGGGCTTCCACTGGTCGGGCGACTGGTCGCCCTTGCTCCTGTTCGAGGAGGCGGAAACGGCGACGAGCTGCGAGTGCACGAGATCGTTCGCGAAGGCCTTGCGGCGATCCGTGGTCCACCCGTCCGCTCCAGAGCGCCAGGCGTTCGCGAGGGGGACCATGTGGTCGATGTCGACCTGGGAGGCGGCGGTGAGCGTCTTGCCGTCGTAGGGGCTGAGCCAGGTCCCGGCCACGGCCCGGCACTCCGAGTCGGTCTGGACGCCCTGGCCGTCGCGCTGCAGGACGACCTCGCGGGTGTCGCACTTGCCGGACTGGGTGATCCAGTGAGGGAACTGGGCCCGGCTGTAGCCGGTCATGGAGTGCGGGGCCTCGACCACCAGGGTGTCGATCTCGGCGCGCACCTGCGCCGCGGACGGCGGCTCGGGCAGGGCACGCTGCTGGGCGGCGGCGAGCCGGTCCGTGGCAGCGGGTGCCGCGGCCTGGGCGACCTGCGGCAGGACCACGCCTGAGAGCAGCACCGTCGCCGCCGCAAGTGCGCTTGCCCGTGCCGCCGTCGTGAGCTTCATCTCGTCACCTTCCGCAGGGGTCACCACGTGATCACGTCACGCTGTTGATGACTTCTTAGCGGACGCCGGGTCATCCGTGTACGGGAAACCACGGAGTTCACCCTTCGTGGGCGCACTCTTCTCCCGAACACCCGCCGGAGGCCACCCCGGGGCCGCGCACCGATCGTCGCCCCGAGCGACGCCGGCCCCGCGGCCGCCCCGCTGAGCGGGACCGAACCGGGTCCTGTTAGCCCAACCCCGGGGAGGCGACCAACAGCCGCGCGAGGGCCCGCGCGTGCGCCGCACCATCACCTCGGCGCCCCGGTATGGCGAAGGCCACGCGCCCGACGTGGCGTGCCGAGTGGATGACCGCCCCTTCGAGCGGACAGGCTGTCGACTATGCGCATCTCCTCCCCACACCTGCGACGGGCCGCAGCCGGCACTGGAACGGCACTGCTCGCCGTCTCGCTGCTCGGCGCGTGCTCCAAGCCGGCCGGCCACGGCACGGAAGCCAAGCCCGCCCCGCCCGCCTCCGGGGCATGGCCCGGCCCCGCACCGTCATCGGCCTCCACGGCGCGTGCCGCGCTGGCCAAGCTGACGGTCGCCCAGAACCGGCCGATGGCCGGCTACTCCCGGGACCGCTTCCCGCACTGGGCCTCCCAAGGCCAGTCCTGCGACACCCGCGAGACCGTACTCAAGCGCGACGGCCAGGCGGTGGCCGCCGACGCCCAGTGCAAGCCCACCTCCGGCACCTGGACCTCCCCCTACGACGGCCTGACCTTCACCGACGCGAACAAGCTCGACATCGACCACGTCGTACCGCTCGCCGCCGCCTGGCGCGCCGGCGCCGACACCTGGACCGACGACCAGCGCAAAGCCCTGGCCAACGATCTCGCACGGCCCCAGCTGCTCGCCGTTTCCGCCGCCTCCAACCGGTCGAAGGGTGACCAGACACCCGACCAGTGGAAGCCACCGTCCCAGTCGGCCTGGTGCAACTACGCCAAGGCCTGGACGGACGTGAAGGCCTTCTACAAGCTGACGGTCACCGAGCCGGAGAAGACCGCGCTCGGCCAGATGCTCGACACCTGCCCGGCGGGATCATGACCGGCCCCCAGGACCAGCCGCCCCAGCAGTCCGCCGAGCCCGGGAGCCAGCCACTCGTGACCTCCGGGATCACCGCGGGCCCGGGCGGCGTCATGACCGTCGAAGTCGGCGTCATCACCGGAGACCTCACCCTGCGCACCACCTGGGACGGCCACCAGGCACTCCTGGACGTGCAGTACGACGGGGCTGACGAGTGGTACACCGTGGAGGCGAGCCCCCTTCCTGCCCTGGACGTGGCCTCGGTCCTGGCCATTCATGAGGCGATGACCCAGGCCGTGAGGCACGGCGGTGGGACTGGGGCGCAGAAGCTGGCGTGAGCCCGGGCCCACGCTCCCATCGGCCAGCCCCCGGTCCAGCGGCGGGCTGAGCGCCCCCGCCTGCACCGCGCAGATTGTCGTCGACCGCGTTTCCCGCTGCAGGTGCGGCGCCGACCGGCTGACCACCGATCATTCCGTACCTGGCGCGGGCGGCCCGGACGACGACGTCGAGCCAGCCCGGTGGTCCCCGGCGCCTCCCTGATTCGCCCGTGCGGTGTCGGTGTCGGCTGGGCGGCATGGACGACGAGGCGCTGCGGGGCCGGGTGCACGGGCCGGGCGGCGGAGCCCCCGACTCCAGCCCGCTGCCCGGCCACACCTACGAGGAACTAGAGAGCGGCGCGGAACTGCGGATCGGCAGGGTCAAGGTCGGTGTCCTCCGACCAGCCCGGGGGCGGAACCTGGGGCGTCCACGGCGACCGAGGCGGCCAGACGCCGCCAAGGTGAGGGAGGTCACCGACCGCAGTCTGGGCCTGCTGGGGTTCGGAGAGGATCTCACCCTTCTCGATCAGCTCGCACAGCCACAGCCGAACGTAGCGTGAATACCGGCGGAGGTCCGTCTCCAACCGCACCTTGCCCACGGCCCATGCCTCTGCCCGCTCGGCGTCGGAGGGCAAGCGGTCGAGCGCCTCTCTGACGGTTGGTTCGAGGCTCATCACCATGTGTACGAGGTTGCGATAGAGCACTGTGCCGACCGGACTTCCGAGCGCCAGTGCCTCGGAGTGGGCCCCACGCTGCAGCGACCCGACCGCCCCCCTCAGGTCTTCGCCCACTACAAGGTCAAGCCTGTCGAAAGCAGGCAAGTGGGTCGCCAGGAAGGCTAGGTGCGGGTGCAGATCGGCGATGCGGTGCAACAACGCGATGGCGTTCTCCGCCTGCCAGTCCCGGACTTGGCGCCGGTCGGCCGCTTCGCGTTCCTCTCGCAGCCGGCGGTCGGCCGCTTCGCGTTCCTCTCGCAGCCGCTGATCGGAATCGGCCCGGTCCCGGGCAGCTTGCCGCTGGTCCTCCTCACGTAGCTTGTTCGACCGGTCGCGGTCCCTCAAGGCAAGCACCATCGTTGCGATGATTGCGACCATGGCGAAGACCGCCCCCGCCAGCGTCCCGACGGCCGACACCTCGTCTGTCCACTTCGAAGAGTCCGCAAGAAAGGACGGCCCTACTGATATCTGCATGCGCGAAGGGTAGGGCCAACCTGCCCGTACCGGCGAGATGTTGGGCAGTGGCGGACCCGATCTCCCCGGGCCCTGCCGTCTGCCCTGCCGCGCCCGGACCCAGTGGCCGGGCCGCTCGACCTCCGGGGGCTGGAAACTATAGTTTCCAAGCCGTTCGATTCCCGGCCTGCACTGTTCGACGAAGCCCCGCCGTCCTCCCCGCAAACCCCGGGCCGCCGATCGGTAGCCGACTGTCCCGTTCCCACCCCCGTTGCACACCGTGATCGATAGGGTGCGGAGCATGATGATCCCCACCGATGGCGGGCAGGAGGAGTAGCCGCATGGGACAGCGCACCACGTACCTCGGCAAGGCGGAGATCCAGGAACTGCTCGACACGAACTCGTTCGGGATGTGGCGACTCCCTCGCCAGCACGGCAACTTCCCCGCACCCGAGACCGACATCAACTACGGACCCTTCGACGAGAAGCCTGACGGGCCCGTGTGGAACGCCCACGCCATCTACCAGTGGGCCGCCGGCACCCCGGAGTTCCAACACCGCGGCGCCGTCCTGCTGCGCCCCCTTCCCGATCAGCGCCAGCCGGGACGCTTCCTCGGCCACCAGGACACCGCCCACGGGCCCGCCACCGACTGGCACACCGGCATCGGTGTCATCCGCATGCTCCACACCGACGAGAGCCACGCAGCCTCGGCCATGGCCGCCGACCTGGCCGACGAGCACAACCGCGCGATCATCACCGTCTGCTCCCTGTACGGTGACCTCAACGTTGTCACCGGTCCGGCCCTGGTCGCCGCTGACACCGCCCAGCCCGGCATCGAGTACGAGGCGAGCTGGGCCCGCATCGTGATACTCACCGGACAGCCCCTTCCCTGGTGGCCCGAACACCTGCGCCGGTTCGAGGTCACCAGCCGCTGGCAACCGGGCTCCCCGGCCGTGATCGCCGAGGTCCCCGCCACGCCCCGCGAGAAGACCCTGCGCCAGGTCGCGGCGAATTCCACCTTCAGCCAGGCCGCCCTGGTGGCGCTGACCAACATGGCCGACGACATGCGCAACGACCGCGTTCAGACCGTCGTGCACGACATCGAGATCTACGGCGACCACATTGCGGCCCCGGGGCGGCTCGTCATCGCAGCAACGCACGACACCCGCAACCACCCCATCCCCCTGGCGAAGGACGACGCCCTCCTACGACAGGGATGGGAGGAGATCGCCCGCAGCACCGAACCGGACGCCGTCGAAGCCCTCGACATCGCGCTCGGCCGCCACCCCAAGCTGCTGCCCTTCGGGCGCTTCACCCAGCTGCCGGCGACAGACCACCCGGTCGTCGAGCGGTGGACCCGCCGCCTGTCCCTCTGCGACCCCACCGCCGGCCACGCCACCCTCGCCGAAGGCAAGACGGTCGACGCCTTCTTCACCGACCCCCTGACCGACATGCCGGTCGTCCGCACCAACGACGACGACCAGGACCACGCCCGGTGGCTCTTCTACGCCCCGCTGTCCCTCCCGGCCGGCCGCGGCGAGCTGGCCTCCATCGTCCTGTACGGCTCCGTCTGGATCACGACCACGGACGGGTTCGTCCACCCCGCCCCTTGTGTCCCGGGCGAACACCTGTGGTGGGGCAACGCAGGCAGTGAGCGTCCCCGCGAACTCTCCCACGTCGCCAACATCCTCCTTGACGACCTCGGCGCCCGGATCACCCTCGACAACTACTGGAACAGCGCCCCGGACGGGCTCACCAGCCTGTTCAACGAGAACCACAAGCAAGGCACCGAGCTCACCCGCGCCGCGCTGCTCCACGCCCGCATCACTCCCAAGCCACGCCGCTGACCTGCAGAAGCCGCCGGCTGACCCCGCACCCTGCAGGGTCAGCCGACGGCACCCGCTGCAAGCAACGAGGGGTCTATGCCCACTCCACCCCGTGCCCGGCGAGCTGCCCGAGCTGCTCAGGGCTGAGCTTGTTCCGGCGGGCCTTCTGGTTGTTGAGCCACGTCCCCAACGCCGTCCCGTCCTCCTTGTGGGTACGCGGGACCCGCGCGTGCCCCTCGCGCTCGACGAAGGACGCCAACGCCGCCAGGCCCTGCTGGAACCGGTCCGCGCGTGACACCTTCGGCCGGGCCGCGGCCGCCGCCCGCGCGGCGGCCAGCTCCTGGTCCTCCTCAATGCCGATCGCCGCCAGCAGGTCCTGCTGCTCCTGGTCGAGCGCGGCGAAGACGGCCCGCTGCGCCCGCACCCACTGGCCGAGCTGCTCACCCTCGAAGACGACCTCGTCGGACAGCTGTGCCCAGTCGACGCGGCCATCAGCCTCCAGCCACCACCGGCGGGCCGTAGCGTAGGAGCGCTGCCAGGTGATCGGCCAGGCGGGGCACCACCAGGGGTCGATCTCCTCCAACTGCCGGCGACGGTGCGCGGAGAGCGCCCCGGCCTGGCCGCCGGGAACCTGGGCGGCCGCTCGGAGCCCAGCGAGCCACGTACCGATCGGGTAGCCGCCGATCGACGCACGCGCCGGTGCCGCCAGGCTGCCGCCGTGCTCGCGCGCCCAGACCCTCGCCCAGTCCAGGCCGGCCTCGAACCGGGCATCCGGCACCGACCACACCATCCCGAGCCTGTCGAGCATGTCGACCCGGTGTGGCGCCAGATCACCCGCCGCATACTCCACCCGACGGCCCGACAACCACTTCCCGAGCGGAAATTTCCCTTCCTTTCCGGTCATCGCCGAATAAGGAACATCGAGATCCTCGAATTCCTGGTGCCAGGCCCTGGCGTGCGCAATCCCCTCACGCCAGTACTGGCCCTCTCCGGTCAGCACCCTGGTCCGCACGAAAAGCGCCAGCGAATCCGGATCCCGCGGCGTCAGGAACCGCACCGGAAGCCGGAACGACGGCGCCCCGTCCGGCCCCGCGAGCCCGGGCGGCTGCACCGCCTCGGCGCTGCGCCCACTCGTGCGGTGGCCGCTGCGCTGGGGGACGGCGAGGTTCTCGACGACCTTGGCGTCGTGGGCCCGCAGCGAGGTGAGGATCTTGACGAGGGGAGCGTAGGAGTCCGACTCCAGGAAGTCGTCGGGCTCCTCGTCGTCCTTGAGGAAGACAACCACGAGAAGAGAGGCGACCTTATTCGGATTATCGGGGTCGAGGCGAACGGCCCTGCCGATGCGCTGAATATTCTGGACCATCGACCCGTAGCCCTGGAGGAGCACGCCGTCCGCGCTCGGAATATCAACCCCTTCGCCGAGGACGAGGCAATTCGACATGACCGCGTGCCGAACTCCTTCACTCTCGGCTGACCCGAATCCGTTGATGACTTCCTGCCGGAAATCCGTCGAGTGCTCCCCGGAGATCCACTGAGACCAGAACTCCTCCGGATACTTCCCGGGATTCTCTGTGTGGAGGCGCTCCACGGTCTGGTTCAGCGTCTCGGAGAAATACCGGGCCTCAATGGTGCGGGTATGGAAAGTGATGACCCGCCGCAGCTTCCGCTCGGCCATGGTCTTCACCAGGGCGGCCTGCATCGCCGCGACGCGCTCGGGGTGGACCTGGTCGTCCTCCTCGTCCTCACCCACCCCCGGCCCGTACGGCAGGGGCTGACGCCGCGCCGCCTCACGGTTCCTCACCGGGTCACGCAGCTCCAGCACCACGATCTCGAACGGCGCCAGCAACCCCCGGTCCACCGCGGCCTGAAGCCCCAGGTCGAACACACACTCCCCGTACACCGCCGTGTCGTCCATGGAGCACAGCAGCCCCTCCTCCAGCGGCTGGTAAGCCCCCTCACGGCGCCGCACCGACCTCGGCGGCGCCCACACCCGCGGCGTCGCCGTCATGTACAGCCGCCGCCCCGCCGGGATCGCCCCCTGATCGTGCACCACCGTCCACGTCTTCTCCACCGACCCCGACGACCGGTGCGCCTCGTCGCAGACCAGCAGGTCCAGCGGCGGAACGGGCCCTCCAAGCAGGGCGGGGTCGACCTGATAGGCATCCTGGACCGCGCCGGTGGAGGCGTAGGTGGCGAAGAGGGTGACCGGCCGGCGCTCCCGCGCCGCGGCGGCGAGCCAGTAGGCGATCTGCACCGGGTTGGTCGAGCGCTCCACACCGAAGGGCAGCTCGCCGGCCTCCAGCGAACAGACCGCGTACATCCGGCCCGAGCGGCCGGCCCTGCGCCACGAGCCGATCATCTGCAGCAGCAGGTCGAGGGTCGGCACCACCACCAGGACGGAACCGCGCGGCGCGATCCGCTGGCCGGCCACCGCACCGACGTAGCTCTTGCCGGTGCCCGTGGCCATCTTCACGTTCACCCGCAGCCCGTCGGGCACTTCCACCCCGGGCCGCTGCGACAAGCCCCGCACGATGGCCTCCAGGGCCTCCTCCTGGTGCCCCCGCAGCGTGATCTCCTTAGGCTCCTGAGCCTCCGCCAGGAAAGTCTCCACGCTCACAGAAAGGTCTCCCCTCGAATTTCCCGGGCCGTACTCGGGATCTGGCAGGAAATGCTGACGGCGCGTTCCTTATACAACCACCGGACGGGCCTTACGGCCGACCCGGCACCGGGAATCAAGCCCATCCGGACCCCATGTTCGGCCGGATTCCCTGACAGGCCAAGACTGATACACTAGCACCGCCGCTCGTCCTCAGAGCGTAGCGCACCCCGCCCCCGGATGGGGCCAGAATCATGGTCTAGACCACGGGCTAGACCAAACTGGCGGGAGTGAAGCTGACCCGCACGCGCCCCTCAGGGCCACCCCTCCCCCTAGTCAGCCTGCCGTGAGATCAGCCATTCTCCCTGCTCAACTGGTTGATCAAGGCTCAGCCCCACGGGCCGCCGGAGCGAAGCGGAGCGGCCCGGCCCGAGCGCGAAGCGCCGGGCCCACCCGGGCGAAGCCCGGGTGCGGACACGCGGAGCGGGTCCGCCGCCTTCTGGTCAGGAAATAGGTCTCGGCGAACAGCTGGTACGAGCGGCGCTTGGTCGACAGGTCC
>NZ_JBEOSV010000109.1:0-18456 GCF_040303245.1 Kitasatospora sp. NPDC096077 | reverse complement strand
TCGACGCGGGTGCGTCGCCACTCCACCAGCATGGGCTCGATGAGCTCCCACTGATCGTCCTTCAGGTCCGAGGGATACCTGCGTCGTTCCGTCACGCTTGATCAATATCGCGGACACAGACCCGGCCGCCACGAGACCCTGGAACCGAGTCCGTGCCGCAGCAATCAAAGCCGGACAGTTGGGGGGAATCTCCTACCGAACACCCTCTGAGAGGAATAGAACACATATTCCATTCTGCGACCCTGTCACGCTACACAGCACAGTGCAGCGGACAAACGCCATCCCCGGCAGGTCTGCTGACCTCAAAGCGACACGACCACAAAGCAAGAACAACCCAGGTTGCCCGCCCGTTTTGACGTGATCAGCCGCACGAGGACCTACCCGGTCACGGGGATTCGCCGGGTCCCTGGTCCGTCCATCCAGGGCCCTGTGCTCGGGTAGCTACGGCAGAGAGACAAGTAGCTCTGCGTAGCCGATGTGACGGCGTGTTGTCCCGGGTTTCGGTGTTCTCGTCCCGGTCCGGCTGGGTGTCGGCATCTTGATCACGTCGGAGTGCTCGATGCCGAGGGGAAGTGCCTGGTCGTGCGACAGGAGTGGGAGCCGGAGGAACTGATCTCCGTCTGGACGCTGCTGGAGGAGGACATGAAGCGGCTGCGGAACAAGTCCGGCGCGAACCGCCTCGGGTTCGCGCTGCTGCTGAAGTTCTTCGAGGTGGAGGCGCGGTTCCCGGAGGGGCCCGGGGAGGTGCCGGACGCGGTGGTTGGGTACGTGGCGCAGCAGGTGAAGGTGTCGGTGGATGAGTGGGGGTCCTACGACTGGTTGGGCAAGGCGATCCAGCGGCACCGGGTGGAGATCCGCTCGGTCTACGGTTTCCGGCCCACTACCGAGGACGACCAGGCGAAGCTGGCGCAGTGGCTGGCCATGGAGCTGTGTCCGGTGGAGCTGTCGCGCGAGCGGCTGGTGGAGGCGGTGGTGGCCCGGTGCCGCAACGAGCGGATCGAGCCGCCGGCGCCAGGCCAGGTGCGTCGGCTCGTGGCGAGCGCGGTGAAGGACTTCGAGGCGCAGTTCTGCCGGCGGACGGTTGGCCGGTTGTCGCAGCTGACCCGGGCGCGGCTGGACGAGCTGGTGACGGGCGATCACGAGGAGAGCGGGGACGGCGGCGCGGAGGCGGCGTCGGCGGGCGGGGGCCGGGCGTTCTTCGCCGAGCTCAAGGCCGATCCGGGGGCGCCGGGGCTGGACAGCCTGTTCGCGGAGATCAACAAGCTGGAGCGGGTACGTCGGCTCGCTCTGCCCGCGGACCTGTTCGCGGACGTGTCGGAGAAGCTGGTGGAGTCCTGGCGGGCGCGGGCCTCGAAGGAGTACCCGGCCGACCTGCTGCCGCCGCGGATGAAGCCGGAGGTGCGCTGGACGCTGCTGGCCACGCTGTGCCACGTGCGGGAGGCGGAGATCACCGACTCGCTGGTGGACCTGTTCACCCAGCTGGTGCTGCGGATCAACACCCGGGCGGAGAAGAAGGTGGACAAGGAGTTCACCAACGAGTTGAAGAAGGTCCGGGGCAAGGACGCGATGCTGCTGCGGGTCGCGGAGGCCGCGCTCGCGCAGCCGGCCGGGACGGTGCGGCGGGTGATCTACCCGGTGATGGGCGGGGAGAGAACGCTCAAGGCGCTGGCGGCCGAGGCCGCGGCGAACGAGCGCCAGTACCAGGCGAGGGTGCGGACCGTGCTGCGCTCGTCGTACTCGGCGCACTGGCGGCGGATGCTCAAGCCGCTGCTGAAGGCGCTGACGCTCAGGAGCAACAACGACGCGCATCGGCCGGTGATGGACGCGATCGAGCTGCTGGAGCGCTACCTGGACCAGCCGCTCAAGGAGGGGGCGTTCTTCGACCCGGCGGAGACGGTGCCGCTGGAGGGGGTGGTGCAGCCGCAGTGGCGGGCGGCGGTGGTGGACGACAAGGGTCGGGTGGAGCGGATTCCGTACGAGCTGTGCGTGCTGGTCTCGCTGCGGGACGCGCTGCGGCGCCGGGAGATCTGGGTAGTGGGCGCGGGCAGGTGGCGCAACCCGGAGGACGACCTGCCGGCGGACTTCGAGGACAACCGCGACGTGCACTACGACGCGCTGGGGCATCCGCAGGACCCGGCCGAGTTCATCGCCGCCCTGCAGAAGCGCCACCGCGAGGCCCTGGACCGCCTGGAGCAGGCACTGGCGGACGGCACGGCCGGCGGGGTGGCGGTCACCACCCGGCGCGGCGAGCCGTGGATCAAGGTCCCGCCCCTGGACAAACAGGAGGAGCCGCAGAACCTGACGGCGGTGAAGGCCGAGATCGAGCGTCGCTGGGGCCTGATCGACCTGCTGGACATGCTCAAGTACGCCGAGTTCGACGTGGGCTTCACCGAGGAGTTCTCCTCGGTGGCCACCCGCCAGAACCTGCCCCAGGACAAGCTGCGGCGCCGGCTGCTGCTGGTGCTGTTCGCCCTGGGCACCAACATGGGCATCAAGCGCGTGGCGGTGACCGGCAAGCACGGCGAGTCCGAGGCCACTTTGCGCCGGGTGCGGCACCTGTTCCTGAACCGGGCCAACATGCGGGCCGCGGTGGTGAAGCTGGTCAACGCCACCTTCGCCGCCCGGGACGAGGGCTGGTGGGGCTCGGGGACGGCGTGCGCGTCCGACAGTCGCAAGTTCGGTGCCTGGTCCAGCAACCTGATGACCGAGTGGCACCAGCGCTACCGCGGGCCCGGGGTGATGATCTACTGGCATGTCGAGCGGAAGTCGGTGTGCATCTACTCCCAGCTCAAGCACTGCTCGGCCTCCGAGGTCGCCTCGATGATCGAGGGCGTGCTGCGGCACTGCACCGACACCGAGGTAGACCGCCAGTACACCGACACTCACGGCGCGTCCATCGTCGGGTTCGCCTTCGCGCACATGCTCGACTTCAAGCTGCTGCCCCGGCTCAAGAACATCGGCCGAGCCACCCTGTACCGGCCCGGCACCGACGAGGACGGCGAGTGGCCGACGCTTGCCCCGGTGCTCACCCCCAAGAGCCGCACCATCAACTGGGGCCTGATCGCCCAGCAGTACGACCAGATCGTGAAGTACACCACCGCGCTGCGACTCGGCACCGCGGAGGCCGAGCAGGTGCTGCGGCGCTTCACCCGCGGTGGCCCCAAGCACCCGACGTTCCTGGCCATCGAGGAGTTGGGGCGTGCGGTGCGCACGGCGTTCATCTGCGACTACCTCGCGGACGAGGGCCTTCGCCGGGAGATCAACGAGGGGCTGCAGGTAGTGGAGAACTGGAACTCGGCGAACAAGGACTTGTTCTACGGCAAGGACGGCGACCTGACCGGCGAGGACCGGGAGAGCATGGAGGTCAGCATGCTCGCGCTGCACCTGCTCCAGTCCGCCCTGGTCCACGTCAACACCTTGCTGATCCAGCAGGTCCTGGCCGAGCCGAAGTGGGCCGAGCAGCTCACCGACGCCGACCGGCGCGGTCTGTCCCCGCTGTTCTGGACCCACGTGAACCCGTACGGGCGGTTCGAGCTGGACATGAGCTCCCGCCTCGACCTCTTCTCGGCGCCCGTCATGGTGCCCGGACAACGTTCCGATCCGGTCTCAATCCGACCGATATAGGCCGCTCACTGGACAGGTTCTTCCAGAACGCGGACATCGCCACAAGGCCAGGCTCTTCGGCCCCATGAATGGGGCCCGAACGTGCAGACTGCACCGTGCATCGACCTGCGTGAACCAAGAGGCCGCGATGACGACGATCCCCCAGACCGCGCCCACCGCTCCGGGGTACATTCCCCTGCTGGGCCATGCCCTGCGCCTCGCGCACCCGAAGCGCCTCGGGTACGTCCAGGCCCTGCGCGCCCACGGCCCCGTGGTCAAGATCCTCATCGGCCCGCGTGAGGTGTACGTCCTGAACTCGCCCGCGGCCCTGCAGCAGATGCTGCTCGCGCCATCGGGCACGTTCACCAAGGGGATGCTCTTCGACCGCACCCGGCCGTTCTTCGGCAACGGCATCCTGTCCTCGAACGGCCCGTTCCACCGGCGCCAGCGCCGGATGATCCAACCCGCATTCCACAAGCAGCGGATCACCGAGTACTTCGACCGCATGAGCGCGCTCGCAGCCAAACACATCGGGGCATGGGCCCCGGACACGCCCTTCACGGCCGACCACCGCATGCGCGAGACCGCAACCCAGCTGATCAGCCACACCCTGTTCACATCCCAGGCGGCGACTCGGATGGCAGCCGTGGTGGCCAGGGCACTCCCGGTGATCACCACCGGTGTCGCCTGGCGGACCCTGGCACCGGCCGACTTCCTCTACCGCATCCCGCTCCCCGCGAACCGGCGATTCGACACCCTGTGCGCTGAACTGCGCGAGACCACGCAGGAGCTGATCCGCAGCCACCAGGCGGAGGGCACCGATCAGGCCGACCTCGTCTCGCTGCTGCTGTCCGCACGGGACACCGACGGCCTGCCCATGAGCGAGGAGGAACTCCGCGACGAGATCATCACCATCTTCACCGCAGGGGTCGAAACCGCCGCAACCACCCTGGCCTGGGCCTGCCACATCCTCACCACCCGCCCCGAGCTCACCAACCAGCTGCGTGCAGAGGCCGACGACGTGCTCGGCGACAGGCCGATCGCCTACAGCGACCTCGAACGGCTCCGCCTCACCGGCGCCTTCATCAACGAGATCCTGCGAGCCTTCCACCCCACCTGGCTGCTCATGCGCCGCACCACCGGCCCCGTCGTCCTCGACGGCGTGGCCATCCCGGCCCAGGCGGAGATCCTCTACAGCCCCACCACCCTCCACCGCGACCCGCTCCTCTACCCCGACCCGGACCGCTTCGACCCCGACCGCTGGCTGGACGGACGCACCGACACGCTGCCCCGCTGCGCCTACATCCCCTTCTCCGCTGGCAATCGGCAGTGCATCGGCGACTCCTTCGCGATCGCCGAACTGCACATCGTGCTGACGACCCTGCTACGCCGCTGGCTGATCGAACCGGTACCAGGACGCCGAGCACGGGAGACGGCGCACGCCGTCCTGTACCCGAGGAATCTCGCCGTCACGGTCATCGCACCACCGCCGAGGTAGTCCATGTCCGGGACCGACCCCTGCGCACAGCAGGACACCGCGACCGCCGTCACCGCGCCAACCGCCCGGCTCCACCCCCTGCAACGGGCGGCCTTCGAACTGACCGTGAGCTGGCGATTCAACCGCGACGACCTGTCAGCCGGCACCATCCCCGGACTCATCGTCACCTGGGCCGCCTGGTCCGCACACGCGCAGCTCCTCGGTGACCTGCCCTGGGCCTTCGCCCGTGCCCTGGTGTACTTCTGGCTGTTCCTCTCGGTCCACACGCTCTCCAACCAGGCCACCGGCCACGCCGAGGACCAGGCCAACAAGCCATGGCGGCCGATCCCGTCCGGAACAGTCTCACCCGCAGGAGCGCACCGCAGGTTCTGCGTCGCCACTGTCCTGTTCCTCGGCTCCGGGTGGCTCTTCGGGGTGTTCTGGTGGGCACTCATGTGGACCGCCCTGGTCATCGCGCACAACTACCTCGGGACCGACCGGTACTGGCTCACCAAGAACCTGCACACCATCCTCGGAGCCCTCACCCAGACCGCCGCGGCCTGGCGGATGATCGGGCCCATCCCGCCCACAGGATGGCATTGGATCACCGCCGCCACCTGTTACTGGAGCCTGGTCTTCATCCAGGACCTGCGCGACATCGTCGGCGACACCGTCACAGGGCGACGCACCCTGCCGATGATCCTGGGCAGCCAGCGGACCCGGCTGCTCCTGGCGGCGGGGCTCCTCCTCCTGCCCCTACCCGCGCACCTGCTGCTCGTCGAACATCCCCCGCACTTCGCAACGGCCATCGCCTGGGAGCTGGTCTTCGCCGCGGCATCCACCTGCACCGCGCTCAGAGTCCTCTTCCTGCGCACACCCCGCTCCGACCGCTTCACCTACCAGCTGTACTGCTGGACGTGGTGCTGGCTGCTCACCGGACCCGTTTGGCTGTAATAGCGAGCCGCGGCCCGCCGGCGGGACGATAGGAGTGTTTCATAGGCGGTCGCCTGTGAAACAGCGGCTCGGCGGGACGTCCACCTGCGCTGATCATGTTTCACGAGTTGTTGCAAACAGCTGGACACCTGAAACACCCTCATGAAACAGTCCAGGACTGGGAGCGACGACTTCAAGCGCGTGGAATCGCACAACTGCCCGATGTCCGCCTGTGCGGCCCCCGCGGGCTCGCCGTGCCGGACCGGCAAGGGCAAGGTGGCGATCCAGTACCACACCGCCCGCTTCCGCCTCGTGCCCCAGCTCGCCAAGGCGCTGAACGTGCCGACCCCGGCCGTACGGAAGCCGGGGTCGGCGTGGACCGAGCTGTCCCGGCCGGTGGGCGCCGGCACCGAACCGGTCGGGCATGTCCGCCTCGGGTACGCCCGTGCCTCGACCGCCCGGCAGTCCCTCGACGCGCAGCTCGACTCCCTCGCCGAGGCCGGGGTCACCCGGATCTTCTCCGAGAAGATCTCCACCCGCGCCACCAAGCGCCCCGAGCTGGAGACCGCCGTGAAGCTCGCCGGGGAGATCCGCTCCTCCGGCGTCGCCGTGACCATCGTCGTCCACGAGCACAAGCGGCTCGGCCGCGGCATCGAACTGGCCACGCTCGCCGAACAGCTGAAGGCGAGCGACGTCGGCCTGGAGTTCCTCACCGGCGAGCTGAAGGGCTCACACGATCCCTCCGGCATCGTGTTCACCGTGCTCGCGGCCATGTCCGGCATGGAACGCGAGTACATCCGCGACCGCACCCTCGAAGGCCACGAGTCCGCCCGCCGGCGCGGCAAGACCATCGGCGGCGCCGGCGTCACCGACGAGTCCATGCTCTCCATGGCCCTCCACCTGCGCGGCCGGGAGATGAGCCTGCGCGACATCGCCAAGCGTCTCGTCATCACCACCGGCGCGAAGAAAGGCCAGCACCCCTCACCCGCCACCGTCATGCGGATGCTGCGCGAACACGACGAACAGGCCGCCACGACGGCGGGCACGTGATCACCCCGCTACCTTGCGGCTCATGTCCGGCCCGTGAGGAGGATCGGAACGGCCAGTAGCGACAACGGGCCGATCTTGGTTCCGGTTCGGTGACTCCGCCCATCTGCACTGGTCAGCGGCCATACGTTCCGGGGCATGCCAGTTGATTTCCTGTCTGACGATCAGGTCTCCCGCTACGGCCGGTTCGCGGCCGAGCCGAGGCCCGGCGAGCTGGAGCAGTTCTTCCGCCTGGACGCGCTGGGGCTGGAGGCGGCCCGCTCGAAGCGGTCGCCGGCCAACCGGCTCGGCTTCGCGGTGCTGTGGGGCTCGGTGCGGATGCTCGGGGTCTTCCCGACCGAGGACCTGGCGGTGGTGCCGGCCGTGGTGGTCCGCTTCGCGGCCGAGCAGCTCGGGGTCGATCCGGCGGAGTGGGCCGGGTACGGGGCGCGGAAGCAGAACCGGTACGAGCACGCCTGGGAGATTCGGGACGCCTTCGGCTACCGGGAGTTCGGCGAGGCCGAGTCGGAGGTGCGGGCGTTCCTGGCGGCGCGGGTGTGGGCGTCGGTGGAGGGGCCGCGGGCGCTGTTCGACCGGGCGGTGGTGTGGCTGGTGGACAACCGGGTGCTGCTGCCGGGGATCACGACGCTGACCCGGCTGGTCGCCGAGACGCGGGCCCAGGAGATGGCCGAGCTGTACCGGACGCTGGATGCGGCGGTGCCGGGCGAGCTGCGGCAGGCGATGCGCGAGCTGCTGAAGGTGCCGCACGGGAAGCGGGTCTCGGAGCTGGAGCGGCTGCGCAGTGGGCCGGTGCGGGTGTCGGGGACGGCGATGCGCGAGGCGTTGGACCGGGCGAGGGAGGTGCGGGCGCTGGGGGCGGGCTTGGTGGACACCGGCGGGGTGCCGCCGGCGCGGATGGCGGCGCTGGCCCGGTACGGGCTGGGGTCGAAGGCGCCGACGCTGCGGGACCTGGAGGAGACGCGGAAGACCGCGACGATGCTGGCCACGGTGCGGCACCTGGAGACCGCGTCGGTGGACGACGCCCTGGACCTGCTCGACGTGCTGATGGGCAGCCGGCTGCTCGGCCGGGCCGAGCGGGTCGGGCGGGAGGAGAAGCTCAAGTCGCTGCCGAAGCTGAGGAAGGCGGCCGGGCGGGTGGCCAGGGCGGTGGAGGTGCTGCTGGATACCGCGCCGGCCACAGTCGACGGTGAGGCGGTCTCGGTGCTGGACGCCTGGGAGGCGATCGAGAAGGTGGTGCCGCGCGCCAAGCTCGCCGAGGCGCTGGCCACCATCGCGGAGTGCGTGCCGGACGGCGACGGGGACGAGGACGCGGAGTGGCGGGCCGCGCTCGCCTCCCGGTACGGCACGGTGCGCGGCTTCATCCGGCTGCTGGTGGACACGGTGGACTTCGGTGCGGTGGCGGCCGGGGCGCCGGTCGTGAAGGCGCTCAAGCAGCTGCCGCACCTGGTCGGCCGGCGCAAGGTCGCCGCGTCCGAGGTGGACCAGGCGCTGGTGACCGGCTCGTGGCGGCGCCTGGTGTTCGCCAACCCGGACGTCGAGGCGGGCTGCGTGGAGAAGGCGGCGTACTCGTTCTGCGTGCTGGAGCACCTGCACCGCGCGCTGCGCCGAAGGGACGTCTACGCGCGCGACGGGGACCGGTGGGGCGACCCGCGCGCCAAGCTGCTGGCCGGCGACCGCTGGGAGAGCGCCGAGGCGACCGTGCTGAGGGCGCTCGGGCTGGAGACGGAGCCGGCCGCGCACCTGGCCGAACTCGCCGGAGCGCTGCACGGCGCCTACCACCAGGTCGTCGCCGGGCTGCCGACGAACACCGCGGTGAGCGTGAAGGACGGCAAGCTGCAGCTGGACCGGCTCGGCCCCGCCCCCGAGCCGAACCTGATGCCCGCCTTTCGGCAGCTGGCCAACAGCATGCTCCCGAAGGTCGACTTCCCCGAGCTGCTGCTGGAGGTCGCCGAGCTGACCGGCATGACGTCGGCGTTCACCCACATCTCCGGCGCCGATGCGCACATGGACGACTTCGAGGTCAGCGTGTGCGCGCTGCTGCTGGCGGAGGCCTGCAACGTCGGCCTGGTCCCGGTCGCCAAGCCGAACGTGCCCGCGCTGACCCGGGCCCGCCTGGTCCAGGTCGACCAGGGCTACCTGCGGTCCGAGACGATCTCCGCCGCGAACGGGATGCTCATCGCGGCGCAGGCCAAGGTCGACGTCGTCCGGGCCTGGGGTGGCGGGCTGGTCGCCTCCGCGGACGGAGTGCGCTTCACGGTGCCGGTGCAGACCCTGCACGCAGGCTACAGCCCGCTGTACTTCGGCCTTCGGAAGAAGGGCGCGACCTGGTTGAACGTGGTCAACGACCAGGTGATGGGCCTGGGCGGGGTGGTGGTGCCCGGCACGCTGCGCGACTCGCTGTTCATCCTGGACGCGCTGCTGGGCCGCGACGGCGGACCGAAGCCGGAGACCGTCGTCACCGACACCGCGAGCTACAGCGACATCGTCTTCGGCCTGTTCGCGATTCTCGGCTACCAGTTCTCGCCGCGGATCGCCGACATCTCCGACGCCCGCCTGTGGCGCACCCACGCCAGCGCCGACTACGGGCCGCTGCAGGAGATCTCCCGCCACACGGTGCGCCTGGATCGCATCCGCGCGCACTGGGGAGACATGCTGCGCGTGGCCGGCTCCCTGACGCTCGGCGAGGTCCGCGGCCACGACCTGATCCGCATGCTCTCCCGGGACGGCCGGCCGACCGGCCTTGGTGACGCCTTCGCCCACTACGGGCGGATCTTCAAGACCCTGCACCTATTAGTTACGTGGAATCTGGTCGGGGAGGATCATCTCCGTCCCCGACCTCACCACGGACTGAGGAGCGTTGTTGAGCACGCAGGTGCTGGAGAAGTGGCCCGTCATCGGGCGGCACGACCGGGCTGCCGAGTGGTTGCAGATATGGACCGATCTTGGGCGGGCACCGCGGACGATCGACGCGTACGCCCGAGGGCTGGCCGAGTACCTGGAGGTCTGCGATCGCGACGCCGTCGACCCGCTCGGGGCCAATCGCGCGCATCTGGCGAAGTATGTGCGGGAGTTGTCGACCCGGCCGAGTAAACGCGGTGCCAACATCGTGTCGATTGACTCGGGGGCGGGGCTGGCGAACTCGACGCTGCAGCAGCGGCTTGTGCCTGTACGGCTGTTCTACGACTTCCTCATCGAGGAGGGGCTGCGCGAGTCCAACCCGGTCGGCCGGGGAAAGTACACGCCCGGCAGCCGGTTCGGCGGCCACCAGCGCGGTCTGGTGCCGCGGCTGACCAAGCTCCCGTGGATTCCTAGCGACCAGCAGTGGATGGATGTTCTGAACGTCGCTCGCGACGAGCCGGTGCGCAACCGCGTGATGCTCGCGCTGGCCTACGACGCGGCCCTGCGTCGCGAGGAACTGTGCTCGCTGCGGACCGACGACCTCGATCCAGGGCGCCGGACGTTGCGGGTGCGGGCTGAGACGACGAAGAACCGGCTGGAGCGCGTCGTGCCGTACTCCGCCGCGACCGGGGTCCTGCTGTCCGGCTACCTGGCGCATCGGGCCACGATCAGCCGGGCCCGCGGGCCACTGTTCCTGTCGGAGTCCCGGCGCAACCACGCCCAGCCTTTGACGTTGTGGACCTGGTCGAAGGTGGTTCGCCGACTCGCTCTGGCCGCGGATCTGCCTCGGTTCGCCACTCACACGACCCGTCACCTGTGTCTGACCGACCTGGCTCGCATGGGCTGGGAGCTGCACGCGATCGCGACATTCGCAGGTCACCGCTCAACCGAGTCGACGATGCAGTACATCCATCTGTCCGGCCGTGATCTCGCGGAGAAGCTGCAGCGCGGTATGGACCAGATTCACGCCTGGCGTGTCGAACAGCTGGCCGCGCTCGGCGCGGACCCGGCGCCGGCGGGACTGCAGTGAACCGGGCGGCGGCCACATTCGCCGCTGTGGCCGACACTGCGCGGTCCACGTGGACGTGGCCCATCGATCTGGAGCCCTACAACCGTTCACCGCTGACCAGTGCCGAGGCGGAAGCCCTACGTTCGCTGGGCTGGGATGTGCGCCGCCAGCGCGGCTACCAGCGGGAGAGCATCGCCTGGCGGCGTATCGGACGGCTGCTGCGTCCGCTCGACGACGCCCGCGACGTGTTGGACGTTCCCGACGAGCGGCTGCACAGACGGAGCGCGGACGATGGGATTGGCCTGATCCTTTGGACCTGTGCGCGGACCGAGACCGCGTTCTGGGAGTGGACGCCGCAGGCATGGGCGGAACTGATCGGGGCCGACGCGAAGGCCTTCACCCGGCTCTGGCCCGGATGGATAGACGGCACGACCCGGCCCTACCTGGCCGCCTACGCCTACCTGCTGACTGGATTCACCGACTTCCACCTCCTCGGCAAGTTCAAGCGCCTGTCCGTGGCCGGGAGAGTGTTCGGCCGTTCCGCAGTCGACTCCACCCTCAGGCAGATCATGGCCGTGCTGGACGGCTGGGGCTATCAGACAGCCAGAAGGGACTGCGACAAGCTCCACACCACCATCGCGCAGACACTGCTGGTCAACCGCAGCCCGCGCCTGGAAGATCTGTCCACCGAAATGCTCACGTCCCTGCGTGACCACCCTGCGATCGGGCGCTGGGGACGCTCTCCTCTCTATGGCGTCCACCGCGCCGTGGCCGCACTCGGCCATGCGGACGCGCCGCCACGCCCCAACGGAGGCCGGCCGCACGAGATCGAGGGGGCTTGCCCGGAGTGGATGAGATGGGTCGACAAGTGGCAGGCGACCTCCACTCTCACCTCGCGGGTCCGGCAGAACTACCACGGTCAACTGGCCAAGGTCGGGAGGTGGTTGGCCGCCGAACAGCCGGAGATCACCGGACCTGCGGACTGGACCAGGGCGACGTGCGCGACCTGGGTCGCCCGAGTCGACCGGATGACGATCGGCGAGTTCATCCAACGCAGCGTGATCGTCGAGGACCGGCTCGGTGAGCCGCTGTCTCCTCGCTCGAAAGCCAGCAACCTCAACGCCGTGCGCACGTTCCTCCGTGACTGCCAGGAGTGGGAGTGGATCCCGCGCCGCTTCGACCCCGCGATCGCGTTGTCCACCCCACGCAGCATCAAAGCACTGATCGGCCCCAAACCACGAGTGATAGCCGACGATGTGTGGGCCAAGCTGCTGTGGGCCGGACTGAACCTTGAGCCCGCCGACGTGCCGCCCCGGTCAGGGCAGGCATATCCCATCGAGCTGATCCGGGCCATCACCTTGACCTGGCTCTTCAGTGGGCAACGAAGCGATGAGATCGCCCGGCTGCGGGTCGGCTGTGTCCGCTGGCAACGGGAGGACGTGGCAGTCCCCGGACGCCCCGGCGACGTGCTCGCGAAGGATGCCGTCTGCCTGCTCGACGTCCCCACTCACAAGACCGGCACCGCGTTCACCAAACCCGTTGACCCGATCCTGGGCCGGGCCGTCGAAGCGTGGCAGGCAGTGCGGCCCGTCCAGCCGCAGATGCTCGACCGCAAGACCGCTGAGCGCGTCGACTTCCTGTTCGCCCACCGGGCCCGGCCGGTCGCCAAGGCCTACATCAATCTCACGGTCATCCCGGTGCTCTGCCGCAAGGCTGGCGTTCCGACCACCGACGTGCTCGGCCAGATCACCAGCCACCGGGCACGATCGACGATCGCCACGCAGCTCTACAACGCCAAGGAGCCCATGACCCTGTTTGAGCTGCAGGCGTGGCTCGGTCATCGCTCGCCGGAGACCACTCAGCACTACGCGAAGATCGCCCCGACAACGTTGGCGAAGGCATACGGCGACGCCGGCTACTTCGCCCGCAACGTCCGCACGGTCGAGGTCCTCATCGACCGTGACGCCGTCGCCTCCGGCGCTGCCGCTTCCGGGGAGCCCTGGCAGCACTACGACCTCGGCCACGGCTACTGCACCTACACGTTCTTTGAGCAGTGCCCGCATCGCATGGCCTGCGCACGCTGCGACTTCTACACCCCCAAGGGCTCCAGCAAAGGCCAGCTGCTGGAGGCCAAGGAGAACCTGCAGAAGATGCTGGTCGGCATCCCGCTCACCGACGACGAACGCACCGCCGTGGACGACGGCCAAGCTGCCCTCGACCATCTGCTTGAGCGGCTTGCTGACGTCCCGACGCCGGCCGGACTCACTCCGCGCGAGCTCGGCCTGCCTCCCGGCGCCATACCACTACCGTTCCTTGAGACCGATGCGCGGGCCCAAGACAGCACCCGCCAGCCGTGTTGTCCGCCCAAGCCGCTAGGTTGAGCCAACCGACTCGAAGGGGAGGCCCATGACTGAGCATCCGGATATCGCAGCACTGACCCAGGTCATGGCCCCGACCTTCGGCGTCGACGAGGCCCTGGACTGGCCCTCGGTTGAGGAACGACTGGACTGCCGACTGCCCAACGACTACAAGGCGTTCATGTCGCTCTACGGCGGTGGAGGCATTGACGACATGCTCAATGTCCTCCTCCCCCTGCACGAGGACGGCATCCAATGGGATCCCGGTGCCATCGAGGACGAGATCCCGGGCGCCCGCGCGACGTGGGAGCACACCCCGGCCCAATGGCGCCCCGACCTCGACCCAGCTCACATCCTCCCTTGGGGCCAGACATCCGGGCCCGATCTCCTCTGCTGGCTCACCACTGACCCCAACCCCGACCACTGGCCGGTCCTGGTCTGCGGCCGACACACCCCCGAGCGCTGGACCCTGTTCGACTGCGGCATGGCCCGATTCCTCCTGCGGATCTTCGCCGCTGACCTCGCCACGTGCCCCCTGAGCGACACCTCGCTCTGGGGTGAGACCTCTCCAAGATTCGTTCACTGGCGCGAGCAGCAGATCCGATGGAAAGCTGGCCGAGACCCCTTCACCAACGAACCGGATCCCTACGCCGACATGTTCCCCCGCTGAGCAGAGCACGGTGGCTTGAGCCGCCATCATGCGCGGGAACTTGACACCACAGATTCCACAGAATGCTGCAGTTCATCTCTGACGACGGCTACCGCCGGATGATTGGCAAGCAGCTGAACATCACCGAGGCCCGCCACCGCCTCGCCCGCCGGATCTTCTTCGGCCAGCGCGGCGAGCTGCGGCAGCACTACCGCGAAGGCATGGAGGATCAGCTCGGCGCGCTCGGCCTGGCCCTGAACTCGGTGGTGCTCTGGAACAGCCTCTACCTGGACCGGGCGGCCAAGCAGCTCGCCGCCGACGGCTTCCCCGTCACCGACGACCTCCTCGCCCGCCTCTCCCCGCTGCAGTTCGACCACATCAACTTCCTCGGCCGGTACGCCTTCCTCCGTCCGCAGGACGCCGGACGCCGGCCGCTGCGTGAACCAGCGGCCGGGGAGGACGACGGCGGCGAACCCCAGCCGGCATCGGGCTGAGCGTCTTGGAGGACCGACTCGCGGGTCTTCCTCGCGTACGCGCTGCTGAGATTCCCCCTTGGGGCAGTTGAGAATCTGGAAGGATGAAGGGTGGTCAATTCCCCTGTCCCGAAAGGACCGTCATGACTATGCGTGTGACCACCGTTGTGGGCGCGCTGTCGCTCGCCGCCGGGTTGGCGTTGAGCGCTGCCGTGCCCGCCCAGGCAGCGACCGCCGGGACGGCCCGGCCCGCCGCCGCAGCCGCGGACTCGTCAACCGAGACGGCCAAGGCGCTCTGCAAGGCGGCGGGCTTCCGCTACGTCATCGTCGACCCCCTTGGCCTTCCCCCCTTCTGCAGCGTCGTCGCCTGGGGGCCGCCGGGCTTTGTCGCGATCCCCACCGGGGCGTAACTACAGCGTCTGACGACGTGCCGAGCGCGGCCGGGGCGGGCGCGACCAGCAGATTGACGGTGGCGCCCGCCTCGGCCACGTAAAGGCCCTGGCTCGGGTAGTTCGGCCCCGAGCAGTAGGCGGACAGCGGTTAACGCCGAGATTGATCATGGTGGCCGGGGCCCGCATCGGTGCTCGGCCTTCAAGAAACCATCGTTTCTTGAAGGGGCGCGGCAGGGCCGTCCAACGACCCCTCGGGGCCTTCAAAAACTCCTTCAAAAACCAGGGCTGTTCAAGAACTCCCGGACACCGTTTTCTGACAGAATCCCGGGCGTGAGCACCCCCGAGCCCGACGCCTTCGACCTCCTGGTCGCCGAACCCGCCCACCGCACCGAGATCCTCATCGGCTACGCCCGGGTCTCCACCGGCGGGCAGAAGCTCGACCGCCAGCTCGACGCCCTCAACCAGGCCGGGTGCCGGCGCATCTTCGCCGACAAGAAGTCCGGCAAGGACGACCTGCGCCCCGAACTCAAGGCCTGCCACACCTTCCTCGCCCCGGGCGACACCCTGGTGGTCCCCGCACTCGACCGTTACGGCCGCTCCCTCAAGGACCTGGTGAACATGGTCGGCGAGCTGCGGCGCCGCGAGATCGGCTTCTGCTCGCTGCACGAGCGCCTGGACACCACCACCCCTGGCGGCCGGTTGGTCTTCCACGTCTTCGCCGCGCTCGCCGAGTTCATCCGCGAGCTGATCGTCTCCGGCACCCGGGAAGGCCTGGACGCCGCCCGCGCCCGCGGCCGGGTCGGTGGCCGGCCCACCGTCGCTACCGCCGAGATCATCCGGGCGGCCCGGGACATGCTCCCCAACCCCGAGAACTCGATCACCTCGATCGCCAAGCTCCTCGGCGTCAGTCCTGGCACCCTCTACAACCACATCCCCGACCTGCAGGAGCTCCGGGCCTCCGGCCGCGTCCCGAACCAGGTCACCGCTAGCTGACCGCTCCCGCTACTGGCCGTTCCGATCCTCCCCGAAGGCCTGTCCGAGCTAGGACGCTGGGGCCGAGTCCGCCCGCAAGCGCGGCAAGACCATCGGCGGCGCCGGCGTCACCGACGAGTCCATGCTCTCCATGGCCCTCCACCTCCGCGATCGGGAGATGAGCCTGCGCGACATCGCCAAACGACTCGTCATCACCACAGGCGCGAAGAAGGGCCAGCACCTCTCACCCGCCACGGTCATGCGGATGCTGCGTGAACACGATCAGCTGACCGCCAAGACCGGTCACTCTGAGCTACTTGTCTCTCTGCCGTAGCTACCCGAGCGCAGGGCCATGAGCCCCGTGGGTTCAGGGAAACTGAAGGCTCTTCAGTGGGAACCCGAGGGTCGGATGGTGTGCTCTGCGGGGACCGACCCGTGAGTTCGATCCGACTCACGGCCAGGCGTGCTGGCTCGCGGGCGGTATGGCCTCGCGGAGATGCTCCTCGACCGGCCCCAGGTGCTGGTCGTGGGCCAGGACGATTTCGTCCGCGAGGTTGAGGACGCGGATGGCCCCAGTCTCGAACTGCAGGGTGATGCCGATGGCGAAGTCGTAGTTCTCATGCTGGTAGCGGATCTCTCGGGCGGCGAGGATCCGCTGGCCGACGAAACGGGTCATGGGGAAGTCGGGCAGGTCGTCCTCGACCGTGGTGTGGCCGTATTCATCCATGTCGTAGGGGCCGTGAGGCTGGTCGATCTCCAGGGACAACCCGTCGCCCGGTGTGTGGAAGCGTACGGGGCCGAGGCCGTCCATGTGCAGCCACATGTGCAGGAGGGATGGCTCGGTCTCCTGGTAGTGGTGCCAGGACGTCGTCACCTTCAGCAGGCGTCTGCCGACCAGGTCCTCAGCGTTGATCATCCACCGATGCTGTCACAGCGTTCAGCGATTCGGCACTGGTTTCCAGGAGGCGCCGGGCCGAGTCCGCGTAGCGGATGGCGGTCTTCTCGTCGATGCCGAAGACGAGGGCGAGGTGGAGCGGGTCGGGCCCGTGGGTGAGGGCTTCTTCGAGCTGGCGGTCGATGCGGAGCCGTTCGAGGGTGGCGGTGAGGTTGCGGGTGGCCCGGGTGGTCCAGAACCCGCCGGCCGGGCCGAGTTCGACGGCGGTCTGCTGAGTGATCAGCAGGTGGGGGTTGGCGGTGTTCGGCCAGCGGGTTCGGCGGTAGTCGAGCCAATCGAGCAGGACCCGGTGGGTCAGGTCGTCGAGTGGACGGACGTGGCCGCCCACGGTGATGCGCCGGTTGCCGAGGTCGACGTCGTCCAGCCGCATCGTGCGGATCATCTTCGGCCGTGCCGCGTGGACGGCGGCCAGGGCCATGATGAGCCGGATGTCCGGGGTGGTGGCGGTGGCGACGGCCTGGTCGATATCGGTCTGGGGGAGCGACTGGATGACGCCGCGGTTCTGTCGCGGGACTCGGATCCGCAGGGTGGGGTTGCGGAAGATCTGGCCGTTCTTCTTCGCGTGACGGAATAGCGACCGCAGCGCGACGACCCGGTTCTCTCGCTGTTTGCTGCTGGCGGCGTCCCTGGCCGCGATGACGTCCTCGCGGGTGATCTCCCGCAGGTGGTCGTAGTGGTCGGACCACTCCAGAAGTACGGGCTGGATCTCGTTGAGGTAGGCCCATGCGGTCTGCCGGGCGCGGGGCTCGGACCTGGGCCCGCCGTCGAGCAGGGTTCGGGCCCAGGACTCGACCTCGCAGCGGATGCCCGGGGCGACGACGTGGAGCTTGCGGTCCAGCCAGCGGTCGACCGCCGGAACGCGATCGTCGGTGAACAGGCCCAGCTGGTCGAGGACTTCAGCGGTCCGGTTGACCGAGAGGCCGCGGCCCCGCAGTGCAGGGAAGATCTCGGAGTACCGGATCGACTCGCCCTCGACGTGGCCGGACAGGACGATGACCAGCGCCCGGTCGACGTCGCTGGCCACCCAGCGGCTCCACCCTCGCACCTCGCCGAACGCATCGGCCGCCCGGCGAGCGCGGACCAGGAAGGGGTTGGCCAGGTCGGCGTGGTGTTCTCGGTCGAAATGGCAGTAGTCGCGGTGGACCGTGAACAGCGACAGCTGATCCCAGCCCGCCGGCCAGGGAGGCGGTGCGGGCTCCGGGGCTCGCTTGAGGGCCCGGCGGCCCTGCTTGCCGACCGGGGGGCCGCCGTTGCGGGGCCGCTGCAGGTTCGCGAAGAACAGCTGCTGACAGGACACCTGTCGCAGGTAGGGCTCCAGCAGCGAGGCCCTGCCACTGGCCTTGATCGCCCAGGTGGCCTGGGCCCGGCAGAGGCGACAGTAGCCGTGCCGACCGTTCACGGGGACCTCGCGAGCACAGCCCAAGCACCGGCCGACGCTGTGTTGTTGGCCGTAGGTATAACAGCCGCGGCAGAACCGGCCGGGCAACTGTCCCCAGGCGAAGCAGCCTTCGCATGAGGCCGGAGCCTTCATGTCGCTGATCTTGCTCATCTCGCCGTAGCCCCCGTCAGTCCGGCGGGAGAGAGCGCCCGTCCCGGCGCTTAGGGCGTCCGCCAGTAGGTGGTTGCAGCAAGGCAGGCACGGCTCACCCGATCATGGAGTTCTCTACGCTTCATGATCACCGGGGGATCCG
>NZ_JBEOSV010000108.1:0-18532 GCF_040303245.1 Kitasatospora sp. NPDC096077 | reverse complement strand
CCGCTGCCTGATCCGCCGCGCCTGGTCCCTCTACCGCTGGAACACCCGGCCTCGCACACCCCGCATCCGATGACCTACTGGCGGACGCCCTAAGGGAAGACAGTCTCCCAACTGGATGGACGCCCTTCCGCGGCGGCGCAGAGATCCTGGTCATGGATTTGGCGAAAAGCGGCAGCGCACGCCGGTGGTACACGAGCGGGGGCGCCAGCGCCGGGGCAGGTGGTGCCCGATCCTCCTCCAACGGCAGCCTGGCGGCTTGCGGAGACCGGCCGCCGACGGATTCCTCCAAACCGCGGCCCCGTGCGAGCCATGAGACCTAACCTCACGTCAGTTGGGAAGAAGAAAGACGAGAGGGGGGAAATGGCGCCCGGCAAGAGGAGTTCGCAGCGTGGCGATCCGATGGCGCAGACCCCGCACGACGAAGGCGGTGGCCTCGCACTGCTCGGCGGGCTGGTCGCTCTCGGCACCGTCATCCAGACCGCGGCCTGGATGTGGGGACACCCGCTGGCTGCGGCAACGGCCCTGACAGGCGCCGCCGTCGTCCTACTCGGCCTGCGCCAGGCACTCCGACGCACCAGCCTCGGCCTGCTACTGCGCCGGCACCTCCACCCGCTGTGGGCGCTCGTCCGCGAGGGTATCTCCGCACGCCTCGTCCGCGCCCGCACTACACTCACCGCAGCTGTCACCGATCGCATCGAACAGTGGGCTCACGAGCCGCTGCGCCGAGATGCACCGGCCGAGCCCGCCGCGTCGTATGTGCGGCGCCCTCATGACCACACGCTGGAGGCGTTCCAGGCTGCAACGCCGGTGCGGTTCGAGGAGATGTGCCGCGAACTGCTGGAACGCGACGGGTTCGCCAACGCGAAGCGGGTGGGCGGCGCCGGCGACCTCGGCGCTGATGTCGTCGCCGACGACCACCTGGGACGGCGAGTGGTCCTGCAATGCAAGCGATACGCGAATGCCGTGGGGTCCGAAGCCGTGCAGAAGTTCAACGGCACCGCGCGGCCGGTCCACGCCGCCGCCGTCCCCGTTGTCGTCGCGCTCAACGGCTTCACCGACCCCGCGGCCGACTTCGCCAACCAGCAAGGCCTCCACCTCGTCGACCGCGAGCGCCTCGCGCGCTGGGGCGCAGGCCGGCACCTCTACGACGTCCTGGAGATCGAGCGCGGCCCGGAGCGGCGGACCTGATCGCCGGCTGCTAATCACCGGCTGGCCCACTACCAGTAGCGGCGTCGTCGCGTTCCTCATCCCGAGAACGGCCGATGTCGTCGGTACCGGGAACTAGGCTTTCGAGACCGCCATCGACAGGGGGCTTCGTGTACGACAACCCGCTGACCGCAGACGTCCCGCTCGGCCCGTTCGAGGGGACACCGGTCACCGTTCACTCGGCCAAGGGCAGGAGCGCCAAGCTGCACAGCACGACGGACTGCTCCCAGCTCCGGACGGCAGCGGTCACGGAAGCCAGGGTCCTGCTGGACGCCGCTACGGTCGGACGGTTGTGCGCCCAGTGCTGGTCCTGGGGGCCGTGGACGAGGTCGGGGAGCGGGCTGGGCGTCTTTCTGCGGGCGCTCGGCGGGAGTGGGCTGCTGTTCCAACAGCAGTGCTACGACGGGCCCGACGAGGACGTCGACTGGGACTGCGATGAGGTCCAGGCCGCAGCCGGCTTTCTTCGCTCGGCGACCTCGTACGAGAACGAGGACTGCGACGAGGACGGCGAAGCCCGTGACGAGGACGTCCGTCACGACGCCGCGACGCTGCGGGACCGTGTGTTCGACCGGCGGCGTGCAGCGGCCCAGAGCCTGCACCGGGCCGAGAGCATCGCGGAGGTGTTCCCCTGGCTCGAGGACTGGGCGAAGCCGAAGCTGATCGCCAAGAAGCAGCACCTGGAGGAACTGCGCACCCACGCGGCCCTGTTCGTCGACCCGGCAGGACTCCTCGCCGGCGCGGCTGCGTCCGGCATGAGCGAACCTGACCTCCCGGTGAGCGATCCCGCGTTCGGAGCGCTCGGCAAGAGCAGCGAGATCGCCAAGGGCCTCGCGGCGCTCTGGCGCGACTGGCAGCACGAAGCCGCGGGTAGCCGGAACGGATCCACCCGGCCGTCCTATGTCGTGGCGAACCTCATGCACGGAATCCGGAGCAACCGCAAGGGGTACGACCAGACCCGCTCGGCCGCCGAACAGCTCGTCGCCTCCTGGGCGGAGCACGCTCGCACCGTCGTCGTCGCCGCCGATCCCACGTCTACACAACTGGTGAAGGTGACGCTGCGGGAGATCAAGGAGAGGACCCCGCACCAGCCCGAGCACGGCTTCCTCCACGACATCGACTCCTGGACGCTCGGTGCCCTGGTCACCCACCTCACCGAGGCCGACTGGGGCCGCCGCACCCTCACTCTCCGCGTCCCAACACTCGTCGCGGAACGACTCCTCACCAACTCCTGGCCGCTCGCCTGCGAAACCCACGACGACGACACCGCACCTGCGAACAGCGACGCCCACGATCCCACTAGCCACATCCAGCCCGGCGTGTTCGACGACACCCCGGTCCTCGAACGGCGGCCGGTCACCGTCGAGCACCTGCGTGCCCTTCGCGCCTTCACGCCCGACGTCGATCAGCTGTTCATCGTCTTCTCGACGAGCGGCGGCGCCGAGGTCCTGCCGCTGACCGTGATCGAGAAGCGGCTGGCCGGCGGCTGGCAGGGCGTGATCGTCGCCGGCGCCTCAGACCTCCCGGCCAGCCTGATCAAGCCCTGGGCCGAACGCATCGGCGCCCGGCCCGAGTCGGGCACGCCCCTGTGGCCCCAACCTGTACCGGACGCGGACGGTCCGCGCTTCGGTGCTGAACTCGGTCTGGAGTGCGGCGAGGCGCGGGCCGCCTGGCTCGCCGTCGACGACCGGGACCGCGAACCCAACCTGCGGCTCCTCGCCATCCTCCGCGGCGTTCACGACCTGCGCACCCTCGATGGAGGCCACGACCGTGACGGCCACCGTCGCACTGTGCCCAAAGCGGTGTGGCACGGTCTGCTCGCCGAGGAAACCCTTGACCTCGAACCGTTCGAACCCGCGACCGGAGACCGGCGGGGGAGGGGAAGCGGCATCCCGCTCGGTGTCCTCGCGGACGTCCAGATCTATACCACGAACGCCAACCCGCGGATCCAGGGCAAGGGTCACTCGCCCCTGTGCCGACACTCCAACGAGCGCGGCGTCGCGGACGACGACGACCTCCTGACTCCCGCAGACCTCCTCGGCCGCGAGGACCTCGACTACCACTGGTGCAGCAAGTGCGGCGGCTACGCCGTGCGTCGGCTCACCGATACCCAGCTGTCGTACTACCGCGCAGCGCACCGCCTCCACGAGATCGCTTAAGACCTCGACCGAGAGGGGGGCGGCCACGAGCGCCTCGACCCGGAGAAGATCACGGAACAGCTGCGCGAGCTGGCCGACTGGCATCCGGCGGGCCAGGATTCCTGGTACACGAGCGGATCCCGGCGCTGGTGGCGCATCACCCGTGACCTCCAGGACAAGGCCGAGGCCGCCCGTCGTCACGACACACCATGACGTCCCGTCGCGACAACTCCGCACCAGCCCGAGCACCCGAGAGCACCCCACCCATGGACCTCACGCAATCCACTGCCACCTCGCCACACGCCGTAGGCCCGCGCCTGCTCGCCCGGCTCACCGCACCGCTGAGGCGAGCGGGCTGGGCATCGGGCGAGATCTGGTGCGAGAGTGACGAGACGACGACAACCCCCAGTCAAGCGGGTTTTGGGATATCAGTTGTGGGGGGATTTGGGTGTGGTCGACGGTTCCCGGTTTTCCGATACGGCGTCGATTGCATGAGGATTCATCACGTAATCGCCAGGAGGGCTTCGACGGCAGGTGAGCCGATGCCTTCACGTTGTGACGGGTGTGCGGGCGCGGCGGAGGAGGGGCGTTGCGGCGTCGGGGTCGGCCGGTTCGAGTTCGATGGCGCGGCGTAGTTGTTCCATGCGTCGGGGCAGGGGGTGCCAGCCGGGTTCTGCGGCCATGTCGGTGTTGAGGTCGTGGATGGCGCGGACGTAGGCGCGGGCCAGGCCGCGGAAGTGCAGGGGGAGGCCGGGGCGGGGGTGGCCGCTGGGGGCGATGCTCACCCACAGGGCGTCGGTGGTCTCGTTGCCCGGGCCGGCGGGCTTGGTGGTGTCGCGGGCGACGAGGTGGCTGCGGACGGTGAGCCAGTCGCGCATCGCGGCCTGAGTGAAGTGCGACAGGACGACCGTCTGGGTGGCGGGCGTGGTGTGCGGGTTGCGGTGCTGGGGGAGGAGGGTGAGGCGGATCGTGCCGCGGTGCAGATCGACGTCGTCCGTGCGCAGGGCGCAGAGTTCGCCGGCGCGGCAGCCGGTGTCCAGCACGGTGCCGATGATGGCGAGGATCCGGCTGCGGGACTCGGACCGGCCGGGGTGCGCTGAGTGTTCCAGGTGACCGAGCAGGATGCTGCGAGGGCGGGCGGCGACCACGGGTCGGAGCTCGACTCGCGGAGGTTTGCGGGCGGGCAGGGTGACGGTGGTGCCGGCCCGGGCGCCGAGGATGCGGAGGCAGTCTTCCCGGATGCGCATGGACGCGGGTGAGGCGTGGTCCGGTCGTGCGGCGGGCTTGCGTCTCAGCAGGCCCCGCTCGGCGGCCGTGAGGTAGGTGGCGAGGGTGTCCGGCGCGAGGAGCGTGTCGAGTGAGTCGGCGGCTGTGGGGACGATCGCGCCCCGCTCCAGGGCGGTGCGCAATTCGCTGGCGATCCAGCGCAGTTGCTTCGCCCGGGAGGTACCGGTCGGCGGTTCGCAGGCACGCTCGACGAGGGAGTCCAGCGCCTCGATCGCGGGTGCTGCTGTCGTCGGGCCGTCAGCCATGAGGTCACCCTAGTGCCGGGTCGGGGCGGGTCGGCGGGCTCTTTCGGAGGCGGGGGATCCGAATGTCTCCCAGATTTTCGAGGCTAATAACTGGCTTGAAGCAAGATCGTCAGTGGAGCCGGGGGTGGCATGGTGGCTGTTTTCTCGAGCCTGCCCCATTGCTGTGGTGACCGTCCTTTGGCAACCGGCGAGGGGGTCACCGGCGTATTCGCCGGTTCTCGTGACGGCACCCGACGGTGGCTTCCCGGACTCCGGGAGCGTCGAGTGCGGGAGCGAGCGTGGGCAGGGGGCTTCGGACCGAGCGCCAGGGGGCTCCGGATCGGGGGTGCGGTGGGCCTGGCCGCCGTACCCCCGATTGCGAAACGCGCAGGTCAGCGGGTGCGTCCGCGGGGCTTCAAGGGGATTCCCGGGAGCTCCGGGGCGGGCAGGCGGTCGCCGGGGTAGCCCTGGACGGCGCCGAAGCGGTCGGCGGCGGCCTGCCACTCCTCGCGGGCCTGGGTGATGTCGTCGTGGGTGCGCCCGATGAAGTTCCACCACATGACGATCTGCTCCTCGAAGGGCGTGCCGCCGAGCAGGACGAGGCGGGTGGGGGAGTCGGTGGTGTTGGTGAGGGTGAGGGTGGTGGCGCCGGGGGCGAGGTAGCCGAGGTCGCCGGGGTGGAGGTCGGTGCCGGCCAGGTGGACCTCGCCGTGGTCGACCAGGACGCCGTGTTCGAAGGCGGGGTCGACGGTCAGGGTGAGGGTGGCGCGCGGGTCGAGGAGGAGCTCGGCGCCGAGCAGCGGGGTGAAGGTCGGGACGGGGGAGGTGTGGCCGGCCAGGGTGCCGAGGAAGACCCGGGCCTGGCCGCCGTCCAGGGTGCGGGGCTCGGGGACGTGGTGGTGGAAGTCCCGTGCGGTGTCGCGGTGTTCGTCCGGCAGGGCGACCCAGAGCTGGACGCCGTGCAGCACGGTGGTCGCCGGGGTGGAGACCTCGGAGTGGCAGATGCCGTGGCCGGAGGTCATCAGGTTGAGCTCGCCCGGGCGGACGAAGGCGTGCACGCCGAGGCTGTCCCGGTGCTCGATCTCGCCGGTGAAGAGCCAGCTGACCGTCTGCAGGCCGGTGTGGGGGTGCGGTGCGACGTCCATGCCGCCGGTCCGGGCGACGTCGTCCGGACCGTAGTGGTCCACGAAGCACCAGGCGCCGATCATCCGGCGGTTGCCGTGCGGCAGGGTGCGGCGGACGGTCATCGCGCGCGGACCGCCGAGCGGGACGTCCCGGGCGGACAGTACCTCGACGGTCGGGGCCTGCGGGTCCTGGGGGCTGGTCTCGGTGGTGCTCACGGCTCTGGTCCCTCCCGGGTGGAAGTCGATCGCTTGATAGTTCTATATTCAACTATTATGTCATGGCAGAGTGACGAGCGACAACGACAGCAGGAGTCGAGGAGTCCAGGTGAGTGACGTGACGGTGGTTCCGGCCGAGCGGCGGGTGTTCATCGACAAGCAGAACCCCACCGCCTACAAGGCGCTGCTCGCTGCCGCGGAGGCGGCGCGGGCGGCCGCGGCGGACGCCGGGCTGGACCGGCGGCTGGTCGAACTGGTCAACCTGCGGGTCTCCCAACTCAACGGCTGCGCCTACTGCTTGAACGTGCACACCCGGGCCGCACTGCGCGAGGGCGAGACCACCCAGCGGCTGGGCGTCCTCCCGGCCTGGCGGGACACCGAGCTGTTCACCGCGCGGGAGCGCGCGGCGCTGGCGCTCGCGGAGGCGACCACGAACCCGGCGGACGCGGTCGTGCAGGAGGCCGCCTACGCGCTCGCCCGGGAGGTGCTCACCGAGGAGGAGATCTCGGCGGCGATCTGGGTGGCGATCGCCATCAACTCCTTCAACCGGGTGTCGATCATGAGCAAGCACCCGGTCCGGCCGACCCCGGGGCTGTAGCGGGTGCCCGTCGACGATCGGCCTCCGCCGTTCGGCGTAGCGGCTACGGTGGTGGGAGTACGGCCGGTTCCTCCCGGTGGAGGATGACGGAGTATCAGGTCGGCGACCAGGCTGTGGTCTCGGAGGCGGGCGGGGGCCCGCCGTGGACGAGGGGGTCGCATGGCACGTCGAACGGTTTCCGTGATGGTGGCGGCGGTCTGCCTGGCGCTGGCCGCACCGGTCGCCTCGGCCGGCGCCGCAGAGCCGGGTGCGGGCGGTGCGCGGTCGGGTGACACGCGGTCGGGCGGTGCGGGTACGGGCGGTGCGCGGGCGGCCGCGCTGAAGGCGGTGACCGACGCCGGGGCGGCCGCGGCGATCGCCGAGGTCCGGGACGAGGACGGGGTCTGGCGCGCGGGCACCGGCGTCGCCGACCTCGCCACCGGCGCCCCGGTGCGTACGGACGGGCGGTTCCGCGCCGGGAGCATCACCAAGATGTTCACCTCCACCACGGTGCTCCAGCTGGTGGGGGAGGGGCGGATCGGCCTGGACGACCCGATCGAGCGCTACCTGCCGGGGCTGGTCCCGAACGGCGGGAACATCACCGTCCACCAGCTGCTCAACCACAGCTCCGGCCTGTGGGACCCGACCAACGAGAAGGGCGGGCTGTTCCCGGACGTCACCGACCCGGTCGCGGTCCGGACCTGGATCGACCAGGGCGGTCTGACCCGCACCATCACCCCGGCCCAGGTGGTGGCCGCCTCGGTGGCGCACGCGCCCAACTTCCCGCCGGGGGCGAGGTTCAGCTACTCCAACGTCAACTACACCCTGCTGGGCATGATCATCGAGCGGGTGACCGGGCACGGCTACGCGCAGGAGATCACCGCGCGCATCCTCCGGCCGCTCGGGCTGAG
Source organism: Kitasatospora sp. NPDC096077 (assembly GCF_040303245.1). Taxonomy (NCBI): domain Bacteria; kingdom Bacillati; phylum Actinomycetota; class Actinomycetes; order Kitasatosporales; family Streptomycetaceae; genus Kitasatospora; species Kitasatospora sp. NPDC096077. The sequence continues at coordinate 10,852 of NZ_JBEOSV010000108.1, read as the reverse complement.
CGGCACCTACTTCCCCGGGACGGCCACCGACATCCGCGGCCCGCACGCCCACGGCTACGTGACGCTCCCCGAGGGCCCGGCGCCGGCGGAGCGCGACCGGGACGTCACGGTGGCCAGCGTCTCCTGGGCGAATTCGGCGGGCGAGCTGATATCCACCCTGGCCGACCTGAACCGCTTCGAGCGGGCCCTGCTGGGCGGCCGGCTGCTGTCGCCGCAGCTGATGGCGGCGATGCGGACGACCATCCCGGTGCCGGTCGACGGCCGGCCCTCGGGCCTGGAGTACGGCCTCGGGCTGGCCCGGCTGCAGTTGTCCTGCGGGGCGGTCTACGGTCACGACGGCGCGGTGACCGGGTACAGCTCGCAGCTGTGGAGCTCCGGCGACCGGCAGGTCGCGATGTCCGTGACGACGAGGGGCGGCGCGACGGAGGCCACCGCGCAACTCGTCGCCGAGGGCGGCTTCCTGGAACAGGCCTTCTGCGGCGGCCACCAGGGCGGGGGCGAGGCTCCGGCGAAGCTCGGCTGAGCGGCGACGGCCGCGAAGGCCGCGACGGCCGAGGGGCGGTCCGGGGTCGGCCCGGGCGGCAGGTCGACCGTCGGCGCGCTGCACCGGGGGCCGGTCCGGCGGACACAATGGTGCTCCGGGGCGAGCGGAGGACTCCGTTCGACGGGCCGGATCCGGGGCGACGCCCCTGGCCGGGCAGGGGCAGGGGGAGCGCGGATGAACGTGGCCGGAGGGCTGATCGACGGCCGGTACCGACTGGCGGGGCCGCTGGGCCGCGGCGGCATGGGCGAGGTGTGGCTGGCCCGCGACCTGCGGCTCGGGCGGCGGGTGGCGGTCAAGTTCCTGCCCCGCGGCCACGACCCGGAGGAGGACGCCGAGGCGGTGGCCCGCTTCCACCGCGAGGCCGAGGTGGCCGCCGGGCTCCAACACCCCGGACTGGTCCAGGTCTTCGACAGTGGTGAGCAGGACGGGCAGCTGCACCTGGTGATGGAGCTGCTGCACGGCCGGGACCTGGCCACCGTGCTGCGGGAGGAGGGCCCGCTGCCGGTGCGCCGGGCGGTGGAGCTGGCGGCGCAGGCCGCCGAGGCGCTGTCCTGCGCACACCGGGCCGGGATCGTGCACCGGGACGTCAAGCCCGCCAACCTGATGCTGCTCCCGGACGACCGGGTGAAGGTCTGCGACTTCGGCCTCGCCGGGTTCCTACGCTCGGTCACCGGCCTGACCCGCGAGGGCACCGTCATGGGCACCCCCGACTACATGTCCCCCGAGCAGTGCCGGGGCCGCCAGGTGGACGGCCGGGCCGACCTCTACGCCCTCGGCTGCGTGCTGTTCGCCCTGCTCACCGGCGAGCCGCCGTTCCCGGCCCGGCAGGATGTCTGGGCGGTGCTGCGGGACCACCTGGAGACCCGGCCCCCGCGGCTCGCCGAGCGGCGGCCGGGCGTGCCCGCGGCGCTGGACGCCCTGGTCGCCGAGCTGCTCGCCAAGAACCCGGCGGACCGGCCGGGCTTCGCCGGGGAGGTCGCGGAGCGGCTCCGGGCACTGCTCGCCCCGGGCGTCCCCACCTCGGCTCCGGCCGGCCCGGGCTACCGGATCGAGGTCTTCCAGAACGAGTACCAGCCGGCCGACGCGACCAGGCTGGACGCCATCCTGACCGTGCACGGCGCGGCGCTCGACCCGGCGGACCTGGCGGTCGCGACGCCGCAGGCCGTGGTCTTCCTGGTGGGCCTCTCCGACGGGCTGCCCCCGGCGGCCTTCCGCGCCGTCACCGCTGCCGTCGCGGACGCCGTCGCCGAACTGGACGAGGACGTCTGGTTCGGTGTCGTCGAGGGCTCCGAGTACGCGCGGATGCGCTACCCCGACGCCATGCGGCTGGTCCGCGCCACGGCCGCGACCAGGGCGGAGGCCCGGGCCGCGCTCGACCGGCTGGCACCGCTGCGCACGGCCGGCTACGGCCGGTGGCTCCGGCTGGCCGACCGGCTGCTGGCCGGGCACCCGGACGCGACCCGGACGGCCGTGCTGCTGATGGACCGGCCCAACGAGGCGGAGAGCCCGGCCGAACTCGCCGCCGTCCTGGCCTCCTGCGCGGGCCGGTTCCGCTGCCACGTCCGCGGCGTCGGCGAGGACTGGGAGGTCTCCTCGGCCCGTGCCGTCTCCTCGGCGCTGGCCGGCACCGTCGATCTCGTCCGGCAGTCCGTTCCGGCCGCGGCCGCGCGGGGCGCCGGGGCGGGCGACCCGGTCACCGGGCCGCGGGCCGGTCTGTGGGACGGCCTGCGGGACGGACTGCGCGACGAACTCGGCGCGATCGTCCGCGGTGACCGCCAGGCCCGCGGCCGCGACCTCGCACTGCGGGTGGCCGCGGCGCCCGGCGGCCGGGTCGACTTCCTGAAGCAGGTCGCGCCGACCGTCGAGGACCTCACCGGGGCCGGCCATCCGGTCGGGCCCGGAACGACGGAGTACCGGGTGGACGTCCCGGACGGGGGCGGCTGCGACTACCACCTCCGGGTGCTGCTGCCGCCCGGCCCGGCCGTCGGCGAACTCGCCGCCGCCGACCTGGAACTCGTCCAGCTCCCACCGGCCGGCGACGGCCGGATCCTGACCCGTGCCACGGTCCGCCACGTGCCGACCGGGGAGTAGCGGAGGCGGACAATGGCAGGCGTGACAGACATGACGCTCAACCTCTGGCGGCAGCCGCTCGGTCTGGTGGCGAACGAGGTGCTCAGCACGGTGTGGGACCGCAACGACCTGACCGTGCTCATCCTTGCTGAGGGCGAGCTCTCCGAACTCCCGCCCGGCATCAGCCGGTTGATCCGGCTGCGGACCCTCGACCTCGGGCACAACCTGTTCACCGAGATGCCCGGGGAGCTGACCCGGCTCACCTGGCTGCGGGACTTCCTCTACCTGCACGACAACCGGCTGACCGCCCTGCCGGAGGGGATCGGGCGGCTCACCCGGCTGCGCCATCTCAACGTCGGGGAGAACAGACTCACCGAACTCCCGTTCAGCATCGGAAAGATGGCCGAACTGGTCGAGCTACGTGCCCAGCACAACCGGCTCGGCGCGCTGCCCGAGTCGATCGGCGCGCTCGGCGAGCTGCGCGAACTCTGGCTGCGGGGCAACGAGTTGACCGCTCTGCCGGCCTCCTTCCGGTACCTCACCGAACTGCGTGAACTGGAGCTGCGGGAGAACGCCCTCGGTGAGCTCCCCGCCGTCCTGGCCGGGCTGCCGCGGCTGCGCCGACTGGACCTGCGGACCAACGGGATCACCGGACTGCCGGAGTGGTTGGCCGATCCGGCGGCGCTGCCCGCGCTGGAGAAGCTCGACCTGCGCTGGAACGACGTCCAGGTGCCGCCCCGGGTGCTGGAGGCGCTCACCGAACGCGGCTGCGTGGTCCTGTTCTGAGGTCGAGGGCCCTGCTGTGAGCCCTGCTGTGAGCCCGTCCACAAAGATCACCACGACGGCCGGGGAACTGCTACCGTGGAAGGCATGAAGCGCGCTGCACTCGCCACGACGACGCCGGAGAGAGTCCCGGTGCGCTGACTGCTGACCAAGTCCGAAGCCCCGGGGCGAGTGCCCCGGGGCTTCGTCGTTCCCGGCTCCACTCGCCCACCCGTCCCGAGTGGAGACCATCCTCATGACCGTGAACCACCTGCCGGCGCACGACCACCGCAAGCTCGGCCGCGAGCTCGACCTGTTCGACACCGACCCGCTGATGGGCTCCGGCCTCCCGTACTGGCTGCCCGACGGCGCCGCGATCCGGCACACCCTGGAGGAGTTCATCCGGGGCCGTGAGCGCCGGGCCGGCTACCGCCACGTCTACTCGCCGGTGCTCGGCAAGCGCGAGCTGTACGAGATCTCCGGCCACTGGGACCACTATCGCGACGACATGTTCCCACCCATGGAGCTCGGCTCGGAGGAGATGGTGCTGCGCCCGAGCCTGTGTCCGCACCATGCGCTGATCTTCCGCTCCCGCGCCCACAGCTACCGCGAACTGCCGCTGCGCATGGCCGAGTTGGGCGGCATGTACCGCTCCGAGCTGTCCGGTGTGCTCGGCGGGCTGACCAGGGTCCGGGCGATCCAGCTGAACGACGCCCATGTCTTCTGCACCCCCGAGCAGGCCGCGGACGAGGCCGTCGCCGCCCTGGAGCTGATCCGCGGGGCGCACCGGGCGCTCGGCATCGTGCCGGTCCGCTACCGGCTCTCGCTGCCCGGCGCGGGCGGCAAGTACGTGGCCGACCCGGGGCTCTGGGAGCGGGCGACCGCGCTGCTGACCGACGTGCTGGAGCGCTCCGGGGTGCCGTTCGAGGCGGCGGAGGGCGAGGCCGCGTTCTACGGTCCCAAGATCGACGTGCAGATCGCCGACGGCGCCGGGCGCGAGTTCACCCTCTCCACCGTGCAGATCGACTTCCACCAGCCGGAGCGCTTCGACCTGCACTACATCGGTCCGGACGGCGCCAAGCACCGCCCGGTGATGGTGCACCGCAGCGTGATCGGCAGCGTCGAGCGGGTGGTCGCCCACCTGATCGAGCTGTACGGCGGGGCGTTCCCGGCCTGGCTGGCCCCCGCCCAGGTGGTGCTGCTGCCGATCTCCGACGCCGAACTGCCGCAGGCCGAGCGACTGCGGCAGCGCTGCCTGGACCTCGGACTGCGGGTCGAGGTCGCCGGACCGGAGCAGGGCACCCTCGGGGCCAGGATCCGGGCGGCCCGACTGGTGCCCTACCAGGCCGTGATCGGCGCCAAGGAGGCGGCGGACGACCTGGTCGCGCTGCGGCTGCGGGACGGCCGTCGGTTGGCGCCGATGCCGGCCGAGGAGGCCTGGGGGCGGATCGGCGCGCTGGTCGCCGGGTGCAGTGCCGAGCTGTGGCCGGACGCGCCCGCCGGGTGAACCGGTCGTATCCGTACGACTAGTGCGGTGCGCGGTGTGTCGGCGCGGGCGGGGCGGCGGTCGCCCGTCGAATGGACGGGCGGCCGGGTCCACGGCCGCCGCCGTCCCCACCCGGTCCCACTGTCCCGATCCTTCCGGAGGTACCCGTGCGCCGACCGCGCCGCTTCGTCGCTCCCGTCCTCGCCGCCGCTCTCGCCCTCGCCGGGGCGGTGGCCGCCGCCCCGGCGGCTCCGACCGCGCTCCGCCCGCTGCCCGTACCGGAGGTGCAGTACTGCGCCGCCGTCCTCGGACACCTGCCCGGCGCCGACGGCTTCTCCCCGGTGCTCGGCCGGGCCTGCTCGCCGGACTCCCGGGCCGACGCGCTCGCCCGGGCCGGCGGCCACGACCGCACCGCCGAGCAGCCGGCCGGCGACACGCTGCTGCTGGAGGAGTACCGGGACGCCGGCTACAAGGGCGGCGTCCTCTACTCCTTCTACGGCAATGGAGGAGGCTGTGACGGCACCGGCTACCACCTGGTCAACTACATCAACGTGGCGCTGAACGTCTCCTCGATGAAGGGCTACAACAACTGCAACGCCGTCCACCTCTGGTCGACCCTCAGTGTGGAGAAGACCATGGACCTCCCGGCCTCCTACCTGGGGGCGAACTTCAACGACGCGGTCCGCGAGTTGCAGGTCTTCCACCGCTGACACCCGGGTCGGTCCCCGGGTCGGTCCCGGGTCGGGCGCGGCTCGCTCCGGGCGCGGCCGGTCCGGCCCGGGGCGGATTCCGCCGTCGGCGCTGGCAGCATGCGGCCGTTGCAGGCTCTGTCCAGCGGCCGGCTCTTCAGGCGGCGGGACAGAGCGGGTTTGACTGGAACGCAACAAGCCCGGTGTGGAGTGCCCGGGCCGCCCTTCCAGGGGGGAACCGCCGTGTCCGTCATGCTCGTTCGTCGCGTCCTCGGCACCGCCGCCGCCCTGCTCGCCGCCTCGGTGCTGTACGGCGGCGGGGGTGGGATCGGCGAGCGGGAGCACGGTGACGGATGTGCGGGTGGGGCCCGGCTCGTGGCGGCCGCGTTGCGGCCGGAACCCGGGCGGCCGTGTACCTCGGCGGGCGCCGGAGGCGGGACCCCGGCGGTCAGTAGGCCTGCAGCTCGATCAGGTGGCCCTCGGGGTCGCGCAGATGGGCGGTGCGGAGGCCGGGGCCCCATTCGGGGCGATCGGTGGCCGGGGCGGCAGGGGTGCCTCCGCAGCTGAGGCAGAGGGCGAGCGCCTCGTCCACGTCGTCGACCCGGAACACCAGCATCGCGGTGTCCTGGGTGGGGGTTCCGGGGCGGGCGGGCAGGCCGCCGGTGCCGAGGGTGGCGGCCAGCGCGGCGCGGTCGAAGAGCACCAGGACGGCCTGGTCGTCGACGTCCCAGTTGGCGTACGGGCCCTCGGGTGTGCCCTTGACCAGGACGGCGCCGGTGAGGGCGGGGAGCACGGCGCGGTAGAAGGCGAAGGTCTCCGCGAAGCGGGTGACGAGCAGGCGGGGGTAGAGCGCGTCCACGGGCTGACTCCTGAGCCGGAAACAGTGGGTCGGAACCCACTATAGGGAGCGACCCTAGAATGCCGCCATGACCTCCGAGACCCCCGCCCCGTCCGGCGCACTGCCGCCGGCCCTGCTCGGCCTCAGCACCTTCCTGCTCGCCCGGATCGGCCGGACCGCGCGCGGCCGGCTCACCGAGCAGCTGGCCGAACGCGGCCTGCGGCTCTGGGACATGGCGGTGCTCGCGGCGCTGGCCGACTTCGGGCCGCAGGCGCAGCGGGACCTGGTGCGGCGACTGGGGATCGACCCCAGCGACCTCGGGAAGGTCGTCGAGCAGCTCGGCGCGGCCGGGTACGTCGAACGCAGCCGGGACGCGCGGGACCGACGGCGGGTCTCCGTCTCGGTCACGGCCGACGGGCGGGCGCTGCTGGCCGAACTGGAGGCCCGGGCACGGGCGGTGCAGGACGAGGTGCTGGCGCCGCTGGACGCGGGGGAGCGGCGGGTGCTGCAGGAGTTGCTGCGGCGGGTCGACGAGGGGATGGGAGAGCGGCGCGGCTCCGTGTGAGCTCAGCCGGGGTGCGGTCCGGGGCGGCGGGCGCCGGCGAACTCGCCCGCCCAGCGCGGCAGGTCGAGTACCTGCTCGACCCGGGCCACCAGGGTGCCGGTGCGCTCGGCGTGGATCATCGCGCCGTCGCCCGCGTAGATGCCGACGTGGTGCAGCGGGGCGTCGGGACGGGAGAAGAACAGCAGGTCGCCGGGGGCGAGGGCGTCGCGGTCGACCGGGGCGCTGAGATTGAACTGGGCGACGGTGTAGTGCCCGAGCTCGACGGTGCCGTGGCTGGCGCGGTACCAGCAGTAGAGCGACAGGCCGCTGCAGTCGAAGCCGACCGTGCTCTCGCCCAGGCACACGCCGTTGAGGTAGCCGTTCTCCCCGTCGCAGAAGCCGAGGCCCGGGCCCAGCCGGTCGCCGCCGCCCCAGGCGTACGGCACGCCGATCTGCGCCGTGGCGACGGCGGCGACCCGGAGGCCGAGGGCGGCGGAGCGGTCGGCGGGCGCGGACGGGCCTGCGGCGTGGGCGGGTTGGGCGGACTGGGACGCGGTGCTGAGGGCCGGGACGAGTCCGGCGCCGAGGGCGAGGCCGAGCATGCGGCGGCGTCCGACTCCGGAGGCCTGGTCGGGGCTGGGCGGTTGGGATTCCATCGGTCGACTCCCCTGCGGTGGTCGCGGTCGCTGCGGTGGTCGTGCTGCTTGCGGTGGCGGCGTGGGCGGCGTGGGTGGCCACCAGGATCGCGGCCCGGGGCTCCGCCCGCCATCACCCGCAACGGTGAATCGTGGCGGCACCGGCCTTGGTGGGCCCGGGAGTTCGCAGGAAAACTGTTTGACGGTCGTGGGGCCGGAGCCAACGATGGGCACGAAACGACCCGGTGGCGACCCCTGGAGGACTTCATGAGCGGTGCCGTCAAGCTGCTCCGCACCACCCGGCTGACCCCGGCCGTCGACTACGCCTACGCGGCCGTGGTCGACGCCCCGGCCCGTTCGCTCTGGCTGGCCGGGGCCTGCCCGCTGGACGAGGAGGGGCGCACCGTCGCGGTCGGTGACTACGAGGGCCAGGCCCACCAGGTGATGCGCAATCTGATAACCGTGCTGGAGGACGCGGGCGCGGGGCTCACGGACATCGCCCGGACCACCGTGTACGTGGCCTCCAGCGATCAGGCGGACCTGGTGAAGGTGTGGAACGTGTACCGGGAGTACCTGGGGGAGCACGACGCCCCCAGCACGCTGCTCGGCGTCTCGGTGCTCGGCTACGCGGACCAGCTGGTGGAGGTCGAGGCGGTGGCCGTGCTGCCCTGACGGGCTCCGGGGGCCTTCCGTTCAGACGGGGTCTGCGGCGAGCAGGGCGTCCAGTTTGCGGTAGCCCTCGACCACGCCGCGTTCCATCCCGCTGGCCAGGATCGCGTCCCGGGACGCCAGGCCGTCGACCACCGACAGCACGGTGACGCGGGTGCGGCCCTCGCCGACCGGTTCGAAGGAGGCGGTGTCCAGCGAGACGCCGTCCGGCACGCCCTCGAAGGTGAAGGTCTGGACGAGCCGGGTGGCCGGTCGGACTTCGTGGAAGGAGCCGTAGAAGGCGGCGACCTGCCGGCCGTCACGGTGCATGGTGTAGCGGTAGTGGCCGCCGGTGCGGGCCTCCCAGTCCTCGATCTTCATGTCGAGGTCCTCGGGGCCGAGCCACCGGGCGACCAGCTCGGGTTCGGTCCAGGCCCGGAACACCCGCTGCTGCGGGGCGTCGAACTCGCGGACGATCCGGATGGTGGGCAGCGTCGGGTCCGCTTCGATCCGGGTCTCGTTGCCGGCGGTGGGGGTCATCGCGGGGCTCCTTCGATGTCGTGGGTGTCGTCGGCCTCGTCCATTTCGGCGAGGACGGCGTCCAGCCGGCCGAAGCGGGCCTCGGCCTGGCGGCGGTAGCGCTCGATCCAGCCCGTCATCAGGTCGAGCACCTGGGGTTCCAGGCGGCACGGTCGCCGCTGGGCGTCCCGGCTGCGACTGACGAGTCCGGCCTCCTCCAGCACCTTGAGGTGCTTGGAGACGGCCTGCAGGGACATCGCGTAGGACTCGGCCAGCTCGCCTACGGTCGCGTCCCGCACCGAGAGCCGGGCGACGATGTCGCGCCGGGTCGGGTCGGCCAGGGCCACGAAGGCCCGGGAGAGCTGGTCGACGGCCATCGTGCACCTCGGGTTTGTTCTCAACCGACTGGTTGAGAACGACGCTACTCCGGTGTGCCCGGGTATTCAACCAATCAGTTGAGGAATGGGGTGGTCGGGCTTCCGCTTGGCAGTCGCTGAGAAAGAAGAAACCGATCGTTCGGTTTCCGGGGCGTCATTCCGAGTGAAGGGCGCGTTTGTCGACGGAACGCCGGCCCGGTGCGGGTCCCGTTCCGTGGGGCGGAACCTGGGAGAGCGTGGGTGGGAACGCCTGGGGCGGGTGGGGGAGGAGAGAAAGGGACGGCTGATTCGGTGACATCGTCTTGTCGCCCGTGGGGAGCCCGTAGCTAAGATACGGGGTGTTTGGTTTTGTTTTCCCGGAGCTCAGGGCGGGGTGGTTGCGGTGGTACGGCAGGAACGGGCGCTCCGGACGCGTCGGCTGATCCTGGAGGCCGCGGCGTCGGTCTTCGACGAGTTCGGCTACGAGGGCGCCACCATCGGGGAGGTGGTCTCCCGGGCCGGTGTGACGCGTGGTGCGGTGTATTTCCATTTCGCCTCCAAGCGGGATCTCGCGCAAGGTGTCGTGGAGGAGCAGTTCGTCCAGGACGGAGTGCCCGAACGGAGCTGCAAACTCCAGGAGTTCGTGGACACCGGGATGGTGGTGGCGCATCTGATGCCGCGTGATCCGCTGCTCAGCGCGGGCGCCCGGCTCTCGCTCGGCCAGGACCTGTTCGACGACCTCGGCGGTGGGGCGATCCCCGGCTGGATCAGTCGGATGGAGGCGCTGCTGACGGCGGCCGGCGAGCGCGGCGAGCTGTTGCCGCACGTGGTCCCGGCCGACACCGCGTGGCTGATCACCGCCGCCTGGACGGGTGTTCAGATCCAGTCGCAGAAGCTCTCCGGCCGGGCCGACCTGGAGTTGCGGGTGTCCGGCCTGTTCCAGCACCTGATGCCGAGCGTCGCGGTGCCCGGGGTGCTCGGCTCGCTGCAGATGGGGCCGGACCGCGGCGGGCAGGTGGTCGCGGAGGTCGAGGCGGCCCGGCTGGCCCGGGAGGGCGGCGAGGGCGGCGACGGTGAGGCGGCGGAGGTGCTCGCCGGGGTCGAGGCGGTCGCGGACGGGGTCGGCGTGGGCTGATCCGCGGTCGGTGCCGGCCGGGCTCGGGTCGGGCGGGGTTGGCCCTGCCGCTCGCGGAGGCCGGTGCGGAGGCCGGTGCGGACGCCGGTGCGGACGCCGGTGCGGGGCAGGTGAATTGGTGGCGGCGCGGGATCCATGGGGGTCCGACGCCGCCTTCGGTTTGTCCGGGCGCGGACACGATGGGTGAGCTGATGTCGACTCATGGTGTCCGCAGGGTCGTCGCGCCCCGAGTGGACGGCAGGGGGACGCTCCGCTTCCAGAAACAAACAGAGCGTTCGGTTTTGTATTGACAAACCGCGCGTCCTGTTTTTGACTGGTGACAGTTGACCCAGGGGTGTCGACCCGGGTGCCGGCCGCGGCGGAGGGGCCGTGGCGTTCCGTGTGATTGGGGTGGTCATCGTGGAAATTCGGGTGCTCGGGGCGCTGGACGTCCGGGTGTGCGGGGAGTCGGTGGTGCCGACGGCGCCCAAGCCCCGTCAGGTGTTGGGGCTACTGGCCTTACGCGCGGACCAGGTGGTCCCGGCCGGGGTGCTGGCCGAGGAACTGTGGTCCGGCCGTCCGCCGCGCAGCGCGCGCACCACCGTGCAGACCTATGTGCTGCAGCTGCGCGACCTGATCGACCGGGC
>NZ_JBEOSV010000107.1:5811-18621 GCF_040303245.1 Kitasatospora sp. NPDC096077 | reverse complement strand
CACCCGCTCCGCGTGTCCGCACCCGGGCTTCGCCCGGGTGGGCCCGGCGCTTCGCGCTCGGGCCGGGCCGCTCCGCTTCGCTCCGGCGGCCCGTGAGGCTGAGCCCCAGTCAACCAGCTGGGCAGGGGAAATGGCTGAACTCACGACAGGCTGACTAGGGGGAGGGGTGGGCGCCGCGTGTGGAGTCCTCTTCGGACTGGCCCTGGGGATCGCGGGCGCCTGCCGATCCGTCGCAAGCAGCGGTGGCAATGGGCATACGCCAGCCGGCCATCAGGTGTGTATCAGTTTGAGCCTGTCAGGAAACCCTGCCGGATGCGGGGTGTGGACTTGGCCATCTCGCGCAATCTGAAGCAGCTGTTCTTCAAAACCCATTTCATCGGGGGCCAGCTTTGTGTTTCCGGTCGAGGGTTTTCGGAAAATTCCCGCCGGTGGCCTTAAAGGGCCTGGACTCGGAGAATGTAGATGCGTTCGTCGCGCGGGACGGTCATGTACCAGAATAGGCCGTCTTCGACGTCGGCGGTCTTCATCTTCTCGCCGACCCCCTGGTAGGTGGTGCCGTCCAGGTAGAGGGCGGCGGCGGCGCGGACGATCTCGTCGGCTTTTCTCTCGACCTGGGCGACGAAGGCGAGCGGCGCGCCGGTGACGACGTGGTCCTCGTTCGGGTTGTACTCCCAGGCCCAGGTCATCCGCGCACCGCTTCGGCGGCGGCGTTCACGATGGCTCCGGCGAGGGCGGCCTGTTGCTTGCGCTCTTCCGGGCTCTGGGCGTGGTTGGCGAGGTACTCGGCGCGGTGCAGCTCGGCGAGCGTCTCGGGGTGGCGTGCGATCTCGACGTCGACCGCCCACTTCGTGGTGAAGCGGAGCAGGGGCTTGAGGCTCTGGCGCTCGACGGCTTCGGTCATGGCCCGGGCCTGGTCTGCGGTCATCTCGGTCAGCCGGCTGGGCATGAGGGCGGCGACCGCCTCGTACAGGGCCAGGGGCGTTTGGGCGGGCTGTGGGATCAGCTCGGGGCCGTGGATCGGCTGGGCGCTCATCGGTACCTCCCTCTCTCAGGTGCCTAGGACACCGTACGGCAGCTGGCCGTGGCCCGGTGCGGGGCGGTCTCGGGCCGGTCATCGGGCGCAAGGCCGCTGGCCGGTTGGAAGGCTGCGGAGTGGGCCCGCTGCTACAGGGCTTGCGGGCGGCGCCAGGGCGGCCGGGGCGCGGGTGCGGAGGCGGCCCGGCGCAGTGCGTTGTCGTGGGCGGCTTCGATCCAGGTGGCGATGCGGGTGATGGTGTCGTGGTCGAGGTGGGTGAGCTGGCCGACGGTGTGGTGGTCGGTTTCGGTGGGGTGAAGGCCGGCGCGGGCGAGGGCGGTGAGGAGGGGTTTGGTCTTGGGGGCGGTGTCCGGGGCGGGCTGCTGCTCTTGGTGCGCGCGCTCGGCGGCTTGGGCCTGGGCGGCGGCTTCGGCGAGTTCGCGGGCGCGGGCCTCTCGGTTCCAGCGCTGGACGGTGGGGTCGCGGTCGGGGTCGTAGGTGGTGAGGTGTTCTTCGGCCATGACGTAGCCGATGCGACGCCATTCTTTGTGGCGGGCGATGGCATCTTTGATCATGGCTTCGTCGTCGGCGTTATCGCAGACGCGTGAACGGTGGCGTTCCCACATGGCGGCTTCCTGGGTGGCTTCGGTGATCTGTTCCCGGGTCATTCCGGTGGCCTTGCGGCGGACCGATTCACGCGGGTTGATGATTCTGCGCATGGCCTTTTCCTTTCGACTTCACCAGTAGTGAATCTTTTAGCAGGGTTTTCGGCGGGAATGCAAACGGCGCCCGCGCGGGGTTGCGCGGACGCCGTCTCTCCGATTAGTGGGATGTTCTGGTCATGGTTTCTTTCTTCCTTCGCGGGCCGAGGACGGCCCGGAGGGCGGGAGACCCTATGGCATGGACCGCCCGTACGGAATCTGGGTCATGCTGTAGGGGACTTCCCCGTCACTTCGGGCCTGCTTCGGCCAGCGTTGCGCGTGGAGGAGGCGCACCTGCCACCAGGGGTCGTCCTCGGGTGGCCCGTTCTTCTCGGCCCGGCGCAGGGCGCGGGCGGTGGGCAGTTCCAGGACGATGGGCTGTGCCTTGGTGGTGCGGCGCTGGTGGTCGCAGGAGGGGCACTCCAGGCGGTCCGGGTCGGCCGGCTCGTACAGCTCGTCTCGGGAGTCGTGGGCGCCGCCGAGCGGGCCGTGGCAGGTGTAGCAGGGGTGCAGGGCGTCGTTGTGCGCGCGGGCGGCGAGCAGCACCTTGCGCAGCTTGGCCGTCTCGGCGTTGTGCTTGGCCTGCTCGGCGCGCTTCTGTTCGGCTTGCTCCTGGTCCTCGCGTTCTTGGCGGCGTTGGTCGATGAGGTCCCAGTCGGGTTGGTCGTCGAGGGCGTCGGTGAGGGAGTGCCAGCCGGGCCGGCCGAAGCGCCACCAGGTGGGTCCTTGCCAGCCGTGTTCGCGTAGGCGCTCGACGGTGGTGCCGAGCACGGGGATCTTGCCGTGGAAGGTGGCGTAGGTGACGCCCTCCTGCTCGTGAGCCCAGCCCTGCCAGTGCTCCGCAGTGGCGTTGCGCAGGTCTTTCAGGCGCTGTTCCAGGGCCTCGGGGCTGTATCGGGGGCGGCTGCCCTTGGTGCCCTGGTCCAGGACGAACAGCACGGGCGGACGGACGGATCTGCGGGGGCTGTATCCGTAGGCGGGTTCGGGGGCGTTGTAGCGGACCTCGACCTCAAGGCGCTCCTGGCCGCCGTCCTGGACGGTGCGGTCGAAGTAGCGCTTGTAGTTGTCGAGCTTTCCCGCGACCTTCCGGACGTCGGTCATCGTGCCCCGGTCGAGCTCCAGGAAGGCCACCGGGATGCCGAGCTCGGAAAGGCGGACGACGGCGTCGGGGATGACGTTGAACTTGCCGGTGATGGTGTGGGGCGTCTCGGTGGCCCAGGCCTCGATGCCGCCGGGCAGCGGACCGGTGGGCAGGGCGCGGCGCGGGGGTGCCTGGCGGGTGTCGGTGCGGGGCGGGGCGCCGTGGGTGGTCGTTCCGGTGACGGCGGTGATGATCAGCTCGTTGACGAGCATGGCGTGCGGGGCGCCGGTGGCTCCGGCGCCGCGGGCGTGGCCGCCCATGTCGCGGTCGTCACCGAGCGCCTCGGCCGCAGCGGCGAGGCCGAGCAGGGTGAGGCCGACGATCTTCTGGGCGCCGGGCCCGCCCGGCTTCGGCTTCACGGCCTTCTGACCATCCCCGGCGCCCTCGGCTCCTCCGCTGTCCGCAGCAGCCTTGGCGGGGCGGCGGCCCGGCGGCGAGGTGGTGCCACGCGCGTCGACCAGCTTGTGCTTCTCCAGGTCCCGCACCGCCTCCGCCACGTGCTCGACGCGGTGGTGGTCGCGGTACTCGTCGTCGGCGACCAGGGCATGCAGCTGCTTGTAAGTGGCGATCTTCAACACGCCCAGCGCGGCCAGCACATCCGCGCGCAGCGGGGCGGTGGAGCCGTTGGGGTTGCGGGCGGAGCGGCGGAAGTGGACCCGGCCGGGGCCGGCCGAGCCACCGGGCGGCTGCTCGCCCTGGCCGTCGTACTCGTCGTGGTCATCCATGCTGCTCCCCGTGACGGTGATCGTCTTGCCTCTCTACCTCACGCCACCGACACCGCCCGGCCGCCGCACCACCCCTGCCCCGCCCCACCAGCGCCGACCACCGGGAGGCGCGCGGCCACCCGGCCACGAAGGGAAGGGGCAGAGCGGACCCGGAGCGGCAACAGGGCCCGTCGTGTCGAACGACACCGCAACGTCAGGAGCGGCGCCAGGCGCCGAGTCCGTTGTGAACCTTCGTTACCCGGACGTGCCAGTGACCGGTTCGTGTCGCCGCCGCTGACACTTCCTGTCGCCGGGCGCTGACATCCCGACGTCGCTCCACAACCAGGAGCGAACCCGAGACCGTACCGCCCCACCCAACCGCCAACACCACAAGCCAAGGACAGGAAGGGGAGGGAGAGGGTTGTCGGCAAGCTTGGCGGCCTCGATTTTGGGCCCTGGCCTGCGGGAATGTCGAAACCCTCGGAAGGGAAGCCCCCGGGGACGCCCCCGGGGAAACACCCGGGGAGTTCGACGGGCCGGTTTCGCCCTACCCAGGCCCGTGTGCGCGCCGCGACGGTGCCTCAGGCGCCGTCCGCCCTACACGCAGAGGGGACCGGCGGCACGCGGCCACTGGCGGATCCGAACCGGGCACAGTGAACTCCGCGCGGAGTCGGTCGACGAGGACGACTGTGGTCTGGCGGGCGTCAGTGCACGGTCGACGTGCCGGTCTCCGTCCTGGCTGCCGAGAACAGGCATCTTCATCCTGCGAAATGGTCATGCCACCGGCCGGTGGCGACGGTGCTGGGATGGTTCGGGCCCAGGACTCGGGCCTGGGTGTGCAGGATTCCTTGCAGAAGCCTTGCTGCTTCGGCGGCTTTGCCGGACTTTCCGAGGTTGTAGGCATGCTGATAGCGGTTGACGAGGGTGTCGGGGTGGTCAGGTCCCAGGGCCCGCTCGCAGTCCGCAGCAAGCCGGGCGTAGATCTGGGAGGCGTCGGCCCAGTACCCTGCTTGGCCAAGGTTGTAGGCCTGTTGGGAGCGGGCCAGGAGTGCGTGAGGGTGGGCCGGGCCCCCTAGCCGAGCTTCGTCCTGCGCAATCTCGGCGTAGAGTCGGCCGGCGCCCACTCTGTCTCCCCCTTGGCCGACGTTGTACGCGTGCTGGTGCCGGTTGATGAGGACGAAGGGGTGATCGCTGCCCAGGACCCGCTCGCGGTCCACGATGAGGTCTGCGAGCAGACGCACCGCCCCAGCCCGGTCACCCGACTCACCGACGCTATAGGCGTGCTGATGCCGGGCTTCGAGGGTGTCAGGGTGATCGCTGCCCAGAACCCGCTCACGGTCCACGACGAGGTCTGCGAGCAAACGCACCGCCCCAGCCCGGTCACCCGACTCACCGACGCTATAGGCGTGTTGTTGCCGAGTCGTGAGGGTGTCAGGGTGATCGCTGCCCAGGACCCGCTCGCGGTCCACGATGAGGTCCGCGAGCAGACGCACCGCCCCAGCCCGGTCACCCGACTCACTGACGTTGCAGGCATGGCGATGGCGGGCTTCGAGGGTGTCAGGGTGATCGCTGCCCAGGGCCCGCTCGCACCTCTGGACCAGGTCTGCGAGAAGGCCCGCAGCCTTGCTGTAGTCACCGGTGCCGCGAGCATCTCGGGACTCTTCCCAGAGCGTGGTGAGGAACTCGACGGTAGCGGGGTTGTCCTGGCCGTCCCGGACAACCCCGGACGGTTCGATAGCGGGGCCCGAACCGTCGGCTGGTTCCCATCCGGACGGGCCCTGGAGCTCTCCAGCAATGTGCTGAAGGGTCTGGTCATCGTTGACGGCGGCAGCACGGGTGAGAGCCTGATCGATGTCGTCGCCCACCAGGTCTGTAGTACTGCGCTCGTCCGAGTCCATGTCCATGTCCATGGACGCGCCAGATCCGGACGGCGGTTCACCGGCCGGACCGCCACGGGCAAGGCTCCGGAGCCGCTCCAGTTCGCCGGTTAGCTCCAGCACACGCCGCTGAACGCGGTCAGTGAGCTCCTCTGCCTGACGCTGCTTCTCCCGGGCTCGTGCCAGCTCTTCCCTGGCCCGACGCTCTTGGTGCAGTGCGCGGCCGAGTTGCTGCCGGATGTCGTCTGGCGCACGCAGGTGATCAGGCTGGCCGAGGAGCCTGTCGCGTTCGGCGGACAGACTGCCCACCCGCTCCTCCAATGCACTGATCATAGTCAGAAGTATCATCACCAGCTGCGCGGAGTTCCGGGCAGCGTCCTGGATCTCGGCCTGCTGCTCCAGAGCCCTGGTCAGCCGCTCGTAGGTCTCTATTTGTCGGGCGCGGGCCAGCTCCAACTCGGCGCCGAGCCCGTGACCGTTCTCCCGGGTGGCGGCATGGGCGGAACGCGGATTACTGGCCGCGTGCACCAGCCGGGTGGCTTCGGCCTGACGCCTGCCGCGTAGCACCGGTTCTGCCACCGTCACCCTGATCAGCTCGGTGACGAAGGACTGGTCCGGTACCCGGCCGGACAGGTAGAGCCCGACCTGTGATCTGGAGTACCTGATCTTCTCCGCGACCATGGTCATCGTCAGCCCGCTGGCATCAACCTGGGCCCGCAGGAACAGCGCCAATGCCTCGGCCTCGGGTGTCTCGGCCCGCACCGGCCCCCACGGCCTTCCGCCCCGACCTCGCATGCTGCACTCCCCGTCCCAGCTCAGGCTCCCCCTTTGCCTCGCACGTCCTGGGACAACCCGCTGTTGTCCGAACCTTACCTGCGGTAATGCCGCTTCCGCTTTCGGACTATCCAGATCAGCCACAGGCTCTTCCCTGTCCCCCGGCGCACCGCCGACCGGAAACCATGGAGGAAGCCATGACAATGCCCGAACGCACCTCGCAGGCACAGCCCGAGACCGACCCGCTCCTGACCGCGTACGCGGCCCTCGTCCTCCTCATCGCGGCCGTCATCGGCCTGATCGTCGGAGGGCTCGCCTTTCTCAGCGGCAGCCCTGCGGCCGGTGCCGTCCTCGCCGGACTGAGCGCCGTTGGAGTCAGCGTCCCAGTACTGCACCGGCTGATCCGCTGACGCCACACAAAGCATGGCGCCACAGCAGTGCGGGTCAGGTCAGCCGCTGGTTGCAGGCGGCTCGGAGCAGGGCAAGGACGTGGGGCGCATCGGTGGAGAGCCAGGTGTCGCCGTCGGGACGCCCCCGGGGAGACGCCCGGGGATCCGTGGCGGGCTCTTTCGCCTCGCCGGGCCCGCCCTCGCGCCGTGACGGCGGCTCAGGCCCTGGTCGGCACACTACCCGGCGCAGGCCATCAACATGCTTCTTCACTCGGGCGGCCCTTGGCGGTCGGCGGCACCGAGGCGGTGCGCGGCCGGGCTGCGGTGCGTGGCCGGGCGGTCTTGCCTCGCGGGTTCGGCGGCTCGGGGTGACGATTGTGGGTCCGGCGGCGTTGGAGCGGGGGTGAGCAGCACTTTTTCGCCCCGTCCGCGGCGCGGCGCCGGGTTGGGGCCGGGTGTCGCCGGCCGGGCCTTCGCCGTCGTGGGCCGGGCGCCGCGGTCCCCGGTGCCCTGGTCTCAGGAGTCTGTCGACGACGGGCTGCAAGGCGTGCTGGCCGGCCATCAGCAGCTGGTGGCCGAGCGGTGGGAGACGGTGTTCGAGGACCTGGACGAGGACGTCCTCGGCGAAGTGGCACAGGAGGCCCGGCAGGACGGGCAGGATCCGGGCCTGGCCGTCGATGTCTTCGTGCGGGGGCTGGTCCGGCAGCTGGAGGACTGGAAGAAGGCCGGCAGCGCGCTGGAGGAGGCGTTGGGAGCGGTGGTGCTCGGGCGGCCGTTGCCGGTGTGGGCGGCTGACTGTCTGGCGGCCGAGCAGGGTCGGCTGTGGGGTGCGCGGCAAGCGCTGCTGGAGGCCGTCGCGCGTTACCACCATGGTGGCCCTGGGGCCTGGTGAGCGTGGGTCAGCGCGGCGCGGTGGGCCTGCGGGCGGTGTGCGCGCGCCGGATGGCATCCAGGGCCAGGTCGGCGGCGGGGTGGGTCTTGGGGCGGGAGAAGTTGTCGGTGAGGAGCCTGGCGGCGCCGGGCGGCTGGTAGAGGAGGGCGATCCATCCGGCTCGGCCCCACGGGCCTTCGGGCAGGGGTGCGGTCCAGCCGATCGGCGTGCTGCGGTGGCGCAGCTGGAGGACGCCTTGGGCGTTGGGGGTGTGCCAGGATCCGAGTTCCCAGCCGGGGCCGAAGGTCACTTCCAGGTCGTCCAGGAAGTCGGGGAAGTCGAAGCGCTCCTCGGGGTCGGTGCAGGCTGTCCGGCGGGCTTGCTCGGCGGTCTCGGCAGCGGACTGCCAGGTGGGCAGGTGCCGAGGGTCTGTCCCTGCGGTCGGCCGGGCGGTGGGAAAGCTGGCTGGCGCGGCGGCAGGGGTGGGGGCGGGGGTTTCGCCCCGCGGGGCGTTTGTCTCCTCCGGTCCGTCGTCGTCCTGGTCGTCGAGGCCCCAGCGGTCGATCCGCTCGCGCGAGCGGGCAACCAGGCGCTCGTGCTCGCTCAGGTCCGGCCAGCGGGCCTTGTCCCGGATGTCCTGCGCGGCGCGGTAGGCGCGGGTGCCGTAGGCGGGCAGTACCCGGGCGAGTTCTGCGAACGCGTCGGCCGGGTCGCCGGCGGCGGTCTCCTCCAGGAAGCGGGCCAGGCGGCGGCGCAGCGCGTCGGCGACGCCGAGGAGGTTGCGGCCGTCCTCGCCCCAGCGGGCGAGGACGTCGTCGGCCGGGACGGCGGCCGCGGGTGCAACAGGTGCAGCGCAGTCCGGCACGATGCCCTGGTCGGGTGCAGCAGGTGCGGCGTGGAGCGGTGCAGCGGCGGGGCCGGGTGCAGCGTCCGGAGCAGCTGGCGGTGTGGCGTTCGCGGCTGCTGCTTCGCGGGCCTTGGCCTTGGCGCGGTCGTTCTTGCTGCGGCAGGAGCGGGAGCAGTACTGCTTCGGGCGCCCGGTCGGGCCCTTCGGTGCCGGGTTGGAGCAGCCGGGGCGGGCGCACTGCCGGGTGGGGGCCGCGCTGTCGGCCGGCTGGTCGGTGGCGGCGGTCGGCGGGGCGCTGTCCATGCCCGGGATCGTAGCCGCCGAGGTCAGCGCACCGGGCGGGTTTCGCCCCGCCCCCTGGTGCGGGGCGAAAGTCCGGATCTGGCAGGCCGGGGCGTGGGTTTCTGCGGCACGGCCTACAACGGGACCCCGAGGTGGACCCACTGCGCGTAGACCTGGGTGAGCGCCGTCTCGGTGCCGGCCTGCCACCGGTTCAGGGCCAGATCGGTGACCGCGGCCCGCACTGCCGGACCGTCGAGGGCGAGAACCGCGACCACCGGCTCCAGGTCCGCCGCCATCTCGGACGGCGTCCGGCCCCGCGGGTAGTCCAGGCTCTCTCCCAGCAGCGCCAGCGTCGAGGGCAGCCCGGACATCTCCTCCCCGTTCCCGCCGCCGGCTGCGGCGTGCAGCGCGGCGAGGACGTCCTGTAGGGCTTTCAGGGCCCAGGCCGGGAGGACGTAGAGGACGGCCGGGGGCTCGGTGTCCTCTGCGGTGGTGGTGAGGCCGGCGGCGATCTCCCCGATGACCGTACCCGCCGTCTCCAGCGTCAGGGCCGGGAGTGGGTATTCGCTCGGACGGACGCGGGCCGCGGCCGCGGTCAGGCTGAGGACCTCCGAGAGGTAGACGGCGCGCTGGATCCAGGCCGGGTTGCCGGGCAGGATCCGAGGCAGTTCCAGGCCCGCCGGGCTCTTCGTCCTCACGGGGCCGAGTATCCCGATTCACGTGGCATCCGGCGGGCGGTTCCGGCGAAACGAAGGCGAGCCCGGCCCATGGCTGCTAATGCGTTGACCTGCGGTGGGGAGTTTGGTCGGGGCGAAACTCACCGGCCGTGCGTGACCTTGACGATGCTGGCGCCGGGGACGAGGACCAGGAGCAGCGGGAGCGCGAGCGGCAGCACGCGGTGAACGAGGTAGTCGCCGAGGTGTCGGAGGCGGGCCGGCGGGCGGCTGGGTGGGTGCGGAGCTCGCCGGGCGGCAGCCGGAGGAACGGCACCGGATCGTGTCGGCGCGGGCGGCCGACGCCGTCGAGCGGGCCGCCGGCAGCGAGCGGATCGCGCTGATCACCGTCTGCTCGCTCGCAGTGGCCGGTCACCAGATGCGGCCGCGGCTGGCGGAGGGTGGGGGCGTGGGCATCCTCGTGGTGATCGAGCGGCCGGGGCAGCCGGACCTCATGGTCGTGCACGCCGCCGGCTCCGACCCGGACGTGCCCGGCGACCCGCTGCCGGTGACGGCCTGCGGGCTCGACACCATGGGCATGGCGGTCGACCCGTGGCGGCCCTCCGGGCCAGGCTCGCGCTGGTACCCGCCCGAGTACGCCGGTCACATCTGCCCTCGCTGCGAGCGGGCCGTCCGGTCGACGTGAGCGCGGGCCGGCTTCGGCGAGCGCTCACCAGTGGTGGCCTGGCTCTGACCTGCGGCGGGGAGTTTCAACGAGGCGAAAGCGGCGCCTTGACAGGACGAAACCCGCCGGGCCGTGCGTGACCGTGACGACGCCGACAAGGTTTGACCGGTCATGACGATCCTGATCCCCCTGCCCGGCAACCGGACGAACCACGACGAAGGCGGTGGCGCGGTGTCGGTCCTCGCCGCCGAGCGGGCCGCCTTTGCCGCCGCCCGAGCCGCTCGGGCCGAGGAGGACCTGATCGCGGAGGCCGAGGCCGATCGCGCGCAGGCCGAGCAACAAGCACGACTGGCTGCCGCGATGGGGATCGCGGCGGCTTCGGCGAGCAGGGCGTCGGTGTGGGTGTCGGAGCTGGCCGCCCGTACCGGCAGCCGGCATCTGGCTGGGTACGCGGAGGCGGTGCTCGCCTGCGGCCGGGACCTGAACGCCGAGGATGACGAGGACGGCGGCCTGGCCGCCGAGGACGTCTTCGTGCTCAGCGGGCTGGTGTTGGTCGACGAGCCCGGCCTCACCGCCGACGAATGCCTCGCCCTGGCCGCGGTGGGCGCCATCGCTCTCGCGATGCCCCGCACCATCACCGCCGGCTGCCCCGACCGGCAGCTGCCCGAACTCGCCCATCACCTCGACCAGGCCGTGGACGCCGGACGGCGCGCCACGGCGTAACGCTCCCCGTCCACGCGGTGGCCCACCTCTCGGTTCCGGGGGCGGGCCAACCCCGTGACCTGCGGTGGAAGGTTTGACGGGCGAAACTCACCGGTGTCCGGCGGCCGAGCTGCACGAGTGCGTTCGCTTTCGCGGCCTGCCACGCCGACCGGGCTCGCGAGTACTTGTCCTGCGTCGGCGGCCAGTGGGCTGCCCGCAACGGCTGCGAGTGCAAGTAGGAGGCGCTGGCCGAACACCCGGAGGATGGCAAGCACGACCTCCTGTGCCACCACACGGAGCTGCCCTGGCTGGTCATCGAGATCGAACGTGCAACCGTCACGCCGCCGACAAGCTCGCCCGCACAGCTGCCGCCGGCCGCATGGCGATCTGGCTGCGCTGGGCGGGCCGCCCCCAAGTCCGTCCCCATCGAAGTACTGCCCGGTTCGTAGTGCGTCCCGCAGCAGATCGTGCTGAGATAGGTACAGAGAGAAAGCAGGCGATCGCCAATCATGGTCGGCGGGTCCAGCACCCCCCTGAGCCGGCGAGTTCTCCTGAGCGCTCTGCTGAGTCTTGTGTGACCTGACTGAGGTCACCCCGGGGCCGCCGTAGCGCGAGTGCCACTCGGCGAAAACTTGCCGACCACGAGTCAGCCCGCCCACGCGGCA
Organism: Kitasatospora sp. NPDC096077; assembly: GCF_040303245.1. Classification (NCBI taxonomy): domain Bacteria; kingdom Bacillati; phylum Actinomycetota; class Actinomycetes; order Kitasatosporales; family Streptomycetaceae; genus Kitasatospora; species Kitasatospora sp. NPDC096077. Next base: position 7,315 of record NZ_JBEOSV010000107.1, on the reverse strand, counting down.
ATACCAGCGGCGACACTGACGGCAGGAATTACATGAAATAATCCCGCCTTTATTTTGCAATATTCGAATGCGTCCTTTCGCGAGGACCCATCGGGCGGCTTATTTGACTTGTGCACACTCCACACAATGCGCGATCCAGGCATTTTGGCGCTTCACCACGAGCCCGCATCAGATGCCCCCCTCCATTACCGAAGCCCAGAGCGAGCTTTTCGCCGCCACGTAATAGTTTCGCCAAAGAACAACCATCCTCACATCGCGGAGGTCAGTGACATGTCTACCACCCAGCAGCCTGTCCAGCTCAGAGCACAGACGACCAGTGGCCACGTGGCCCTCAACGCACCGATCAGCGGAGATTTCACGGCCGAACTCACCGATGCCAGCGGCCAGCCGATTCCAGGGCGGCAAATCACCTTCTACAGCACCACGACCGGCCAGAAGATCGGCACTGCGACCACCGACCAACGAGGAATCGCCGAGATGAACTCCGGGTCCAAGGTCGGCAGTCCGGTACTAGTCGCCGACGTGGTGGCCTCGGGTGCCGACGCACGGTTCGACGGTGATGACGAGTATCAGCCAGCCACAGCACACGCTGGCACCTCTGTAGGCGCGTAGCGGACCGGCGCGCGATCCGCCCAGCCCGAGACCACCGCCCAACAAGCCCGGCCCGGTGCACCGGGCCGGCCGAACGACTGTGAGCCCATCCGGGAACCCTCTCCCGCACAAACCCCCGGAGCCGATCATGTCTCTTAATCAGACTGAAACAGTCTATTACTATCCATCCTCCGAGGCCTTTTCCAATAACCACATGATGAAAAGTCGCCTTCTCATGCAGCAAAACGGGGCGAATGCAGACGTTTACCTCCAAACGGCAAGCAACGCGAAATTCCCCGCCATGGATCGCAGCCAATATGACGTCGCAGGCAAAGTCGACGGAAAGTCAGTTCAATTCGACAAAACCGGGGTCCCTGAAAAAATCCGCCTCGGCGGGAACGATCCCAATTATATTGGCACTTTCAAGAACACCAATACCGAGAAGCTCGAAGCAGGATTTATGGGCCACGCGTACGGGGATGTAAAAGTCTACAGCACTGCTTCCTATGACGTCGAAAACAAGTCGGGAGGGAAGCAGGGAATTTCACAGTCAGCGGTGTCCGAGGGGTGGATGCCAAATTCCGGGAAAGTCGGTTTCACCACTGGAAATTTTGAAGCCTTCGCCGACTGGAAAAAGCCCGGCGAACATCAATACACGGGGCCACCCGAGGGCGACCAGGACGTGCAGTACCGCAAAAAGAGGTCAGCAGGGGAAGAGCTAGGAAAAGAGCTAAAGCTGGAAAGCAGTGACCCCCGGATATACCAGCCAGGACAAAAGCAAGCGCTAGAAAGCGATGACCCCCAGAGAGTCAACGTGGACGGCGGGAACGACCAACCCAACCCCTCGAACCTCGGCGACACCCCGAACCTCGGCGACACCCCGAACCTCGGCGACGGCGGGAACGACCAACCC
>NZ_JBEOSV010000107.1:0-5713 GCF_040303245.1 Kitasatospora sp. NPDC096077 | reverse complement strand
GACACCCCGAACCTCGGCGACGGCGGGAACGACCAACCCAACCCCTCGAACCTCGGCGACACCCCGAACCTCGGCGACACCCCGAACCTCGGCGACGGCGGGAACGACCAACCCAACCCCTCGAACCTCGGCGACACCCCGAACCTCGGCGACGGCGGGAACGACCAACCCAACCCCTCGAACCTCGGCGACGGCGAATCGTAGATCCTCAGCTTGTTCCTTAACCTCGCGCCTGATCGAGTGTGAGGTTAAGAAACAAGCTGATCATCAGCGCGGCGCAGGAGCTGTGGGACGACAACGAGGCGCTGGGGAAGTTCCTCGGCGTGGTGCGGCGCGGCGCGGGGTGGACGCAGCTGGCCGACGAGCTGGAGAAGGACCGGCTGGCGAACGCCACGTTCTACGGCGTGAAAAGCGCTGAGTTTCGGCGGACGAAACTCACCGGTCGAACTCACCATCGCGGACAGCGTTCTCACCAGCCCGCCCGGGGTGCCCAAGGCGGATCACTGCGAGGTCAGCTCCGGTCGTCCGATACCGCGGAGGCGGCCAGACCCCCAGGGCCGAGCCGACGACGGGAGGACGGCACTGCCGACGCCTCGGACACCTCGGCGGCGGGCAGCGGCTCCAGGAACGGGGCCCGCTCGACCGCGAGCAGCCGGGCCCCGCCGGACGACGGGACGGGGGTGTCGGTGGCGGGCTCGGAGAAGGGCCGCCACAGCGGGCGCCGGTCGGAACTCATGATCGCCAGTCTCCCAGGTCCGTCCACCCGGCCACGCCGAACACCGAACTTGGCAGGCACCAGCCGGGCACGATGGAGACAGGCACAGGGCAAGGGGAGCAGCGATGCGTACCGGGGACGTCGTGGTCGGCGGGACCTACATCGCGAGCATCCCCCAGCGGCTTCCGGAGGAGCTGCGCCGTCCGGGAGACACGCCCGGGCAGTGGCGGGCGAACATGCAGCTGCACCTGGTCCGCGGCCGGCGCATCACGGTGACGGTGACCGGCTTCGGCGAGGAGCCCGGCACGGTGCAGGTCAGCCGTGACCTCCCGGCCGTCCGCGTCAGACTGCGCCTGAGCGCCGAACAGGCCGCGGCCCTCGATCTCGCCGAAGGCCAGGAGTACGAGATCACCGGCATCGTGACCGACACGGACGGGCAGGCCATCGCGTTCCCCGGCACGGTCGCCCACACCATCCCGGCCCGCTGGCTGCGCCCGCCCGGCGAGCGCCTGGTGCTCCACCCGGACACGGACCTCTTCCACCGGGCGCTGGTGTGCCGGGACGCGGACGGGATGACGCCGCCGGAGATCGACCGGGCGGCGGAGAAGGCGCTGGAACAGCTCCAGCGCGTCCGGGGCCTGGCCCTGGAGGACCCGAACGTCGACCAATCGGTCCTCACTGCCGAGGCGGACCACAAGGAGTGGCTACGGATCGCCGGGCGGGTGCGGGCGACCGGGCTCGCCGTCTACGACCCGCGCACCGACCCGGACGCCGTGGAACACCCGCCGCTGATCCGGTTCCGGGAGCCCTGACGAAGGCTGGCAGCCGGTTGCGGTCGGCTGTCCCAGCCCTGTCCCAGGTCCGGACGCAGAACGTCGCGACCTGGGGTTTCAGGGTGGGACCGTCCTAGCGAATCGGGCATACCGGGCGGGCTGAGACAGGGTGTGTCTCAGCTTTGTCCCAGGCCGACGGCGGCGCGGTGCCCGCCGGTGATGGCCCAGAGGTGTGCGTCCCGGGACCGGCGGGCACCGGCAGCAGCGTAGCGGTGGCGGCCCGGAGGCCCTTGTTCTACGGCGCGGGGGGCGGCGGGTCTTCGGGGACGACGGCGGCGATCCGCACGGTCGGCGGCCAGGGCGGGGCGGGGGCGTAGGCGTGGACCACGTTGAGGGCCGGGCAGGCGGTGGCGGGGGCTGCCTCGATGCGGGTGGAGTACAGCTCGACCTGCTGGCCACCCTCGGTGACGGCGCGGATCGGAGGGCCGAGCCGCGGCCGGTGTTCGAGTTCGGCGCGCGGCGCTCCCAGGGCCTCGGTGGCGCCGAGTTCCTTGGCGCGCTGGGCGGTGCGGTCGGTGATCACGGCGACCGTCGGGTGGCCCGGCTGTTGGTACTGGTCGGCTCACTCGGCGCCCTGCCGCGCCAGGAGGTCGGCGACGGCCTGGTCGACGGCGTCGAACGTCTCCGGGTCGGCGGCGAGCAGCACGCGGCCGCGGTAGGCGGCGACGGTCTCGGCGACCGCGTGTCCCAGACCGGTGCCGTGCCGTCGGCCCGCCCGGGGGTGCGACCTACGATGGGCCGGTGTCCGACACCGATTTCCCCGCTGACCTGCTCGAACTCCAGCGCCGCTGGTTCACCGCCGAGGCCGACTGGGCCGGCGACCCGACCGAGGAGACACGGGCCTCGTTCTCGGTGGTCAGCGCCGAGCTGTACGCCCACCCGTACTGGGCCGGGGTGGACAACCGGCACAAGGCCGAGATGAAGCTCAAGCAGGCAGCACGCCCGGACGGCGGCGCTGCGCCCGCGGCTTGACCGCGGGCCGGATGCCTCGGTGTCGTGTTGTCAGCCCGCCAGCCGCGTGGTGGCCGTGTCGAGGGTGAGGCGGGTGGCCTGGTCGTGGATGACGAGACCTCCGGTCTTGCTCGACAAGCAGGCCCTTGGGGTGGGGCAGTGCTCGCGGTGCGGGCGCCGCCCCAAGGGGCAAAGCGCTACTTGAGCAGCTGGCGTATGCGCTCGGCCACCGCGTCTTCCCAGATGTCGACTGCGGCCCGCCGCAGGGCCGGCACCTCTGCCGAGTGCATTCCCGCGATGGCGAAGTCGAAGTTGTGATCGTCCGAGACCAGCAGCCAGCCGACGTCCAGGACCTGGAACCGCAGTGCGTCGACTGTCACGCCGTCGACCAGGACGGTGGTCCTGCTTGTCGGCATTGCCGCGTCCAGCGGCAGCAGTGCCTCGCTGAGGCGCCGGAAAGCATCCGGGTCGTGATCCGATTCCAGTTGCCCCAGTTCTTGTATGAAGTCGTTCAGTGCCACTCCGGAGAAGTTCCAGTGCCCGACTCCCCGGAAGGAGGGCGGAAAGGAATAGGCGGCGACCCATTCCTGCGGGTACCTTGAGCCCCGCAGAAGCCGTACGCTCTGCAGGGAGTTTCCGCCTTCCATGGTGACCCGGGTGGCTTCGGGACGCGCCGGGGCTGAACTCACCGTGTCCCACAGGGGGAAATCGATATCCGTCACGTGGTACCTCCCACTCGGTCTCCAGGATTTCCGTACCGGCAGGCTATCGCGCTCAGGCGTCGATACTCGTGTAGTAGTCCGTGCCCTGGGGGCCGAGCACGCGCAGCGTCCAGTGTCCGGGGGTCGGGCAGAAGGACATGGTCGAGGTCATGGCGCTCCCCCAGCCGCCTGCCTCGCGTTGCTGGACGGTGGCACCGTTCCGGTCGAGATAGGCGGTGACGTGGACTTGCCCGGGCCAGCCGTTCGTCCAGCCTCGTGCCGACATGACTCCGTCCGAGTACGTCAGGCTTCCGCCGGTGTTTCCCGTTGCGGCATGAGCCTGTACCGGCACGAGTGCCAGCCCCGCCGCCGCAACGGAAAGAACAGCAGCCCTGGGAATAAAAGTAACCGCACGCATGGAATCCGGGATCTCCGTCCTGTGAAAAGCCGCCGGAAGGGTGCGGGTCGAAATTTCCGTGGCCCGCCCCCGCGGCCCTTGCTTCGTCGCAACATTTTCATCCCGGCGGCGCCGAGGGAAGATTGCGAGGATTTTTGATCCACAAACATGACCTAGGTCCTTTGATTTCAAGTCCAAAGTCACCGGTCGACCGCAACGGAAATGGATGAAGGTGAACCCATTCAACCGTCATGGGCGCCTGACACGGCTGCCCTGACGTCAGAATGGTTGACGGGTTTGGGTGGCGGCAGGAGGTCCTGACGCCGTGGTGTCTGTGGGGAAGGTGTTGACGTGGAGTCGGACATGACGGCGGACGTGCCGGAGGAGCACGTCGGTGAGCTGCGGGCGCTGGCGGGCAGCGGGGCCGAGCTGGAGGGCCCGTGGCACCGGCACGACGGCCGGGGCGGCCGGGCCCGGGCCGTGGCCGGGAGGGCGAGCTGCTCGTGCGGCTGGCGCGGGCGGGAGATGGTCGCGCTCGACTTCACCGGGCAGGCCGTCACGGACGGGCCCGGGTCGGACTGGTACACGGCATGGGAGCAGCACCTGGCCCTGGCCCTGGGCGACCAGGTCCCCGAGGACGTCCTGCGGCTGATCGAGCAACTGCGGCGCCGTCTCCAGGGCCTGACCGCCGAGCGCCCCCTCGCGGCGGTCCGGGCCGCCGACCAGGTCGAGCGGATGGGCCGGGCGGAGATGTCCGACGCGGTCAAGGCGGCACGGGCCGGGCGGGCGAGCTGGCAGAACATCGGCGACGCCGCCCAGGTCACACGGCAGACCGCTCACCAGCGGTTCGCCACGGCGACACCGCAGGCCTGACGACGGCGCGGTGCCGGGCGGGCCCTGTCCGGCGACCGCAGCCGCGGACAACCAGGCGGTGTCCTGGCGATCAGTTGGGTCGTTGACAGGACTCTAGGACTTAGGGGTGATCTGACGGACGTGCGCCGGCCAGTCGCACAGGTTGGTCTCAGGGTTGAAGACGAGGCCGGCCGGGCACTGCATCTCGACCGGTTGGAGGTCGGAGGTGCACTCGTAGAACTTCGAGGGGTCGGTCGGGTCGGGGAGTAGCTGGCTGTCGAACTCGCACAGGGGCTTCGTCTCACTCATGCGACCGTTTCTACCGTGTCGGTGCGGGGCATAGCGGGACTTCGGAGAATCGAGCGTGCCCGGTCCAGTGCTCCCGGAGGCTCCGACCGGACAGCTGGTTCGCCTCAAGGGCCCAGGTGACGACTGGCTGGCCGAAGCCCAAGCGTGTGCCACCGCTCCGCTGCCGCCAAGAGCCGACGCCGCCCACCGCCCAGGCCCGGGCATCCCCGACGGGTCGGTGACGGGCAGCGCCCGCTCCCCGGCAGGGACCGGCGAACGGCTACGTCGAGGCCTTCGGCACCCCGGCCGCCCGTGGCCGCGGACCGACTACAGGTGCGGGCCGACCCGCAGCACGGTGACCACCGAACCGCCCGGCTCATCGCGGCCGGTGGCGCGGTCGGCGGGGCCCCAGGTCCAGTGGAGGCGCCAGGCGCCGGCGCCCTGGTCGACGTAGGAGGTCCAGGCGGCGGTGTGCTCATGTCCGGGCAGACCGGGGTAGCGGTGGGAGTTCAGGCCGGGGTGGTGCGGGTCGGCGGCCAGGCGCTCCAGGGCGCGGCGGACCCGGCGCAGCCGGCGGGCGTCGGCGCGGCGACCCTTCTCCAGGCGGGCCAGGGCGCGGGCGGCGGCGGGGGTGTAATGCAGCGTCGGCATCGGGGCGGTCTCCTTCGACGGGGGGCATGCAGAAGGGCCCGCCCCGTCGCACGGGGTGGGCCCTGGAAGTCGCCGGGCGGCCCGGCCTCTCTGTCTGTCCTGGGGTCAGTTCTGGCTGTCGGCCTGGGCGATGCACTGGACGTCCAGCTGGTCAGCCAAGTGCTCCAAGACGGCCCCCAGGCCCGTGGCGGTGACCGGGTCCAGGCCGGGCACGCCGCCGGCCGCCCAGTTGGCTTTAACCACGAGTTGTGACGTCAGTTGTTCACGAGTTTGGGAGGCACCCCGAACCACGGACGGGTGATGTTCACGAGTTTTGACGTCACCG
>NZ_JBEOSV010000106.1:0-19673 GCF_040303245.1 Kitasatospora sp. NPDC096077 | reverse complement strand
ATGATTTCGGCGCTGCAGACCTCCGCGATCGATGTCCGCGACCTGGAGAACGTGCCGATGCCGGTGGCCCGGCAGCACACCGCGCGGGGGAGTCCCGCGCGGGCTCGACGACTCCGCAGGCCCCTGGTCGGTGAACTGCCACATCGTGGGCACCCCGGTCAATGTCCACGACCCGGTACCGACGGACGGCACGGTCTCCGTCCTGCGCGTGTCCGTTCAGCTGACCGGGGTCGACGGCGCCGCGCCGTCGACCGCTACTCCGGCTGCGACTTCGGGACTCCCGCCCTGTAGCCGCCACGCGCGCTCGCCCGGGCCGGGGACCCCGTCCTACGGGTTGAGCGTGTTCGGCGTGGGGCGGGTTGTGCCCGCTCCGCAGGGTCGGTGACGCAGATGCCTGCCGCCGAGGGCGAACAGGCACTCCTTCTCGCCATCCCGATCCGGCTCGCCGTCGGTTCCTGGTCCGGGAGGCTCACTGTGAACGATGCTTGGCCCAGGTACGTCGGGTGATCATGAAGGCGAGACCGGCCAGAACCGCCATGCTGAAGACGAGGAAGTCGCTCACCCCGGGGTGAGCGGTAGCGAGATGCATGCCCTCGGCGTAGCAGAGGGTCAGAACCAGCGCCCCGACCGTGCAGACGGCACGCATTCGAGCGGGTTTCTCCCGCTCGGCCGCGATGGAGATGAGCGCGACGAGGCATGAGCCGATCGCGAAGCCTGCGATTCCCCACAGAATGATCATCGGCAGTAGCTTTTCGGCACAGGGGGGGCGAGCTCCCGATCGCCGCGCCGGAGTGATCTTGTCCCGGACTCTGCCAGAGCAATCGAGTCCCACGTAAGGGGTAAATATGATCTAGGCGGGAAAAAAGGACCAAAGCCCTCGATTTCACCGGATGTTGCAGTTGCCCTCGGGCAGCCAGGGCCCAACGGGAAGCCGCCGCTGCCGGCATCGACGGCCGGCCGACCGGGGACCTGTGAGAATCAGCTGATGGCATGACCTTTCTCGTATGTGTTGTGGGTGGCTGCGCCCTCGTCCACGGCCCTCGTCCACGGCGCTCGGCCGTGGACGAGGGCGCAGCCACCTGCCGCCCGTCCGGTTCTTCCGGTCAGGTGGCGGAGGGGACGGTGGTGCGGGGCTGGGGGACGTCGCCGTAGGGGGTGGTGATGAACTCGATGGAGACGGTGGCGCCGGGGTCGAGGAGGTAGAGGCCGCGGCCGTCGTAGTCGTGGTTGATCTCGCCGGCCCGGCTCATGGCGGGGTCGGCCCAGTAAGGGATCCGGGCGTCGGTGACCTTGGTCAGGACGGTGTCGAACTCCCCGTCGGTGACCAGGAAGGCGAGGTGGCTGATGTTGATGGCGTCGGCGGGGACCAGGTCGTCGGCGAAGTCGATGCCGACGCTGTTGGAGGTGGTGACCTGGGTGAAGCGGGCCCAGTCGACGGGGGCGGGGGCGTCCATGAGGTCGGCGAGGAAGGCGGCGGTGCGGCGGCGGTCCTTGCAGTGGACGATGATGTGGTTCAACTCGTTGGCCATGGTGGCGGGTTCACTCCTGTGTCGATGGTTCGTGCGGTGGTGAGTGGGGGTCAGGGGCGGGCCGGTCGGCGCCGGGGCAGGGCGAGCGCGAGAAGCGTGGCCAGTGCCGTGAACGCGGCGGCGGTGAGCAGGGCCCGGGCGTAGCCGGCGGTGGCGGCCTGGGCGACGGTGCCGTGGTGGCCGGCCGTCGTGTGGGAGGCGATGGAGGCGAGGACGGCCAGGCCCAGGGCGCCGCCGACCTGGCGGGAGGTGTTCACCAGGCCCGAGGCGAGTCCGGCCTCCTCGCGTGCGGTGCCGCTGGTGGCGGCGACGGTGAGCGGCATGGTGGACAGGCCCATGCCGAGGGTGCACAGGACGAACGGGAGCAGGACGTCGGCGCCGTAGGAGCTGTCGGGGGTGATCCGGGACAGCCAGGCGAAGCCGGCGGTGGCGAGCACCATGCCCGTGGCCGCGAGCCGGCCCGGGCCGGTGCGCGGGATCAGCCGGGTGGCGGCCCTGGCCCCGGCGATGATGGCGAGCGCGCCGGGGACGAAGGCGAGTCCCGCCTTCAACGGGCTGTAGCCGAGGACCTGTTGGAAGTAGAGGGAGAGCAGGAACCACATCGCGAACATGGCCGCGCCCAGCGTGAACACGGTCGCGTTGGCCAGGGCGAGCAAGGGACGGCGCAGTACGTCCGGGGGGACCAGCGGCTGGGTGGCGCGCCGTTCGACGGCGAGGAAGGCGAGGAGCAGCGCGACCGCGGCGGCGACGGGGGCCCAGACCGTCGGGGAGTCCCAGGGGTGGGTCTCGGTGGCGACGATGCCGTAGGTGAGCAGGGTCAGGCCTCCGGTGGCGGCCAGCGCGCCGGGCAGGTCGAGGCGGCGCCCGCCGCCGGTGCGGGCGGAGGCGGGGACCAGTGGGATGGTCGCGGCGAGTAGCGCGATGCCGATCGGGACGTTGACGAAGAAGACCCAGCGCCAGCCCGCGTACTCGGTGAGCACACCGCCCAGGACGGCCCCGGCCGCACCGCCGCCGGCCATCACGGCACTCCAGGCGCCCATCGCACGGGTGCGCGGGCCCGGTTCGGTGAAGGTGGTCATGATGAGCGTCAGGGTGGCCGGGGCCAGCAGTGCCCCGCCCAGGCCCTGGGCCGCGCGGGCGGCGACCAGCAGACTGCCGTCGGTGGCCAGGCCGCAGACCAGCGAGGCCGCGGTGAAGGCGGTGAGTCCGACGGTGAAGGCGCGTTTGGCCCCGATCAGGTCGGCGAGCCGGCCGCCGAGCAGGAGCAGTCCGGCGAAGGCCAGGGTGTAGGCGTTCACGATCCACTGCAGCCCGGAAGGGCTCAGGCCGAGCGCCGAACGCACCTGCGGGAGCGCCACGTTCACGATCGACACGTCGAGGATGACCATGAACTGCGCCGCGCAGGCGATCCACAGCACCGGGGTCCGGGAGGTGGACCGCGGCGGCGCGCAGGTACTGGCAGGCGTCCGGGAGGTGGCGGGCAGGGGTGGTCGGTCGGTCATCGGGGCTCCAGGTGATCGAGGCGTTTTGAGAGTAACTCTAAAAATAGAGTTCAACTAATTCGGCTGGTCGGGGGCTATGCTGGCCCCATGGCCGCCACCGACACCCCGACCGCGCCGCGCCTCTCCAAGAAGGAGCGCACCCGGCGCAAGATCGCCGAGGCGGCCTTCGGCCTCTTCGCGGACCACGGGTTCGACGCCGTGCGCCTCACCGACATCGCGCACGCCGCCGATGTGGCACCCGCCACCGTGTTCACCCACTACGGCTCGAAGGAGGAGATCTTCTTCAGCCGGCGAGGCGAATTCAACGAGGGCCTGGCCGCGGCGGTCGGCGGCGCGAGCGACCTCCACGACCTCATCGGTCGCCTCCACGCCTTCTACCGGGACGCCACCGGCCTGGTGCTCCACGGCGACGCGGTCGAACGCGGCCGGGTCTTCGCCCGCATCCTGCTGGACAGCCCCGCGCTGATGCGCGCCTACAGCCCGCTGGAACGCGAACGCCGCGACCTCCTCGCCCAGACGATCGCCGAACACTTCGGCCCCGACGAAGGCGTCCACGAGGGCGAGACCGAACTCCTCGCGGCCCTCGCCGCCGCCGTGGCCGCCACCGCCTTCGACGTCATGCACGAACAACTCGCCGCCGGAAAGCCCGTGGACCAGGTCCGCGAGGACGTCGATGCCGCCCTCACCCGCGGCTTCGACAAGCTGCGCACGGCCTACCCCTCCGGGGTGCGGGCGCAGTAGGGCGGGCGGAGTCCCGCGCCGCCGCGCCGGACGGGTGGCGGACACCCGGGGCACCGCGCGGGGGCCGGGGTCGTTGTTGCTGATGTCGCCCTCCCGCACGGAGCGCGGCATGGCAGGCGTCACCGGCAGGGCCGGGGCGGTCAGTGCTGCGGGTCGTCTCGGCGTACGTACTGCCAGCCCTGCGCGTCGAGTCCGGTGGACACCCAGTCCAGGGCGAATTCCTTGAACAGGTCCGCAGGCCGTATGTCGTTGGGGAGGGTCATGGCGGCGAGGAGGCGCCCGCCTGCGGTCGGTCCGGTGTCGCAGGTCCAGCACAGGTGGAGGTCGAGGGAGCCGTCGGGGGTTGTGAGGCGGGCGAGGAGTGCGACGGTGCGGTCGCAGCGGGAGCAGGAAGGGAGTTCACCGTTGATGATGACTTCGACGTCCATGTGATCCCTTCGGTGTCGGGTGGCCAGGATCGGTGCGCGATCATGCGGCGTCAAGGGGGTCGGGGCTCCCGCGGCTGGTGTGGACCCGGCGGTGACCGGTCCCGCGGCGCAGTGCGGTGACGGGGCCGCACGCCGGTGTCACGGTCACGAACTCGACGGCTCGCCTGCGCAGGAGGTCGACGTCCGGTCCGGGGCGCCCGCTCGACAGCGTCCTCGACCGGCCGTCAGGAACGGCTCCCACCGGCGGAGTTGGAGCGCCGGATGCCTACCGGTGTGAGGTCCCGGCTGCGTGGTCGACCGCTTCGAAGCCTTCACGACGCATCCGCTCGGCGCCCCAGGCGCTGAGCGGTCCGAACGCCTGATTGAGCGTGCGCCCGTGCCCGGTCAGGGAGTACTCCACCCGTGGCGGCACCTCGGCGTAGGCCTCCCGGTGCACAAGGCCGTCCTCCTCCATCTCGCGCAGGTGCTGCGCCAGCATCTTCTCGCTCACGCCCGGCAGGCCGCGACGGAGCTCGGCGAAGCGGCGTACGCCGTGGACATCGAGCTCCCAGAGGATCAGGCCCTTCCACTTGCCGCTCACCACGTCGAGCGCGGCGTCGATGCCACAGATGTAAGGCCCTCGCCTCGGTGCCTTGGCCATCACTGACCCCCCTTACGAAAAGGTAAGTAGCGCAGAAAATAGTACGTACTTCCGAGAGTAGTCGCGCTCTCCGAGCATGGAGGGGTGAACGAACGACAGAACCGCACCACCGAACCGAACAGCGCCGTCACCGTGATCGGCCTCGGCCCGATGGGCCGCGCGATGACCCGCACCCTCCTCACCGCCGGCCACCCCGTCACCGTCTGGAACCGCACCGCCGGTCGGGCCGACGGCGTCGTCGCCGACGGAGCGACGCTCGCGGCGACACCCGGCGAAGCGGTCGGGGCGAGCGACCTCGTGATCCTCAGCCTCACCGACTACCGCGCGATGTACGACATTCTCGACGGCGCCACCGCGCCGCTCGCCGGCCGGACGCTGGTCAACCTGAGCTCCGACACCCCCGACCGCTCACGCGAGGCGGCGGCCTGGGCGGCGGGCCACGGCGCCGAGTTCCTCACCGGAGGCGTCATGGTCCCCGCGCCGATGGTCGGCACGCAGGCGTCCCACGTCTACTACAGCGGCCGCGGCGAAGTGATGGAGCGCCACCGGGCGGTGTTGACGCTCCTGGGAGCACCGAGGTACCTGGGGGCGGATCCGGGCCTGGCCCAGATGATGTACCAGGCCCAACTCGCCGTGTTCCTCACCACCTTATCCGCACTGATGCAGGCCACCGCGATGCTGGGCACCGCGGGGATGAAGGCCGCGGAAGCATTGCCGGAGCTGCTCTCCATGGCCGACTCGATCGGCGCCATCCTGCGGGCGGGGGAGAAGGAGCCCGGAACCGCGCTCGACGCCGGAGAACACCCCGGCGACCTCAGCACGGTCACCATGATGGGCGCCACGGCCGACCACATCGTGGAGACCGGCACCTCACTGGGCCTCGACCTCGCGCTCCCCCTGGCCGTGCAGGCCCACTACCGGCGCGCGATCGAGAACGGCCACGGCGGCGACCACTGGACCCGGATCATCGACAGCATCCGGAGCCCCCGAGGGGCGCGCTGACGACCGCCGTCGGGGCCGGCGTACCGATGGCCGCCCCGCCGGTCGGCAGGGTGTGCCCCGTCGGCACCGGATGGATCTTGGTCATCGCGCGGGGTTCGTAGAATGGTGGCGCAGCTCCTCCAGGAGGGTGACCCCGTACGGGGACACGCGCCGGAGGAAGCACATGGGGCAGGGCACGAAGTATTAACTGCTCGGGCGGCACCGTGAGTTGGAGGAGCTGGAGCGCCTGCTGCGCGAGGTGCGCGACGGGCGGAGCCGGGTGCTGGTGCTCCGCGGCGAAGCAGGCATCGGGAAGACCGGCCAGACAGGTCAGCAGGGCGGACTTGCCCACTCCGGGCTCCCCGCGCAGGACCAGCACGCGGCTGTGTCCGTTCCGCACGTCGAGCAGCAGCCGCTCGAGGACCTCCTGCTCCCGGGCGCGCCCGCGCAGGGACGGCGGGGACGGGTGACCCGTCATGTCTCACCGGGCCCGAGATCCACCGTCGTCAGCTCCTTCGCCGCAGCGGGTACCGATCGGCACCCGCTGACAACGATCCCGGGCCCGCCCGCCCGTCGCCCCAGGGGCGAACCCTGGTGGCAACCCGGGCCCGGGTCCACCGGGGGTACACCGGGGCTCCGGCGGGGGACCGGGGCCGAGGGGACCAGGGCCCGGCACCGTTCCGACGGGGGCCGACCGGAACCCGGGGCGTGGCCAACCCGCCCTGAGCGCCCTGAGTGCCCTGCGGCGTACTCGAGTGCAGCCGCCGCCGTCTCGGACGGTCACTCAGTCGGTGCTGCCGGCCGGAACCGGGCACACGTCGGCGTGTGCACACCCCGGGCGGCCTCCCGGTTCCTCGGAGGGTGCGTCAGTCGGAGCCGCCAGCCGGGGGCGTCACCCCGCCGACGTCCTACGACGACCTCGGTCCACCAGGGTGTACAGCACCGACCGCTCTTCCTTGTGGCGCCGGACCCGGTCCTTCGCGACCAGGGACTCGAGGGTGTTCCGCACGACCTGGGGGGTGGGTTCACGGTCCGGGTACTTCACCAGCAGCTCGTCCCGGAGATCCTTCGCCAGGCGCGGCTCGCCGTGGCCTGCGAGCAGTTCCAACAGGAGGTCACCCAGCAACGGCCGCTGCGACCTGCCCTTTGCAGCCGTCTTCTCCTTCGAGCCGGTCCGCCGGGAGCGAGGCACCGCAGTGGCGACCCCGGACTTGCCGCGCCGCTCGCCGCGGACGGGCGCCGGCTCGCCCTGTGCCTGTTCCGGGAGGGGGGACGGCTTCGCACTACCGTGGTGCTGCTCGGCCAGCGCGATGATGTCGACCAGGAGCGCTTCCTCCTCCTGCAGCATCTTCAGCTTCTCGGCCAGTTCCTGCTGCCGGTGGCGGTTCTCCTCCAGATCCGACGCGGCCTGTACGGCGTACCGCGATCGGAGCGTGGCGGCTGATTGGCTGGTCACGACCGGTCACTCCTCGGTGATGGATGGTGCTGCGCATGTTACCGGGGCCGGGCCGAACAGCGTCGACACATCGAGGCGATCACCTCGGGCAGGTGGCCCGCCACCGCGTCGCTCCAGGAATGCAGTTCCGGCTTCCTGAGGACCGCCACGATCGCGGGACCGTCGAATGACCCAGGAACACCGGCGGACACGTATCGGCGAGGTGTGCGCATTCCGAACCCACGTCCGGTGGCGCCGCCCGGCGCGTTCGCCGCCACCTCCGGAACCCGGCCGCACCGGCGGGCCGCCCCCGGTGACGGCTGCCGTCAGCAGTCGACTGACTGATGTGCCGCCCCAGCGCGCCGGGGCACTGTGGATCCCGTCGGCCACGGAACACCCGGGCGCAGCCCTTGAACGCTGGCCACGGCCGTGGCCACCGCCGGCACTCCGCCGGTATGTGGACGTTCTTCCGGTCGGCACATGCACGCGACCGCAGTGTGTCCATGCCGACCGGAGCCACCTCACATCCTTGGACGGGACAGATGAAACGACTCCTGACAGCCCTCGCCGCCGGTGCGCCCCTGGCCGCCGTGTTGTACGGGCCCGGTGTCCCGCCGGCCGCGGCCGGCGCCGCCGTCGCCGTGCACGGCTGCGCCTCCGCCGGGGTCGAGGCGCCCGCCGGTACACGGATCGAGAGCGTCACCGCGGTCGCCCACGCGGCGGGCGCCGTCGACGTGCCCCTCACCCCGGCGGGTCCGGTCCGGATCCCCGACGTCCCGGCGTTCTGCGACGTCACCGTCACCCTCACCCACCCCGGCCAGGGCGACCACGCCAAGGTGCGGGTCTGGCTGCCGCAGGAGACCTGGAACGGCCGACTGGAGACGGTCGGTGGCCTGGCCTACGCGGCCGGCGACTACGGCTCCGCCCTTGCCGCCGCGGTCAAGAACGGCTACGCCGCGGCCACCACCGACGCGGGCGTCGGTACGTACGTCGACATCAGCTGGGCGCTGGAGGGCGACGGCCGGGTCAACACGGCCCTGCTCGACAACTTCGCCTCCCGTTCCGAGCACGAGGCAGCCGTCGTCGCCAAGGAGGTCATCGCCGACCACTACCACCGCGCGGCTTCGTACGCCTACTTCACCGGTTGCTCGACCGGCGGCCGCCAGGGCTACGCGGAGGCCCAGAAGTACCCCGGCGACTACAACGGCATCCTCGCCAACGCTCCCGCCGTCAACTGGCCCCGGTTCGAGGTCGCCACGCTGTGGCCGCAGGTGGTGATGAACGAGGCGAGGACCTATCCGACCGCGTGCGAGTTCAAGGCCTTCACCGACGCCGCTGTCCAGGCCTGCGACGGACAGGACGGCGCCGAGGACGGCTTGCTGACCGACCCCGACGAGTGCGGCTACGACCCCCGCCGTCTGATCGGCACCACCGTCGAGTGCGACGGTACGCAGGTGACGATCACCGCGGCCGACGCGGAGGTGGTGCGCCGGATCTGGGACGGCCCGCGTACCGCGTCGGGCGAGAAGCTCTGGCCCGGCGTTCCGATCGGCGCCGATCTGAGCGGCCTCGCGGGCACCAGGGTCGACCCCGCCACCGGTGGTCGGGTGGGCGCGCCGTTCCCGGTACCGGCCGGGTGGGTGACGTCGTGGGTGAAGAAGCAGCCTGCCTTCGACGTCTCGACCGTCACCTCCGCCCAGTTCGTCCAGCTGTTCCGGCAGTCCGAGGCCGAGTACGACAAGATCATCGGTACCGACAGCCCGGA
The DNA here is from genome assembly GCF_040303245.1 of Kitasatospora sp. NPDC096077. Taxonomy (NCBI): domain Bacteria; kingdom Bacillati; phylum Actinomycetota; class Actinomycetes; order Kitasatosporales; family Streptomycetaceae; genus Kitasatospora; species Kitasatospora sp. NPDC096077. The sequence goes on along the minus strand of NZ_JBEOSV010000106.1, from coordinate 10,652 downwards.
TCTGTCCGCCTTCCGAAAGGCCGGCGGCAAGCTCCTCACCTGGCAGGGAACCGCCGACCAGTACATCCCCGCCGACGGCACGGTGCAGTGCCGCGAGCGCGTCGACCGGCGGATGGGCGGCTCGAAGAAGGTCGATGGCTTCTACCGTCTCTTCCTCGCCCCGGGCACCGCGCACTGCGGTCTCGACAGCCAGGGCCAGGACCTCGCCGCACTGACCGCCTGGGTCGAGCACGGCAAGGCACCGCAGACGCTGCCCGTCACCCTGACCACGGCCTCCGGCAGGACGGTCGGCCGGGACCTGTGCGCCTACCCGATGGTCTCCCGCTACAAGGGCCACGGCGACGTCGCCGACGCGAGCAGCTTCCGCTGCGCCCCCGCCGCTCGACGCTGACCCGACCGTCCCGCACCGGCCCCGGCCCGCACCCCACCGAGGGGTGCGGGCCGGGGCGTTGCGCCGGCCGCACGCGTGCCCGGGACCGAGGCCGGGCCGGCGTCTGCACCCGGTCACTTCAGTCATTCGACCGATCCCGCCGAAGGCCGCCTGCGCGACGCTGAGGTGGTCGCCGTACGCCGGTGGAGGTCGTCATCATGCTCGGAGGGACCGCTGTGATCCGTACTCCCGTCGTCTTCGTCCATGGCGCGTGGCTGCACGCGCTGTCATGGGAGTCCTGGACAGCGCGCTTCGCGAGCCACGGCTACCGCACGCACGCCCCGGGTTGGCCGGGCGAAGCGGCCACCGCGCGGGAGGCACGTGAGCGCCCGGACCTGGTGCCCGCCCTCGGTCTGCAGGGCCTGACCGAACACCATGCCGAGCTCGTGCGCTCCTTCGACGTCCCACCGGTGATCGTCGGGCACTCGGTCGGCGGGCTGATCGCACAGCACCTCGTCGGAGTCGGCCTCGGACAGGCGGCGGTGGCCATCGCACCGGCGCCCGTCAACGATGGCGCGCTTCACGGCTGTTGGTCCGCCGGTGGCGCCGACGAGCCTGCGGGCGCTGCGGTCCTGCTCTCCCCGGAGCGCTTCCGTGAGAGCTTCGGCAACGCCGTCAGCAACGAGGAGGCCGAGCGGCTGTACGACAGATACGTCGTGCCGGTCCCGCGCCGCCTGCTCGACGACCTCGGGTGCGGGGGCGGTCCTCGGCATCCGAGTGCTCCGGTGGGCACCGGCAACGCGGCGCGTGGTCCGCTGCTGTTGGTGTCGGGACAGGAGGACCTGCTGGTGCCCGACCGGGTGACCCGCACGGTGTACAAGCAGTACGGCGACTCCACCGCGATGACGGACCTCAAGCAGTTCGCCGACCGGGGCCACTCGCTGGTCATCGACAGCGGTTGGCGGTCCGTCGCCGACTACGTCCTCGGCTGGCTCGATGAGCGAGGCGTCCGGCCCGCCGTCCCGGGCCGCTGATCAGCTCCACGGGCCCCGGCTCGGCGGGCTCCCGGGGTGGGCCGGGGCGAGTGGTGGACGGTCCGGCGCCGTGGGCTGTGCAGCGGAACCCGGTCAACTCTCCTGTCACCGGGCGAGGCGACGGACGAGGCGACGGACGGCGGGGGCTGCCGGCATTGCGTCAGGGTGATCCGATCCCCCGTAGCAGGGTGTCGACGACCAGGTCGGCTGCCGGCCCGGCCGCCAGGTCCGGAACCTGGCGGGCCACCAGGCGCATGATCTCGGGGAGCAGGGCTGCCACCCAGCCCTGGGGGAGGTCCGCCCGGAGCAGGCCTTCGCCGGTGGCGCGTTGGAGGAAGGTGTCGACCTCGGCGACGGAGGCGTCGCGGCGTTTGCGGCTCTCCTCATCGGCGAGCATGCGGGCGAGGTCCACCGGCCAGGTGCGGTTGACCTCGATGATGTTCTCCACGTACCGGTGCAGGGCCACGGTGACGGGGGCCTCGCGCAGGCGGGCGTCGGCGATGGCCTGTTCGACGGCCTCCAGGCGGGCGGCGTAGATCGCGGCGAGGAGTTCCTCCCGCGAGGGGAAGCGCCGGTAGACGGTCCGCCGGTCCACGCCCGCCTCGGCGGCGATGGCGGCGATGCTCGCGCCCGGGTCCGCGGCCAGTATCCGCGCCCCCGTCGTCAGCACCGCTTCGATGTTTCGCGCAGCATCAGCTCTCACGGAGTGAAGTCTACCCGGTAGCTGTGCAGTCTGGTGCCACAAGTGTCGCATTTACGTCGCAATAGTATCGCTAAATGCATCACATATGTGGTGGAAGAGGGGGAGGCCGGACGCGCTGGCCGTCGAGCAGGTGTCGGCCGGGAGGTCCCCGAGTGAGCGCGTGGCGGCGCCCGTATCCGGCCCGCCCGGCGCACACGGCCCCGGGCCCGGTCTGGTGGCAGTCCGGTGGACCCGCCCGGCGCACCTCACCCTCCTCTCCCGAAGGGTCCTCCGCATCCGTCAGTTGACGGTCGGAGCGGAGGCGGCGGATGTCCGGTGCGCGGGGTGGCCGGCCATGACGTATCCGGGCTCACGGTCAAGTGACTGATGCCCTGCGCAGAACCGCTGAGGAACAGTCGTGGCAGAAGAAGTGGTCCTGCGGAAGGGGCAGTTGCCATGAACGCCGAACAGTCCGGCCTCCGGGACCTCCGGATGGCGACCGAGCCATGGGTCGCGGAGATCGTCCGCTACCTGGCGTGAGCGCTACGCGGTCGTTCTCCCGCCATGGACGGGAGGAGGGCCGCAGGGGTTCGTTCTGCGCGGCGGTCGAACGGATCCATGAAGTTCCACTCGTGTCTTGTTGAGTGGCAGGCATGGGACTGATGAAAGTCTAAGTGCTACAGTCGAGTGACAGATAGCCGCATTGCTGAAGGAGAAAGACATGATCACTTACGACCGGCTCTTCATTGGTGGCAGCTGGACCGAGCCGAGCGAAACCGAACCACTGGTCATCAGGTCCCCGCACGACGGGACGGTGATCGGCCGGGCCGCGCAGGCCCGCCCGGTGGACGTGGACCGCGCGGTGGCCGCGGCCCGTGCCTCGTTCGAACAGGGTGTCTGGCGCGAGACCCCGCCGCTGGAGCGGGTGGCAGTGCTGCGGCGCTTCAACGCGCTGCGTGAGGCCGCCGCGGAGCGGATCGCCGAGCTGATCTCCGCCGAGAACGGTTCGGCGGCCTGGTTCGCCCGGGCCGGCCAGCCGGGCCTGACCCGCCAGGCCAACGCCTATCTGAAGGCCGCGGAGGAGTTCGACTGGGAGCGGACACTGATCCCCTCCGACCCGGCTTCGCCGGTGCGCAGCGTGGTACGCCGCGAGGCGGTGGGCGTCGTGGCCGCGGTGATCCCGTGGAACTCGCCCTTCTCCTCGGCGACTTCGAAGATCCTCCCGGCGCTGCTGGCGGGCAACTCGGTGGTGCTCAAGGTCTCGCCGGAGAACTCGCTGAGCATGGGCCTGCTGGCCGAGCTGCTGGAGCAGGTGGGGCTGCCCGAGGGGGTGATCAGCGTCCTGCCCGCCGACCGCGAGACGAGCGAGTACCTGGTCTCCCACCCCGAGGTCGACAAGATCGCCTTCACCGGCTCCACCCGGGCCGGCCGGCGCATCGCCTCGATCGCCGGGGAGCAGCTCAAGCGGGTCAGCCTGGAGCTGGGCGGCAAGTCCGCGGCCGTCATCCTGCCCGACGCCGACGTCCGCGCGGCCGTTCAAGGGCTGAAGTTCTCCTCCCTGCTCAACAACGGCGAGTCCTGCATCGCCCAGACCCGCATCCTGGCCCCGCGCAGCCGTTACGAGGAGGTCGTGGCCGCGCTCAAGGAGCTCGTCGAGTCCCTCAAGGTCGGCGACCCCAGTGACCCGGACACGTTCATCGGGCCGATGATCCGTCCCGACCAGCAGGAACGCGTCCGCCACTACATCGCGCTCGGCATCGAGGAGGGCGCCCGCCTCGTCACCGGCGGCCCCCAGGTCCCCGAAGGGCTGGAGCGGGGCAACTACGTCACCCCCACGCTCTTCGCCGACGTCGACAACTCCATGGCCATCGCCCAGGAGGAGATCTTCGGTCCGGTCCTGGTCGTCATCGCCTACGACGACGAGGACGAGGCCGTCCGCATCGCCAACGACTCCGAGTACGGCCTGTCGGGCGGCGTCTGGTCCTCCGACGAGGGGCACGCGCTCGCGATCGCCCGCCGCATCCGTACCGGCACGGTGACCGTCAACGGCGCCGCCGTCGGCTTCGACGGCCCCTTCGGCGGCTTCAAGGCCAGCGGCATCGGCCGCGAGTACGGCGCGGTCGGCCTCGGCTCCTACACGGAGTACAAGACCATCACCCTGTGACGCGAGCCGCGTGCCGGCCGCCGTGGGCCCCACCCGCCGTGGGCCCCACCCGCCACACATGCCGGTTCCGGTGCCGGGACGAGCCGTTCGGCCTGCCCCGGCACCTCGTGCTCCGGCCGCGTCAGCGGGTGGCCCGAGCTGCTTCCTCGATCACGTGGGACACGATCCCCGGACGGGACACGGCGACCGAGTGCGAGGCCGCCACCTCGGTGACGTGGGCGTGGGCCCGCTGGGCCATGAAGAGCTGGACGGCCTCAGGGATGTTCAGGTCCTCGGTCGTGACGACGTCCCAGCTCGGCTTCTCCCGCCAGGCGGCGACGGTCGCCGGCTCCTGCAGGGCGCGCTGGGCGATCGGACGCTGCGTGGCGGCCATGAGCGCCGCCTGGCCGGCGGGGACGTCAGCGGCGAACTGGTGGCGGAACGCGTCCGCGCGGATGTACAGGTCCGTCGTGCCGGTGCCGTCCGGGAGCGAGTATGTGACCGGGTCCAGCGCGGTCCCGAGCGTGGATCCGGGGAACTTCCCGGTCAGTTCCAGCGCCGTCTCCCCCGGCGCGGGCAGGAAGGCGGCCACGTACACCAGGGCCTTGACCTGCGGGTCGTTCGCGCCGGCCGCGCTGATGACTGAGCCCCCGTAGGAATGGCCCACCAGGATCTTCGGCCCCGGGATGTGGTCGATCACGCTGCGCAGCGCGGCCGCGTCGGAGGCAGGACCGCGAAGCGGATCGGCGGCTGCCACCACCGGGTACCCGTCCGCGCGCAGCCGCTCGATCACGCCGTCCCAACTGGACGCATCGGCGAACGCGCCGTGCTCCAGGACGATCGTCGGCTTGGCGCCGACCGTGACGGACTCCGGAGTCGTCGCGTTCGCGATGCCGCCGAACACGGCCGTGCCCACCGCGAGACTCGTGGCCGCGGTCCACACCGCTACGCTCGCGAGGCGACGCTTCCGGGTGCTCTTGCCTTCTGTCATGGGACAGTCCCTTCGCTGATGAACGAGTAGCAACAACACCGACACGCCAAGCGGCTCCTGAGCCCCGCCCGAGCGGGGCGGCATGCCTGTCGGTGCCCTCACCCTCGGGTCGCGGCCACCGGCCGGGAATCCGTCAGATGACTGTCACCCTCGAAGTCCGCGCCTGGGAGCGGGCTGGGCCGAGGTGGCCGTCGCCGTCGGCCGCCGCCGGCGGTGTCAGTCGTCGCCCCGCAGGATGGACAGCACGCGCAGCGCTTCCAGGTAGATCCACACCAGGGTCAGGGTGAGCCCGAATGCCGCCAGCCACGACTCCTCGCGCGGGGCCCCGTCCGCGATCGCGTCCTCGATCTGCCGGAAGTCCAGGGCCAGGAAGCACGCGCCCAGGATGATGCCCGCGATGCCGAAGGCGATGCCCAGGCCGCCGCTGTCGAAGCCGAGGCCGTTGCCGGAATCGAAGGCGGAGAACAGCAGGTCGGCCGCCGTCAGCAGCAGGAAGCCGGTGGCCGAAGCCAGGACGAAGCCCTGGAACCGGCGGGTGACGCGGATCCAGCGCATCCGGTACGCGAGCAGCGTGCCGGCGGAGACCGCGAACGTGCCCAGCACCGCCTGGACCACGACGCCCGGTGCGATGTGCGTGGAGGCGGCGCTGGAGACGACGCCGAGGAAGACACCCTCGAAGGCCGCGTAGCCCAGGATCAGCGCAGGTGCGGGCCCGGGCCTGGACGTCTGGACGAGGACCAGGACGAAGGCGATCAGGGCGGCGCCTACGGCGATGCCGTAGGCGCGGCCGATGCTCGTGGCGTCGACGGGCAGCAGGACCCACGAGAGCACCGCCGTCAGCGCCACCGTCCCCAAGGTCCCGGCCGTCCGGACGAGGACGTCGTCCAGTGTCATCGCGACGTGCCCGGCCGGAGCATCCTCGGGGAGGAGCAGATCCCCGTCCTCGGGGTAGGTGTCGCTCTGATGGGTGTCGAAGGGGTGGTCGTCATGGGAGGTGGTGCCGACGGCGACCGGCTGTGGTTGCCGGGCGCCAGGTGCCGGGAGCACGGCGCCGCGGGTGAAGCCCCTACGGGACAGGATTGGATTGCTGGTCCTCATATCAGTCCTCCTCATACGCTGCACGTGGGAATACGTGTCTGTGAAACCGCCTCCAGCGTCACTGCTCTAACCGGTAACGCGTGGGGCTGGGAAGGCCCTCGTGGCGGGGTTGTCCGGCAAGCCGGTGCAGATCCTCCTGCCGTTCGTCCGCTACAGGGCGAAGTCCAGTGCGAGGCAGGGGAAGGAGAGCTCGGGCCGGTAGGCGTCGTCGTTGCCGGGGTTCCGCGGACCGACCGGCCTCTCCGCAACAGTGTCCGAGTAGGGGATGCGCGCGGGCAGTTGGCCGAACCGGGCCGTGCGGGCCGCGGCCGCTTCGTCTGCCGTGTTCTCCGTGCTCATCGTCGACCTCCGCTGGGTCTACGGCGAATGGTTTCGTCATGTTCGGGTGCCGAAAGCATCACACCTCGTTCGTCACCGGTCAAGGGGGTGATGAGAGTCTTCCGTCAGCTGATGCGGCAGGCGATGGGCTGTCAGAAGTGAGTACACCTCGACGCATTCCCGCTCTTCGGCCGCGCTGCTCCCGGCCGCGCAGGCCAGGAACGGCCGCCGAGGCCGGGGCATCGCTTCGCGATCCGGCGACCCCGACGGGGCCTCACCGACGGGTGCGACGGACCGGTGCGGGATGACCCAGCGGCTGATCAGCGGTCAAATGACCGATGTTGCACATACAACGCGTCGGCGACAGTGGCACCGCCGACCGGACAACATCTACCTGTGACTCCGGCACGAACGCGGCGCCCCGCCCCCATGGTGTCGTGTCCGCGCGGTGACTCTTCCGCTGACCGGTGGGCGCGGTGATCGCTGCCCACACCCGAGCCCGCGCCGGCCGGGCCGGCAGTGTGGCAACACTCCAAGTCCGGCTCGTGATCGTTGTCCCCGACGGGGCTCCTGCCCGTGTCAGTGCGGTCGCAGACTGGTCTCGATGCGGTGGCCCGGGTGGTCGCCGCGTCCTTGCCCCGGCCGACCCAAGGACTGCCATCATGCACGAGCGCGTTCTCACACCCCGCAACCGAGGTTTCCTCTTCCTCGACTCCCACCCGGCGGGCTGCCGGCAACTGGTGGCCGACATGTGGCAGACCTGCCCCGCCCCCGAAGGCCTGCCGACAGGTGCCGGGCCGGTGGCGCTGATCATCGGCTCCTCCGCGGGGTACGGCCTCGCGGCCACGCTCGCCGGACTCAAGCGCGCCGGAATCCGCGGGATCGCGGTGTCCTTCGAGAAGGCCGCCACTGAACGGCGCACCGCCACGGCCGGCTGGTACCGCACAGCGGCCACTGCCGACATCACCCGCACCGCCGAGCGGGACCTGGTCTTCCTCAACGGCGACGCGTTCTCCGACGCGTTGAAGGACCAGGTCTCCGATCTGATCGAGCAGCGCTTCGGCGGCAGACTGGACTACTTGATCTACTCGGTGGCTGCGCCTCGCCGCACCGACCCCGACACCGGCGCCACGTACGCCTCCGTCCTCAAGCCGATCGGCCGGGCGAGCCGAACCAAGACGCTCCTCTTCAACGACCAGGGCGTTCCCGAGGTCCGCGACGTCGAGACCGGGCCGGCCGAGGGAGACGACGTCGAGCAGACCGTGGCCGTGATGGGCGGTGCGGACTGGGAACGCTGGATCGACCACCTCGCCGGCCGGGGTCTGCTGGCCGACGGCTTCGCCACCGCGGCACTGTCGTACATCGGATCGCCGCTGACAGCGGCAATCTATCGGCAGGGCACCATCGGTGCGGCCAAGGCCGACCTGGAGGCCACCGCCCGCGCTCTGAACGCGCGGCTCGACAGGACGGTCGGTGGGCGTGCCGTGACCTCCGTCAACGGCGCCGCCGTCACCCAGTCCTCCACCGCGATCCCGGGCATCGCCCTGTACACCGGCTTGTTGCGCGGTGTCCTCGGAGCGGACCTGGTCCCGCCTATCCACCAACTCGCCTCCCTGTGGGACCAGTTCACCGGAGCCGCCCCGCTCGCCCTGGACGACGAAGGCCGGATCCGGCTGGACGCCTGGGAACTCGGCGACGACGTCCAGGCGGCTGTAGCCGAACGCTGGGAAGCCGCCACCACCGACACCATCGCGAGCCTCGCCGACCTCGACTGGTTCCGCGCCGAAGTCCAACGCCTCTACGGATTCTCCGTGCCGGGCGTCGACTACACCGCTGCGGTGGCCATCGACGTCCCCTGGCCCGACCACACATCCTGTCGGACCTCCGGCGCCAGTACCGGGAGTTGACCAGTAGTCACGACGGCCCGATCGGTGCGGGTGTCAGTGGTCGGCCGTCCAGCTCGTGGCAGTCCTCGTCGTCCCAGCACAGTTCGCCCTGCGCGGTGAGGTAGGGGTGCAGCCCGCGGACACCTCCACCGTCGTGAAGCGCTCGCGCGACGGCGTGGAGCAGCTCCGCGAGGCCGGGCCAGGGGTCGGTGAAGCGGGCAGGAGGGTCGCCCGGGTGCCGAGGATCTGTTCGGCGTCCCGGAGCTCGCCGGGCGTCGCGAGCCGGGAATCGATGCGGCGCCGAGACTCGGACGGGGGCAGAGTCCGCTGCCCATGTCCGTCAGTAATTGATGGCACTGCCTGCCGGTGTTGTGGGAGCATGCGCCGGTGCGTGAGCTGACTGTCCTGGGGACGTGTGGTGCCTGGCCGGAGGCCGGGCGGGCGGCGAGTGGCTTCCTGTTGGAGGCTGACGGCTTCCGTCTGGTCCTGGATCTCGGCTACGCGACGTTGCCCCGGCTGCTGGGCCGGTGCGGGGCGAGTGAGCTCGACGCCGTCGTCATCACGCACGAACACCCTGATCACTGCGCGGATCTGAGCGCGCTCTGCCGAGCGCTGCTCTTCGGCGGGGGACGGCAGGGGCGGGTGCCGTTGTACTGCCCTCCGGGGGTGCTGGGGCGGGTTCAGGCCATGGAGCCGAGCGAGGAGCTCCGCGAGGTCTTCGACCCGCGTCCGCTTCCGGGGACCTACGAGGTGGGTCCCTTCCGCTTGGACGGGCGGATCCTTCCGCACCACGTGCCGCACGCGGGAGTGCGGTTGACGGCCCCCGGCCTGACTCTGGCCTACAGCGGTGATGCCGGCCCCGATCGTGTGCTCGGGGAGCTGGCGGCCGGGGCCGACCTGCTGGTCGCCGGAGCGACCCTGCAGGGGCCGGCCACCGACCCGTACCTGCTCAGCGCGGTCCAGGCCGGCCAGTGGGCCGCCCGCGCGGGAGCGGAGCGCCTGCTGCTCACCCACTTCTGGCCCGACGCCGAGCGCGAGCGGTCCGTCGCGGAGGCGGGCTCCGCGTACGACGGGCAGATCGTGGCCGCGAGCGAAGGGATGGTCCTTCCGCTCTGACGCACCGGCATCGTCAAGCCGTGCCGGGGCTGTTCTGCCGGTAAGACACGGCCTGGGCGAGCTTCGCACCGAGCGCCGCGGTTCCGCCCACGCGTGCAGCCTGGTCGGCACCGATGAACTGAAGGGTGCCGGACCCGCAGCTCTTGAACTTGTCGAAGATCTTGCCCCAGTCCCAGCTTGTTACTGCACTCGCCGTGTCCCACCCAGGTTGTGTCCCACTGAGGACCACCGCTGTCGGGGCGACGAGTTCCCTCTAGTAGCGCCAACGTGTTGCGTAACGATGCGTCAAGGACGCTACCAGAGTGGCGGAAGTCACAGGGGGGCCGAAGGCCATCGACCTTCGGTCGATCCGTTGGCGCCGGCCGGCTGAAGACGCCGAAGTGGCGGACCGCATTGCTGTGCAGTCCGCCACTTCGGCAGTGTTCACAGGTGTGATGACAGGTCAGGCCATGGCCCTCCTGGACATCAGCTCGCGCCCACTATCGGTGCGATCTCGCGTCACACCTTCTCGACGAGGATCGCCGAGACGCCACTGATGAAGAAGCCGCCCGCGAGACGGATGTCCAGCTGCTTGGGTTCGCCCACCGCGGTCTCCTCTTCGCCGAGCGCGTTCAGCCGGTCGACAGTCGCCTGGGTCATGGTGTGCCCCAGCCCGTCACTGGCACGGGGATCGTCCGTCGTCCGTACGACGGTCCCCACGGTTCCGCGCTCCACGTAGAACCCACCGGTGGTGTACCGGTCAAGCCTGCCGCCGGCCGCCTGGACGTCCCCCTCCATGACCTCGCGCTCTCCCACCACCAGACTCCCCGCAATCTGCAGGTCCACGGTGAGCTTCACCTGGTCCCCAACCGCATACGCCATGACCAACCCCAATCCAGATCAAAGACAAGCCAGCCACCTATATACCTGATATGCAGTCAGAGGCCGTTGTCTTTCCGATAGTGGCGAGTGTATTTCCGCTGGTCAGGTATAGGGTCGGCGCCTCAGCGGGAGAGACGAGGTGTTGTGTTGTCT
>NZ_JBEOSV010000105.1:0-21218 GCF_040303245.1 Kitasatospora sp. NPDC096077 | reverse complement strand
GATCGAATGTGTCCATGACAGGGTGGTTCCTCTGTTCAGAAGATGAAGGGAGAGTGGAGGGTCAGTAGTGACTGGGGAGCTGTCGGACCCGGACGGGCGCCGGGAACTCCAGCGAGCCGCTGTGGAAGTGCTGTTCGAGCAGTCCTTCGCGCTGTTCGTACGGTGCGCGCAGCCGGACCACGGCCAGGTCGGCCTCCGCCACCGTGTCGACCACGGTCCCGAAGCGCGCCGCCACCGCCGGGTCCACCCCCTCGACGTAGAGCCGGGTGCCGGCCGGCGGCTCCCCGGCGAGGTGGACCAGCGAGCGCCGCTGCACCTCGCGGCCGAGGGCCCGGCCCGCCTCCGTGCCGACCACCCGCTCGGCCTCGTCGGGGTCCACGTAGGGGTCGTCGAAGAGGCCGAGCCGGAACTTGTCGCGCAGGATGCGACGGGCCGACGCGTCGATCCGCTGCTCGTCCACCGCGCCGGAGGCGACGGCGGCGAGGATCAGCCCGGGGTCGGTCTCGCCGCCGAGCTGGTCGGCGCCGGCGTCCAGGGTGAGCACCACCTGCTCGGCCACCGAGAGGTGTTCGACGCCCCAGTGCCGGGGCGGCAGGCTCACCACCCCGGGGACCTCCATGCCCGTGATGGCGTTGAAGTCGGTGCAGACCACCCCGTCGAAGCCGTACTTCCCGCGCAGCAGGCCGGTGATGACGTCATGGTTGAAGTTGGCGCCGACCTCGGCCAGGCCGCTGCCGGAGGGGATCGCGTAGGCGGGCATGATCTGCGCGGTGCCGGCGGCGAAGGCGGCCTCGAAGGGGCGCAGGTGGGTCTCGAACTCTCCGCCGGGGTAGACCAGGCGCCGCCCGGCGGCGAAGTGCGAGTCCTCGCCGTGCTCCTGCGGGCCGCCGCCGGGGAAGTGCTTGGTCATGCAGGCGACGCTGCCGGGCCCGATCCGCTCGCCCTGGAGGCCCCGGATGTAGGCGTCGATCATCCGGGAAGCGCGCTCCGGGTCCTCGCCGAAGGTGCCGCTGATCCGGGCCCAGCGGGGCTCGGTGGCGAGGTCGGCCATCGGATGGATGGCGACCCGGATGCCGACGGCGCACAGCTCACGGCCGATCAGCGCGGCGTACTCGTGCACCAGGGCGGGGTCGTCGGTGGCCGCCAGGCCGATCGGTTCCGGGCCGGTGCTGAAGCCCCCGCCGGTGTGCGCGGTGGCAGGGTTGGCGGTGAAGCCGTGCCGCGGATCGGAGGAGAGGGTGACCGGGATGCCGAGCCGCCCGGCGGCGGCGAGGTCCTGGACGTGGTTGTTCCACTGCGCCATGGTGCGGGCGTCGGGCACCGCCATCATGGCGAAGTGGGTGAGTCCGCGGTCGGGGATCAGCTGCGCGCCGGAGGGGAAGGGTTCGTGCTCGCCGGGGAGGATCCGCTGGTCGCCGGGCAGCATCCGGCCGTGCAGCATGAGCGCGGCCTTCTCGGCCAGGGTCATCCGGGCGAGCAGGTCCTCGACGCGCTCCTCGACCGGCAGCCGCGGGTCCTCGTAGGGCTCCATGGTGCCGTTGTGGTTGAGGTCGCGGAACGGCGTCCCGTCGGTGTGGCGCAGCAGGGTCGTCATGCCGCACCCCCGGCAACCGCCTTGGCGCGGACGGCGTCCAGGGTCGCGGCCGGGACGCCGCAGTGCAGCAGGAACGCCTCGGCCGTGCCGTACTCGGCGTGCACCAGGTCGAGGAAGGCGCGCATCGCCTCGGCGGGGGCGGCCAGCAGCGGGGCGGGGACCTTGAGGGCGCCGCTCTCCACCTGGTTGAGGGCGGCCGGGTTGCGCTCGGCCAGTCCGGCGAAGATCTGCGGCAGGGCGTCGGCGGTGCGCGCGTAGTCGGCGACGATCTCCTCGACGGGCACGGCGAGCAGGTCGAGCAGCAGGGCGGTGAGCAGGCCGGTGCGGTCCTTCCCGGCGGCGCAGTGCAGCAGGACGGCGCCGGGCCGGGCGGCGGCCTCGACGGCGGCAGCCACCCCGGCGGGGGCGGACTCGGCCATCAGCAGGTAGAAGGCGCCGAGGTCGGCCCCGGTCTCCATGGTCCGCATGGCGCGTTCGAGCGCCTCGTTGACGGGCTCGATCGGGGCCCGGACGACGTCGGTGCCGGCCTCCTGGACGGCGGTCCAGTCCTCTTCGCGGATCTCGGCACCGCCCCGGAGGTCGATCACGGTGCGGATGCCGTGGGCGGTGAGCAGCGCGACGGTGTCGGCGTCGGCGGCCGGGAAGGGCTGGGCGGAGCGAAAGAGGAGGCCGTGGCGGACCAGTCGGGCCGCCGGGTCGGCGAGCACCGCGGGGTCGCGGAAGTTGACCAGGGACATGGGGGGCCTTTCGGGCAGGTGCGGTGGTTCCGGGCAGGGCGCATCGCCCGCGCGGCGCTGTCGCGGCGCGGGGGGCGGTGGGCCGGGAGCCCGTCGGGGTCGGAGAGGGGACGGCTGGAGCTCTGACAGCCTCGGGCCGTCAGGGGTTCGAAGGGGATCAGTGGGTGAGCGTCCGGGCCGCGCCGAGCACGTCCCGGTAGGCGTCCGCCCAGGCGGTGAGCGTGCTGCCGTCCTGGGCGACCAGGACGTGCCGGCGCACGAGTCCGGTGAACAGCGCGGCGAAGGCGGCCGGGCGCAGGTCGGCGATCGGGTCGACGCCCAGGCGGGCGGCGGCCAGGTCGGCGGTGCGCTGGGCGAACAGGTCGATGACGACCAGGGCGTAGTTGTGCACGGACTGCACGTCGAGGAAGTCGCGGCGCAGCCTGCGGCGGCGGGCGGTGTGTTCGACCGGTTCCTCCCACTGGCCGTCCGTGGCGGTCAGCGCGTGGTCGAGGGCGGCCCAGAGGTCGAGCTCGGGCGGGGCGGCGGCGAAGGCGTCCAGCACCAACTGGCCGAAGTCCCAGCCGAAGAGCAGCGCCTCCTTGGTCGGGTAGTAGCGGAAGAAGGTGCGGTGGGCGACGTCGGCCCGGCGGCAGATCTGCTGCAGGGTGGTCTTCTCGAAGCCCTGTTCCTCGAAGAGGTCGAACGCGGCGGTCCGGATGCTGTCCCGGGTGCGGGCCTTCTTGCGGTCGCGCATGCCCGGTTCGGTCGCCTCGTCGATGTCCGGCATCGGTGTTGTTCCACTCCCTGTCGCGCCGCGTCCTCCGGTGACGGCTCGTGCACCGTCACGACCGGTAGCGAATCACGCCGGGCAAGGCCCGCTCAAGCGGTGCGGTAACTCTTCGACGGCTCGTCATCCAAACTTTGCACAACTGCCTATTGGCAGTAGTGCCACTTCCGCGAAGGTATCGGCGGCGGCCGCCCCGGCGGTCCGCCCCCACCCCCCGCTCCGAGGAACACCGAGGAACCATGAAGCGGCACACCCACGTTCTGGCATCAGCGGTCTGCGCGACCGCCCTGACGCTCACCGCCGGAGCCTGCTCGGCCTCCGACGACGCGCTCACCGGCGGCCCCGCGGCCGGCTCCGCCACCGGCCAGGACGGCCCCGCCGTGGACGGCGGAACCCTGCGGATCGGCCTGGACCGGGCCTTCACCCGACTCGACCCCGCCGACAGCACCCTGGTCTCCGAACCGATGCTGGTGCTCGCCAACGCGCTCTACGACCCGCTGATGACCAACGGCGACAACGGCACCGTCCAGCCCTACCTGGCCCAGGAGTTCACCCCGAACACCGACGCCACCACCTGGACCCTGCGGCTGCGCGACGGGGTCCGGTTCAGCGACGGCAAGCCGCTCGACGCCCAGGCGGTGATCGACCACGTCACCCGCCTGTCCAAGCCCGAGAGCAAGTGCTCGTGCGCGGCCGACGCCGCGGCCATCGGCTCGATGACCGCCCCCGCCGCCGACACCGTCGTCTTCACCCTCAAGTCGCCCAACTCCGTCTTCCCCAACGCCTTCACCCGCTCGCTCGGCTACGTCTCCGAGGCCCCCGGCGCCGACGGCACCGCGATCGGCTCCGGCCCGTACGTCCTCGCCGGCGCACAGAGCGGCGTCTCGGCCGAACTCACCCGCAACCCCGCCTACCGGGGCGCCAAGGGGCACGCCGACAAGCTCGCCTTCCGAGTGCTCCCGGACACCGACAGCCGCTACCAGTCACTGCGCTCCGGCGACACCGACCTGATCTGGGCCGAGAGCCCGGCGCAGTTCAAGCAGGCGCCCGCCGACGGGCTGCGGGTGGCCGCCGGTCCCGGCTCCACCTCCACCGTCCTGATCAACACCAGGACGGCCCCCTTCGACGACCCCCGGGTCCGCCAGGCGATGCAGTACGCCATCGACCGCGAGGCCGTGGAGAAGGTCGTCGGCCTCGGCCAGGGACAGGCCGCCGACGGCCCGATCGGCTCGCACTCGGCATACCGCACGGCCGGCGGCTCCTCCGGCTACCCCGCCCACGACCCGGCCCGGGCCCGGCAGTTGCTCGCCGAGGCGGGCAACCCCCAGGTCTCCTTCGACTACCTGGTGGACAGCCGCCCCGAGTCCCAGCAGCGCGCCACGGTGATCCAGCAGATGCTCGGCGAGGCCGGCATCAGGATGACCGTCAAGCCGGTGGACGCCGCCGCCGCGGGCACCGCGCTGATGCAGCACTCCTTCCAGGTCATGGACTTCATCACCAGCATGTTCGGCGACACCGACGCGGCGCTCACCGCCCTCTTCCCGGCCGCCTCCCCGCTGAACTTCACCGGCTACCACAACCCCGCCGTGGACCGCTCCCTCACCGAGGGCCGGGCCGCCCTGGACCCGGCCGCGCGCGCCGCCGCCTACAACGGCGCCGCCCGGCAGATCGTCACCGACGCCCCGATGCTCTTCCTCACCGAGAACTCCAACGGCTTCCTCGCCTCCGCCCGGGTCGGCGGCCTGCCCGACCTGTCCCGCCGGACCGTGATCAGCCTCTCCCCCGCCACCCTGTGGAGCAAGAAGTGACGCCCCCACGCCGTACGGGCCGGCCGGCGCCCCGCCACGACCCGGCCCGGCGACTGCTGCGCGCCGGCAGCCGCCTGGCCCGGGCCGCCGCCGTCCTGCTGGTGGTCGTCGCCGCCGCGGTCTGGCTCCCGCACCTGCTGCCCGGCTCCCCGGCCGCCGCGGCGCTCGGCCCCACCGCGACCCCCGAGCAGATCGCCGCCTACGAGTCCCACCTCGGCCTGGACCAGAGCCTGCCCACCGCCGCCTGGCACTGGCTCGGCAACCTGGCCCACGGCGACCTCGGCCACTCCCTGGCCAGCGGCCGCAGCGTCACCGACGAGCTCGCCGACCGGGTCCCCGTCACCCTGGAACTCTTCCTGGCCGGCCAGCTGGTGGCCCTGCTACTGGCCGTGCCGCTCGCCCTGGCCTCGGCCTGGCGGCCCGGCGGCGCGGTGGACCGGATCGCCACCGCCGGCGCCTTCGTCTGGCTCGCCGTCCCCGGCTTCGTCCTCGGCCTGCTGCTGATCTGGCTGGCCGCCGTTCAGCTGCGGGTACTGCCCGCCACCGGCTGGACCCCGTTCACCCGGGACCCGGTGCAGAACCTGCGCCACCTGGTGCTGCCGGCGCTCACCCTCGGCCTCACCGAGGCCGCCGTCTTCACCCGCACCCTGCGCTCCCAACTGCTGGAGACCCTCGACCAGACCTACATCGCCGCCGCCCGGGGCCGCGGCATGGGCACCGTCCGGCTGCTGCTGCGCCGCACCCTGCGCCCGTCCTCGCTGCCGCTGGTCACCCTGGTCGGCATCGGCGTCGGCACCTCGCTCGGCGGCTCGGTCCTGGTCGAGACGCTCTTCGCGGTGCCCGGCGTCGGCAGCCTGGCCTCGGCGGCCATCGCCGGACGCGACTTCCCCGTCGTCCAGGCCGTGGTGGTGCTCGGCGCCACCGGGGTCGTCACCGCCACCCTCGCGGTGGACCTGCTCTACCGCGCGCTCGACCCGAGGATCGCCCATGACCACCGCTGAACCGCCCGCCGCCACCGCCCCGACGCAGCCCGCACAGCCCGCCGCCCCGGCCGCCGACACCGGGCCCCGCCCCCGCCGCCGCCCGGCCACCGGCACCCTGGTCGCAGCCGGCTGGCTCACCCTGCTCGCCCTCACCGTCCTGCTGCTGCCCCTGCTGCTGCCCGGATTCGACCCGCTGCACGGCGACTTCGCCCACCCCTCGGCCCCGCCCGCCCCCGGACACTGGCTCGGCACCGACGCCTCCGGCCGGGACGTGCTCCAGCGCACCGTGGCCGGCGCCCGGGCCTCCGCCGCCGTCGCCGCGCTCACCGCCACCGTCGGCCTGCTCGGCGGCGGCGCCCTCGGACTGGCCGCCGGCTGGTTCCGCGGCCCGGTCGACCGGCTGATCGGCTTCACCACCGACGTCCTGATGTCCGTCCCCTCGCTGGTCCTGGTGATGATCGCGGTCTCGCTGCGCGGCCCGAGCCTGCCCGTGATCGGCGTGCTGATCGGCCTGCTGACCGTGCCGCACTTCACCCGGGTGGTGCGCGCGGTGGTGCTGTCGCTCAACGAGCGCGGCTTCGTCCAGGCCGCCCGGATGCTCGGCACCGCCCCCGCCCGCATCCTGCGCCGCGAGATCCTCCCGCACGTCGCCCCCGCCGCCGTCGGCTTCGCCTTCACCGCCACCACGGTCGCCATCGTGGCCGAGGGCTCGCTCAGCTTCCTCGGCTTCGGACTGCGCCCGCCCGCCCCCTCCTGGGGCGGCATCATCGCCGAGGGACGCACCAACCTCGGCAGCGCGCCGTGGATCTCCCTCGCCCCGGCCGCCGTGCTCTGCCTGACCGTCCTCGCCGTCAACTACCTCGGCGAGCAGCTCCGTTCGCCCGCCCCGAAGGGAGCCGCCCGATGACCGGCCCCGTCCTGGACGTACGCTCGCTCGACACCGTCCTGCACACCCCCGACGGCCGCACCCTGCCGGTGCTGCGCGGCATCGACCTCACCGTCGGGCCCGGCGAGTGCCTCGGCGTGGTCGGCGAGTCCGGCTCCGGGAAGTCGGTGCTCGCCCGCAGCGTCCTCGGCATCCACCCGCGCGGCACCCGGGCGACGTCCACCGGCGCCGTCCTGCTCGACGGCGAGGACCTGCTCACCGCCCCGGCCCGCCGGCGGGCCGCCCTCCTCGGCACCGGGATCGCCATGGTCCACCAGGACCCGATGACCTCGCTCAACCCGGTGGTGCGGATCGCCGACCAGGTCACCGAGGCCCTCACCAACCGGCGCCGGCTCAACCGGGCCGCCCGGCTCCGCACCGCCGCCGACCTGCTCGCCGCCGTCGACGTCCCCGACCCCGCCCGCCGCGCCCGCGCCTACCCGCACGAACTCTCCGGCGGACTGCGCCAACGCGTCGGCATCGCCGCCGCCCTGGCCGGCCAACCCCGCCTGCTGCTCGCCGACGAACCCACCACCGCCCTGGACGTCACCGTCCAACGCACCGTCCTGGACCTGCTCGACCACCACCGCCGCAGCCGCGGCCTGGCCACCCTGCTGATCACCCACGACATCGGACTGCTCTACGGCCGGGCCGCCCGGATCGCCGTCATGTACGGCGGCCGGATCGTCGAGACCGGCCCCACCGAAGCCGTCACCACCCACCCCGCCCACCCCTACACCGCCGCCCTGCTGCGCTCCGTACCGCGGGTCACCGGCCCGCTGCGCCGGACCCTGCCCGCCATCCCCGGCTCCCCGCCGGACCCGGCCCGCCCCACCGCCGGCTGCCCGTTCGCCCCGCGCTGCGCCGACGCCCGGGAGCGCTGCAACACCGAGGCGCCGCCCGTCCACCGGCCCGCCCCCGGACGGTCCGTCAGCTGCCACTACCCGCTCGGCACCCCGGAGAGCACCCCATGACCGCCGTCCTCGAAGCCACCGGCCTCACCGTGGTGCACCGCACCCGCTCCGGCCCGCTGCACGCCGTCAGCGACGTCGACCTGACCCTGCACCGGCACCGCACCCTCGCCCTGGTCGGCGAGTCCGGCTCCGGCAAGAGCAGCATCGCCAAGGCCCTGCTGCACCTGCCCCCACCCACCGCCGGGACCGTCACCCTGGACGGCACCGACCTCGCCACCCTCACCCCGCGCGCCCTGCGGGCCCTGCGCCCCCGCCTGCAGATGGTCTTCCAGGACCCGCTCTCCTCGCTCAACCCGCGCCGCCGGGTCCGCGACCTGGTCGCCGAACCCCTGGACGCCCACCCCCGCCCCGGCACCGACCGCGAGGCCACCGTGCACCGGCAGCTGGAGGCGGTCGGCCTGCCCGCCTCCTTCGCCGACCGCCACCCCGGCCAGCTCTCCGGCGGCCAGGCCCAACGGGTCGCCCTGGCACGGGCGTTGACCGCCGAACCGCGCGTGCTGATCGCCGACGAGGCCGTCTCCGCACTCGACGTCTCCGCCCAGGCCACCGTGCTCAACCTGCTCCGCCGCCTCACCGAGGAACGCGGCCTGGCCGGGCTGTTCATCTCGCACGACCTCGGGGTGGTGCGCGCGGTGAGCGACGAGGTCGCCGTGCTCCAGCTCGGCCGGATCTGCGAACGCGGCCCGACCGAGGAGGTGTTGGCCGCACCCGCCCACCCCTACACCAGGGCGCTGCTCGCCGCCGTCCCCGAACCCGGCCGCCCGCTCGGCGACACCGGCCTGCTGCCCACCGACCCGCCCTCCCCGCTCGACCCGCCCTCCGGCTGCCGCTTCCGCACCCGCTGCCCGCTGTCCGACGACCGCTGCGCCGCCGAAACCCCGCCGCTGCTCCCCGTCACCCCCACCCGGACGGTGGCCTGCCACCGCCCGCTGCTCGACCGGCAGGCCTGACCTCGGCCCGCACCGCACGACCGGCCCGGTGGCACCGTCGGCCCGGTGGCACGGCCGGCCCGTTGCGGTGCGCCCGGGGTGGCCGGAACCCGCGGTGGCGGGTCCCGGCCTCTGGCACCATCGGACGGATGGAACAGTGGGAGGCGGCCGGGCCGCGCTTCGTCGTGGGCGCGGGATACGCGCTGTACCGGGGGCCGTTGGCGGACAGCGTCCCGCACCGGCACGCCGCGTTCCAGGTCGCCGTCGCGGTGGCGGGCGGCGAGGTGACGGTCGCGGACGGAGCCGGGGCCCGCCACCGGGGCCCGGCGGTGGTGGTGCCGCCGATGGTGTGGCACCGGATGGCACCGACCCGCCGGGTGCTGGCGTTCTTCGTCGATCCGCACTGCGCATTCGCGGACCGGCTGCGCGCCGACTCCGGTGACGGCGTCACCGTGGCACCCCAGTGGCGGGACCTCACCGAGGAGGCCCTCCGGCCGGCCGGGATGCTGCCCTCGGCCGAGGTGGACGCCCGGCTGTGGGCGGCACTGGAGGCACTGACGGACCACCCGGTCGCGCCGACCGACCACCCGGTCGCGCTGCCGGCGCTGGCCGCCCGGGTGGGACTCTCACCGCAGCGCCTGCGGGCCCTGGCCCAGCGGCAGTTGGGGGTGCCGCTGGCCCGCTGGCGGATCTGGCGGCGGCTGGCCCGCGCGGCCGAGGCACTGGGCGAGGGGTGCACGCTCGCCGAGGCCGCGTTGGCGGGCGGCTTCGCGGACCAGGCGCACTTCAGCCGCCAGATGCGGGAGATGACGGGGCTCACGCCGTCGGAGGTGCTGCCCGCGCTGCGCGCCCCGGCCCGGGTGGACCACCGCCCGCACCCGGTCCCGTCGCACCCGGTCTACTCGCGACGGGCGACGTAGAGCGACAGCGAGCCGGTGACCGTCGAGACCGTCTCGGCCTCACGCACACCGTGGAACCCGGCCTCGGCGATCAGCCGGGGCAGGATGCCATCGGCGTTGGGCTGGGTGTCCTCCTTGCCGTCCGCGAACTGCACGATGCGGAACGCCAACCGCATGGCCGCCGTGCGCTGGCGCCCGTAGTCGGCGATCACCAGCTTCCCGCCGGGGCGCAGCGCCGCGTGCATGGAGGCGAGCACGGCCTGCTTCATGGGGACCGGGCACTGGTGCAGGACGAGGCTGGACACGACGGTGTCGGCGGCCTCCGCGCCGACGAGTTCGGCGACGGCGTCGCCCATGCCGACCCGCCACTCGGGGTCCGTGCCCGCGGCGGCCGCCTTGCGGCGGGCGAGTTCGAGGGTGCCGGGGTCGGGGTCGACGCCGATGACCCGGGCGCGCGGCTCGACCCGGCCGAGCAGAACCGCCAACGAGCCGGTGCCGCACCCGACATCGACGATCACGTCGTCCGGGCGGGGGGCCACGTGCATGGCGAGCAGGCTGCGCCACAGGCGTTCGCGGGTGAGGGCGACGATGGGGTCGTAGAGGCGCAGCGGGGCGAGCCGGCCGGCGGCGGGGGTGAAGGCGCGATCGGTCATGCGGGCCAGTGTCGGGCGAGGGGCGGCGCGGCGTCTTGAACGATTCGCTCGCCGCACCGGCCCCATCACCGAACCGGCCCGGCCACCGAACCGGCTCGCTCACCGAACCGGCCCGCCGCTGCGGACAGGGTCGGGCAGCGGCGGGCCGGGCGTCGGGGCGGATCCGGATCAGGCGTTGTTCAGACGCTCCGCCTGGTAGGGACCGCAGGCGGCGGACTGGATGCCGGTGGCGGAGACCCAGTAGCCGGGCGGGGTCGGGGAGTCGGCGCAGGCGATGATGCCGTTGTAGGCCACGTTCAGACGCCCGCCCAGGTACTGGCCGCAGCTGCCGACCTGGAAGTTCGCGGTGATCACGTAGTTCGACGGGATCGGGGAGTTGCCGCAGAAGGTCATGCCGTCGGAGGCGGTGTTGATCCGGGCGCCGAGGTAGATGCCGCAGGCGGCGTTCTGGTAGCTGGAGGTGATCACGTAGTTCGCCGGGATCGGCGAGTTGCCGCAGACCGCGATGCCGTTGCTCGCGATGTTGACCGTCTCCCCGTACCACTGGGAGCAGGTGCTGTCCGGTCCCTCGCTGGTGATCACGTAGTCGGCCGGCAGTGATCCGTTGGAGTTCCCGCAGATCCGCATGCCGTTGGCGACGGTGTTGATCCGGCCGGTCTGGTACTGGCTGCAGCTGTTGGTGCTGTAGATGGAGGTGACAGCGTAGCCGCTCGGTACCGGGCCGTTCAGGCAGATGGCGAGCCCGTTGGACGGCGGCTGGATGGTCTCGGTCAGGTAGCCGCCGGTACAGCTGCCGGTGAGCGACTCGGAGGTGATCACATAGCCGGGCGGGACCGGGACGTTGCCGCATATGGTGGCGGCCTGGGCGGTGCCGGCGAAGAGGACGACACCGCCGGCGACCAGGGTGAGTGCGGAGAACAGGCGCACCAACCAGGCGGTGGCGGACTTCAGGGACGTGAAGGGCTTCACGGGCTTCACGGGCTTCACGGGGATCATGCGCGACTCGCTTCCGACGGGACGGGCAAGGCCGACGCGAGACTAGTGGCAACACCGGCGCCGCCGCCATGGTTCTGCTGCGAATAATTGACGCGCGCTCACCACTCGTGCCGCCGGCGCCGCGGAACGGTGGCGAGCGACCCCATGGCGGCGCCGACTTCAGGCGTCGGCGCCGCCCGCCGGGCGGTCTCAGTCGGTGACCGTCAGGGCGAGCTTGCCCCGGACGCGCCCGGTCTCGCCGTGGGCGTGGGCCTCGGCGACCCGCTCCAGCGGGAAGGTCCGCTCCACCTCCACGACCACCTCGCCCTCGTCGATCAGCCCGGCGATCGTGGTCAGCGCGGCGCCGTCCGGCTCGACCAGGAACGGCGTCACCCGCACGCCCGCCGCCTCGGCGGCCGCCGCCAGCTCCGGGGAGACCCCGGCCGGGACGGCGATCAGCAGGCCGTCCGGGCGGAGCACCTTCAGCGCGCGGGTGCTGGTGTCGTCGTGGTCGTCGCCGACCAGTTCGAGGACGACGTCGACCCCGGTGACGGCCTCCTCGAAGCGGGTGGTGGTGTAGTCGACCACCTCCTCGGCGCCGAGTTCCTTGAGCCAGCCGTGCCGGCCGGCGCTCGCGACGGCGATGACGTGGGCGCCCAGGATCCGGGCGAACTGGACCGCGAAGTGGCCGACGCCGCCGGCCGCGGCGGTGATCAGGACGCGCTGCCCGGCCGTGACGTGGGCGGCGTCGTTCACGGCCTGCCAGGCCGTCAGCGCGGCCAGCGGCACGGCGGCGGCGTGCGCGTGGTCGAGGGTCGCGGGCTTGCGGGCGAACTGCCGGGCGGGGGCGGTGACGTACTCGGCGTAGGCGTTGGCGGCGTGCGGGAACCGCGGCATGCCGTAGACCTCGTCGCCGGGCTTCAGGACGGTCACCCCGAAGCCGACCTCCTCCACCACCCCGGACACGTCCCAGCCGAGGGTGAACGGCGGCTCGCCGATCAGGTCCGCCATGCCGGAACCGGCACGGGTCTTCCAGTCCACCGGGTTGACGCCGGCGGCGTGCACCCGCACCAGCACCTCGGTGGGCAGCGGCACCGGACGCGCCACCTGCGCGACCCGCAGCAGCTCCGTCCCGCCGAAGCCGTCCTGGACCACCGCGCGCATCGTCTCTCCGGACATCTGCAAACTCCTCTGGCGAGGTTCCCGGGAGGGCCGTCCGCGGCCCTCCCCTTGACGTCGGCGACGCTATCCCCGGGGGTGTGGTTACCATCAAGGTCTACTACTTCCCTTTGGGAAGTAACGAGGTGAGGAGCGCCAGCATGACCATGACCTGCCCGAGCGGGCAGCACGGGGAGCACGACGTCTACGCCGCCCAGTGCCGCTGCCGCCCGCTGCTCGACCTGCTCGCCAACAAGTGGTCCGCGCTCGCCATCGGCGCCCTGGAGGACGGCCCGCGCCGCTTCGGCGAGCTCCAGCGCCGGCTGCAGGGCGTCAGCCCCAAGGTGCTCACCCAGACCCTGCGCCGCCTGGAGGACTACGGCTTCCTCGACCGGACCGTCTACCCGGCCGTCCCGCTGCACGTCGAGTACGCCCTCACCGAGCTCGGCCGCAGCGCCGCCGTCCCGCTCAACCACCTGCGCAGCTGGGTGGAGCAGAACCTGGACCAGGCGGTCCGCGCGGAGCCGGTCGCGGGCTGACCGGCGTGCACCCGGCGGCCGCCCCGACTCCCGGCACCGGGCCGGGAACCGGGGCGGACGGGCTCCGGGTTCAGTCGGCCGCGCGTCGCCGACGGCGGAGCACGAGGACGGCGCCCGCGAACGCGACCGCCGCGCCCGCACCGCCGACCAGCGCGGGCGTCGAGGACGAGGCCGCCGCCAGCCGCTCCCCGCCGCCGAAGCCGCTGGACATCCCGGCGGTGTCGTACTGCGAGCCGGGCAGCTTGTCCGCGTAGCGGGCCTTGACCAGCTTCTGGTAGTCGCTCAGCGAGACCGAGTCCTGGCCGTTCAGGCCTTGCCGCGCCTGGTCGTTGAGCGGCTGGACGGTGGTGAGGCCCAGCTGGTACCAGCCGCGGATCTGCGGCTCGCTGAACACCAGCGTCCCCGGGGTGGCCTTTCCGGCGTACACGGCGTCGCTGTCCCCGTCGCGCACGGCGGCCAGGTGCCAGCCGCCGCCGTCGGTGGGGGCGAGCATCACGGTGGCGTTGCGCCCGTTCACCGGGGCGTTCAACGCGGAGACCAGATGGCTCAGTTGGATCGCCGAGGAGGGAAGGGGCGGGGCCGTCCCGGCGACGAAACCGGGGGTGATCTCGTTCAGGGCCAGCGGGTCGTTGACGGTGAACGCCGGGATGCCCTGGCAGGGGTCGGCACTGTCGGGGATCGGCTGCACCGTCCCGGCTCCCTTCCCCTGCGGCAGCGGGACGCCGAGGAAGCGGCAGACGGCGTTGCGGACGTCGGTGGACTTCACCAGGTCGAGCGCGGCCTGGTAGTCCGGGATGTCCGCCGGGACCGGATCCTTGGCCGGGGCCGCGTGGGCGGGGCCGGCCAGGGTCAGCAGCGCGGCGGCGCCGGCCGCCAGGACGGTGGCCGGGCGGAAGCGGCGGGCAACTGTCCGCCCGCCGGTCGTGCGGGTGTCGTGCATGCCGCGTCGCCTCATCGTGAGATGCCGATCCGGGAGTGGGTCCACTTGAACGAGCTGTTGCTGACGTAGTCGCTGTAGTTCCACCAGGTGTAGGTGGTGGTGTCCGGCCAGGGGTCGCCGACGGCGATGGTGTTCTTGACGGTGTCGAAGCCGTAGACCACGTTCATGTGGCCGCCGCCGGACGTCCAGCCGATCCGGGCTCCGATCGGCCGGGACGCCTTGACGTCGGTGTAGACCTGGTTGAACGTAGCCGCGCTGCTCAGGCCCGTGCCGGTGTGGGTCATGCCGAGGCTGCTCCAGCCCCTGGCCATGTCGTCCAGCGTGGCCGGCTGGTTGTTGCAGCCGTAGTAGGGCTGGGCCCGGCTGCAGAAGTCCGTCTGCGTGCTGCCGAAGCCCTGGAACTTGGCGATGGTCAGCCCGGAGGCCACCCAACACCACTGGGACTTCTCCTGCTTCAGCATGGTGATGGTGTCCTGCCCCGCTTCGGCGCGGGCCTGGCCCGCTGCCGCGGTGAGCAGGGCCGAGGCCGTCAGGGCGACGGCCGTAGCCCTGCTCGCGACTCTGGATCTGGATCTGCCCATGGGTCTGCCTTCCCGCACGAGTGCGATGAGTACCGGGGATTTCGCAGAGCCATGACAACACGAGACGATTCGATCACAGGGAGTACACGAAGGAACTCCACCCGTACGGGCCAGCCGGCGCCGGCCCGCCGATGGTCAGCGACCCGCTTCCGGGACCGGCACCCCGGCCGTCCCGCTGAGGGCGTCGGCCTCGAACGCGGCCCGCATCCGCCGCCGGTAGCGCCGCGTCCACAGCACCAGACCGGTCACCACCACGACCTCGACGACCGTCGAGAGGCCGTTCACCAGCGTTACCGGCAGCGTGAACACCAGCACCACCCGCACCAGCGCCTCGGCCAGCAGTCCGATCCCCCAGAGCGCGGTCGTCAGCAGCCGGCTGCGTCGCACGGCCGGGGTATCCGGGAGCGGGTCCGGCAGCCGCCGGGCCAGGTAGGCGATGGCCGGGGTGCGGGTGGCGCAACTGGCCAGGAACACCAGGCCGGCCAGGGCGCTGGTGGCCGGGTCACGGAGCAGCAGCAGCCGCACGTCGTGGGCCGGCAGCGCGATGGCCAGTCCGAGGAGGTAGGTGGCGAGCACCAGCCCGGTCACCGGGTCCAGGCTCCGGCTGCGGACGATCTTCCACAGCAGCCGGGCCCCGGCCACCCCGGTGGCGGCCAGCAGCGAGACGGAGACCGGGTAGCCGACCGCCTGGCAGCCGTAGAAGGTGGCGGGCGACAGCCCGATGTCGTAGGCGAGGCCGATCTTCCTGGCCCGCGCGGAGGGAACGGTTTCGGGACGGGACGTCCGGCGTACCTTCGCCGGAGCCGATTGGGTGCTCTGGTGAGTGGTCATGCCTCGACGCTACGGAGCGGCCCCCACGGCGGGATCGACCCGGGGGCGGAGCACCGGGTGGAGATTCCCCGCCCGCGCCCTCCACCCCCGGCGACCCCGGCAGGCCCCCGGCCTGCGGGAGCCCGGCCCTCCCCCGGGTGGAGGCGCGGCCTCGCCGCGCGGGGCGGGCGGGTCAGCTCGGCCCGGTCCCGGACCGTTCCCCGGATTCGGCGGCGGGGAGCCCCCGGGCCCGCAGCACCTCGCCGACGGCGAAGGCGACCACGGCGGCGATCACCACCAGCGGGAGCTGGTCGGCGGCGTCCCGGCCGAGCAGGAGGGAGGCCAGGACGGCGGCGGAGACCGGTAGCCGGAGCACGGCGGCGCCCGCGGCCGCCATGCCGACGGCGAGTGCCGGGGCGGGCGCGAAGCCGGGCACTCCGGCCAGCGCGGTGGCGAGCGCGGGACCGATCAGCAGTGCCGGGAAGACCGGACCGCCGCGCAGGCTCCCGAGCGACAGGCCCCAGGCCACGCCCTTGAACACCACCAGGAGCAGCAGTGCGGAGACCGGCCAGGATCCGGGATCCGCCGCCAGGTGCGCCAGCGTCGCCTGGCCGGAGAGCGCGACCTCCTCCGGGGAGCGGCCGGTGGCCAGCGCGTAGCCGCCCGCGCAGGTCCCCACAGCGAGCGCGGCGGCGATCGTCGTCGCGGCGGTGTGCCGGGCGGCGCGGTCGGCCACGACCCGGCCCAGTCGGGTCGCGGCGACCACGCCGCAGGCGATCACGGCGGCGAGCGGGATCCCCCACAGGAAGTCACCCGGAGCGGGCGGCCGGTCCGGCGGAACGGTGGGCAGATCGAGCGCCCCGATGCCGAACCCGGACCACCGGCCGAACCCGGTGAAGACCAGGGCGCCGACACCGCTGGAGAGCAGACAGGGCAGCATCAGCAGGAAGAGCTGCGGTCCGCCGATACCGGCCGCCTCGATCAGCAGCACCGCGGCGACCAGCGGGTTGCCGAAGACGGTGGCGATCGCGGCCGCGGAGCCCGCCGCGCCGAGCACCGGCGCGAGCCGCGGGTTCTGCTCCCGCCGGGCGGGCCGCACGGCGAACAGGGCCAGCCCGCTGCCCAGCGCCATCAGCGGGGCCTCGGGGCCGAGCACCGCGCCGAGGCCGAGCGAGGCGAGCGCGGCCAGGACGATGCCGGGCAGGTCGCGCGGCCTGGTCGGGGTCGCGTCCAGGCCGCCGACCGGGACGTGGCCGCCGCGGCCGGGCAGCCGGGTGACGGCCAGGGCGACCAGGGTCCCGCAGACCAGCAGGGTGGGCAGCGGCCACCACCAGGGGGCCCGGGACCAGCCGAGGGCCTGCGGCAGGGCTTCCCAGACTCCGTGCTCCAGCGCGTGCGCCAGGCTGACGAACCCGAAGGCGGCCAGCGACACCGGGATGCCGACCAGTCCGGAGACCAGCAGGAGCCGCCGGTACCCGCGGTCGCGCAGGAGGACGTGGAGCCGGACCGTCTCGGCGGAGGTCTGCTCCTCGGCCATGGCCCGCCTCCCTGGGTGTCCGCCCGGTTCCGGTCCCAGGTTTCCATCGGGCGGGCCGACCCGGCCGTGCGGCCGCCGCCAGCGGAGTGACGGGTCCTCGGGCTCCGCCCCCGGGTCGGCGTCGGCGGCACGCATCCGAACGGATGAACTCCTGTCGCCGCCCCTCCTGCCCCGGGATTGGCTGGACCGACCAACGGCACGGCGAGGACGGAGCACCTGATGTCGCCATCGGACGGCGGGGCCGAACCGGAACCGGGGCCCGGGAGGTCGCCGGAGCTGGCGGACCTGCGGCGGCGGATCGCCGCGTTGGAGGCCGGTGGTGCGCCGGGCCGGCCGGAGCACCACCGGGCGCGGGCGGCCGGCTCGGCGGCGCTGATCGTGATCGCCGCGGTGCTCGCGCTGCTGGCGGTGGTGGCCGTGTGGGCGCGGGACGAGGTGACCGACACCAACCGCTTCGTCGCCACCATGGCGCCGTTGGCGAGCGAACCGACGGTGCAGGACGCGGTGACCAACCGGGTCACCACCGTCGTGCTCCAGCAGATCGACGTGCCGTCCCTGGTCGGGCAGCTCTCCCAGGCCGCTGCCCAGGCGGGCGTGCCCCCGGTCGCCGCGAACCTGATCGGCTCGCTCAGCGGGCCGATCGGCGGCGGGCTCTCCAGCCTGGTCGGCTCCACCGTCCACCGGGTGGTGGCCAGCTCGGCCTTCGCGACGGTGTGGACCGACGGGATCCGCGCGGCGCACGCCTCGATGGTGAAGGCGCTGACCGGGCAGGGCGGCGGAGCCGTGTCGCTGGCCGACAACCAGGTCACCATCGACCTCGCACCGGTCATCGAGCAGGTCAAGACCGAGCTGGTCGCGGCCGGGCTCGGACCGGCGGCGAGGATCCCGGCCGTCCACACGTCGTTCACCGTCTACTCCTCGGAGTCGATCGGGAAGATCAAGACCTGGTTCCGGCTGCTGCAGATCCTCGGCAACTGGATGCCGCTCCTCACCGTGGCGGTGGCTGCGGCCGGGGTGCTGCTCGCGCGTGACCGCAGACGGGCCCTGGCCTGGGCCGCCGTCGGGGTGGCGGCGGCCATGCTGGTGCTGGGTGCCGCGCTCACGGTCTTCCGCGGCTACTTCCTCGACCAGCTCCCGCCCGGCGTCGACGCGGGAGCGGTCGGCACGGTCTACGACGCGCTGGCGCGCTTCCTGCGGATGGCCGTGCGGACGGTCGGCGTGCTCGCGGTCCTGGTGGCGCTCGGCGCCTTCTTCGTCGGACCGTCGAGGGCCGCGACCTTCGTCCGCGCGGCGTGCGGCACCGGGATGGGCGGCGTACGGCAGGCGGCCGATCGGATCGGCTTCCGGGCCGGTCCCGTCGAGTCGTTCGTCCGTCGGTTCAAGCACGCGATCGGGGCGGCGATCCTGCTGGTCGCCTCGCTGGTCTTCGTGTTCTGGGCGCACCCCACGGCGATGACGGTGTTCTGGTTCGCCGTCGTGGTCCTGATCGCCTTCGGCGTCCGGGAGTTCCTCGCGCCCGGTCCCGGGCCGGCCGGGCACACCGCGTCCCCGGGAGCCCCCGGCTCCCGGCCCGCTCCGGGCTAGGCACCGGGCTAGGCACCGGGCCAGGCGCCAGGCAGGGTCCGGTTCAGCGCCTGGGCCTTCGGGGCCGGTGGTGGGCCGCCAGCTGCTCCCGGGCGCTCTGCCACTTCAGCCGTGCCCGGGCGATCACCTGGTCCCACTCCCGGCGGACCTCGTCGTCGGCCGGGCGCTCCCCCCGGGCGAGGCGGTCCAGCTCGTCCCGCACCTCCCGGCCGACCGCCGCCGATCCGACCAGGACGAACATCACGCCGAAGAGTGCGGAGACCAGGGCGAAGACCGCGCCCATCGCGCCGTACTGGGCGGCCGACGAATTGAACAGGCGGGGCAGATAGACGGTGGCGCCCACCGAGTACGCGGCCTCCACCACCGCCGCGACCAGCCCGAACGGGAGCAGCTCCCGCAGGCCGACCCGACGCGCCGACAGGACCCGGCCGCTCCAGACCAGGAAGAGCGCGGTCAGCGGGGCCTGGGCGACCGCCCCGCCCAGGGGCGGTCGCCCCTGCCCCAGAACGGCGGTGAACCACGCGGTGACGGTGAGGTAGCCGAGCAGCCCGGCGATCCATCGCAGGCCGTTCAGCGTGTTGCGGACGCTCAACGGCGGCAGCTCCCAGACCTGTTCGAACAGCCGCTGGACGGCCCGCGAGAAGCTCAGCAGCGACACCGCCAGGAACAGCAGCCCGAACACGCCCACCCCGGCGCTCACCTCGCCGCTCGGCGAGAAGACGTACCGCACGGCCTCCGCGCCGCCCCCGGTGAGGTGGTACCGGTCGATGATGCGGTGCGCGGTGTCCTTCGAACCGAGCCGGGCCAGGACGACGCCGGAGACGATCAACAGCGGAACCACGGCCGAGAAGCCGCTGGAGGCCAGCGCCATCGACCGGTCGAAACCCACCAGCCGCTGGAACCGGCCGACCACGCGCAGCGCGAAGGCGGGCCGCAGCCAGAAGGTCAGGGCACGCAACAGGCTCTCCCGGGTGACCAGCGCCGTCCCGTCCTCTCTCGTCGTCCGGCCCGGCGGATTCGCGACTTAGCGCTAACCGCCGCGGACGCGCGGGAAACCCGCTTCACACGCACGGTGCAGGCGGGGGCGGGGAGCGGATTCACCCGGGGCCCTCCGAGTCCACCGAATCTGACGGGCCGCGGCCTCCGCCGGCCGATCGGGCCGACGGAGGCCGGGGGTCAGCGGACGGGCATCTGGAGGTCGTAGTCGCGGAAGTCCACGGCGTACCAGGCGACCATCTGCGAGGCCACCTTGAACATCTGCGAGTGGATCGGGGCCAGCAGCGGGAACTTCTGCTGGACCTCGTAGGCGGGCCGGTACAGGAAGGGGGCGAGCGTGGCGACCGGGGTGTCCATCGCCGGATTGGCGTTGATCTCCAGCACGTCGGCGACGTGCTCGTCCATCATCCGCACCATCGACGCGCCGACGGCCCCGGCGCCGGGGAAGATCTTCCGGTCCATCCAGTCCAGCATGTTGCGCGCCAGCTTGACGCCCTCGTCCGAGCGGGCCCGGTGGTTGGCGGCCGCGTCGGCGAGGACCAGGTTGGCCTGTTCGAGGGTCCTGGGGTTGTAGGCGTCCTGGATGCCCAGCAGCCGGCCGCCGACCCGCACCACGGCCATCAGCTCGTCGATCTGCCGCGGGTCGGGCCGGAAGTCGAACTTGGCCGCGAGCTGGACGTTGTAGGCGCCCACGTACATGAGCTCCTCCACCTCCAGGCGCTGGCTGATCGGCATCCCGTCCCGGGCCTGGTTCCACCCGTGCGCCAGCCCCATGTGCCGGGCCGCCGCGTGCACCAGGCGCAGTTTGGCCATGGTGATCCAGGCGTTGCCCGACGGTTCCCAGTTGGCGCCGTCGAGGGTGTCCCAGAGGGTGTTCATGGTGCGGGAGAAGCGTCGGCCGATGTCCATCACGAGGTCGTACTTGGCGTACCAGACCGACTTGGCCAACAGCGGGTCGGCGAGCGCGGCGAAGAGGCCGCCGAAGGCCTCGGTCACCGTGATGGCCTCCATGTTGCCCTGCATGAGCTTGATGGAGTCGCCGTTCCTGACCCGGTCCATGACCGCCTGCTCCTCCGCGGTCAGCACGGAGTTGCGCCGCAGGAAGTCCTCCAGCACCGGCGGCGCCGCGGCCGGCACCGGCTGGTCGTTGCGGGTCCAGTCGTGGAAGACCTGGTTGGCCAGCACCATCTGGTCGTCGCGCACCAGCTGGTCGACGACCGCGTCGGCCTCCGGGTCTCCCTCCTGTGCCGCCCGGTCTCCGGGCAGCACCCAGGTCGGGTCGGCTCCGGGGGCGGCGGCGGGGCTTCGGTGCTCCGCCGCCTGGGCGGGAGCGGCGGACGGCAGGGCGGCGGCGGCACCGGCGGCGAGGGCGGCGGCCAGTGTGGTTCGCCTGGTGAAGGATTGGTCCATGAGGCCCATGGTGCGTGGCCGATCGACCGCGATCCCGGTGATCAACTCGGTGATCACCCGGAATGATGACCCGGCGTCAACGCGGGGTGGACGGTCTGCCGCCGCGCCCGCGGAACCCGCCGGCCCAGGCCGGTGGACGCGCGTTGATCAGACGTATACCGGCGGGCGCGATGATCGATCTGTGAGCGGCCCGGACCGGGCCGACGAGCCCGGCGGGGCTACCCGTTACCCGCCGGCAGCGACGCCCGGTCCGCCGGCCGCCACGTCAGCACCAAAGACCGCCCGGCGCCGTCCGGACCGGTGGGAAGCAAGAGGAGAAAGTCGTTGAGCAACGAGAGCCTGGCCAACCTGCTCAAGGAGGAGCGGCGTTTCGCCCCGCCGGCAGAGCTCGCCGCAGCCGCCAACGTCACCGCGGCC
>NZ_JBEOSV010000104.1:0-21607 GCF_040303245.1 Kitasatospora sp. NPDC096077 | reverse complement strand
CGCCCGCGAGATCTACCAGGTCCTGACCACACCCAGCACTACATCCATCACCGCCGAGCAGCTCACCACCGCTGCTTGACATCCATAAGAGCATCGCCCCGACGCGGCGGTCGACCACTCCGCACCGGACTGGCCCGAGCAGGTCCGCCGGGCGACCGGCGGCGCGGGGGTCGACGTCGTGTTCGACGGCGTGGGCGGGAAGATCGGCCAGGCCGCGTTCGAACTGACGGCCCGCCAAGATCGGTTCTCCGTCCACGGCGCCTCCAGCAGCGCGGGGTCGAGGTGATCGGGATCGAGCAGCTCTACGGGTTCCGCCCGCGGATGCACGAGTGGGCCGAGCAGGTGATGGCGCAGGCGGTCGCGGGCCGGGTCCGGCCGGCGCCCGGTCCACGGGATTCCGAACGTGCCCTCCCTGGCCCGCCGCCGGGCAGGCGACGACGAGCGCCGAGGCGTGATTCATCCGCCGGCCCGCCTCGGCCACAGTTGAACAGCGGAAGTGGGCGCCCCTGACCGGCCGTCGAAGAGGCACGCTTCAGTCGCCGAGAATGCGCTCCCACATCAGGCCGTCGTGCCACTGCCCGTCGAGGTGGATCGAGGAGTGGGCGACGCCGTACGGGGTGAAGCCGTTGCGGCGCAGGACGCGTTGGGAGGCGATGTTCTCCAGGTGGGTGCCGGCCTCGACGCGGTGCAGGCCGAGTTCGTCGGTCATCAGCGCGAGCGCGAGGGCGACGGCCCGTCCGGCGTGCCCCTGGCCCTCGGCGGTGGTGGCGATCCAGTAGCCGAGGGAGGCCCGGCGCACATGGGGTTGGGGCAGGATGCCGGTGATGGTGATCTGCCCGATCACCTGGCCGTCCTGGTCGAGCACCACGCACGGCCAGGCGGTGCCGGCCCGGTGGCCGTCCAGCAGGCGGTGGATCCGCCCCAACTGACCGTCTGCCGTGAAGAATTCCGGGGGCTGGGCCGGTTCGTACCGGCGGAAGGCCTCGGCGTCGATGTCCCGTGCCCGGTGCGCGGCGATCGGGGCGGCGTCGGCGGGTTCGATCAGGCGGATTCGGGTGCGGCTCTGCATGGGACGGCAGGCTACACGCGGCGAGGAGTGGGAAGTCGGCCGGACCGACTTCCCACTCCTCGGCGTTCTCACCGGGGGGCGGCGGGACTCGAAGTGGGTTGGGGGGTGCGGTGGTTGGGGTGGCCGTGCTGCGCGGTGAGGGGGTAGACCCAGGCCAGCAGGGCGACGAGGAGCACGAACGGGAGGATCGTGCAGAGCGTCGCGCCGCCCGGGGCCGCCTCGCTATCGCGGGGTTCAGGAAGCATCGGGGGCGGCGAGGTCGAGTTCAGCCCAGACGGTCTTGGAGTTGGGCCGGCGCGGGATGGTGCCCCAGCGGTCGCAGAGCGCGTCGATGAGGGTGAGGCCGCGCCCGGACTGGGAGTTGGGGCTGTGGACGGTGGGGAGGACGGGCAGCTTGTCGCCCCGGCAGTCGCTGATCTCGATCCGCAGGGTGGTGCCCCGGCGCGCGGTGGTGGTGAGCGAGAGGTGCAGCTCGAACCCGCGCCCCGGAACGCGTCCGTGCGTGATCGCGTTCGCGGCCAGCTCCGCGACGATCAGGAGCGCCGAGTAGAAGGGCTCCGTGTGCGTCGAGTTCAGCCCCCAGGTGGTGAGTTGACGCCTGGCGAGGCGCCGGCACGTCGCGGCGCCCTTGGGGGTGGCGGGGAGCGTGGTGGTGTGGGGGCGGGGTCTGTCGAGGGGGATTTCGGTCGTCATGGCGAAAAGCGTGACGGGACGGACGTACCCTGACCATGGGGATGACGGACACTCAGAGTGTCTGTGTGGGTGCGGACAGTTCGCCGGGTGGGTCGCCCGGATTAATCGATCGAAAGGGCGGGTGACGGCTATGAGCGGCGTCGAGCGCACGGTCTTCGAGGACGACGAGCCGGTGGAGGACTTCGACGGGGTCGCGGAGTTCTACAGCGCGGTGGGGAAGCTGATCAAGCTGTTCCGGGAGCGGGCGGGGTTCACCCAGAAGGAACTGGCCAAGCTCACCGGGTACAGCGAGGCCCAGATCGGCGCGATGGAGCGGGGTGTCCGGACGGCGAGGATCGAGTTCCTGACGGTGGCCGAAGAGGTCCTCGACGCGGGCGGAGCGCTGAGGGTTGTCGCAGACGACGTGATGAAGGCAAAGTTCCGAGTCAGTGAGCGGCACCCGTCCTTCTCCAAGGCCTTCACGGTGGAGGAAAACCGAGCTCTTGAAATCCACGAGTACAGCACGATGGTGATCCCGGGGCTACTCCAGACCGAGGCGTACATCCGCGCTTTGTACGAGATGCGTCGGCCGCTGCTCTCACCGGAGAAGATCGAGGAATGGGTGCAGGCGCGGCTGGCACGGCAGGAGATCCTGACGCGCTGGCCGCTCCCGGTAGTCACGTGGGTGATCGACGAGGCCGTGCTCCGCCGCCCCCTGGGCGGATGGGACGTCCACCAAGAGCAGCTCCAGCACCTAATCAAGGTGGGACAGATGCGGGGCCCCGAGCTCCAGATCATGCCACTCGACCGGATGAACCACGCGGGGATGGGCGGCTCGTTCACGATCCTCACCCCGCCCACCGGCGGGACCCAGATCGCCTACGCAGCAGCACAGCACGTAAATCGATTGATCACGGACCCGGCGGAAGTCCGTAATATGACCGCACGGTACAGCAGCATCCGGGCTCAGGCCCTGGGGCTGAGGGAGTCCCTGGCCCTGATCGAACTGATTCTGGGAGAGCGGTAGGCATGGCCGAGCTGGCGTGGTTCAAGAGCAGCTACAGCACCAACGAGGAAGCCCAGTGCGTCGAGGTCGCCGAGACCCCCGGCACCGTCCACGTGCGTGACTCCAAGGACAAGAGCGGCCCCCAACTGGCCTTCGAGCCAGCCGCGTGGAAGGCGTTCGTGATGTTCGCCGCCACCGCCGAGGTCTGACCGACCCCTTCTCAACGGCCCACCGCCTACCGGGCGGCGGGCCGTTGGCGTACCGTCAGCGACATGCAGACTGCCTGGTTCAAGAGCAGCCACAGCACCAACGAGGACGCCGCCTGTATCGAGGTCGCCTGGCGCAAGAGCAGCCACAGCAGCAACGAGGGCGCTGCGTGCGTCGAGGTCGCCGAGACCACCACCACCGTCCTCGTCCGTGACTCCAAGGACAAGAGCGGCCCCCACCTCACCTTCACCCCCGCCGCCTGGGAGGCCTTCGTGGCCTTCGCCGCGACCGCCACCACGACCTGAGCCCGACGGTCCACCGCAGCTGCGCTTTCCCAGTGAAAGCCCGAACCAGTTGGCCTACCCTCATCGAGTCGCCTACAAACGACCTCTCTCGCCGACCTAGCTTCAGGGCCGAGCGGGCCACATCGGGCCCGCCGACACCCCGAATCTAGGAGAAGCAGTGCGCCTCAGCCACAAGGCCGTCGCGACCATCGCGGCAGCCGTCTCCTTCACCGGCCTCGCCGTCATGAACGGCACCACGGCCTCGGCCGCCGTCCCGGTCACCGGATCCCTCCAGGTCCAGAGCGACAGCAGCAACCTGGACGAGTACCAAGGGAACGACGTCTGGACCCGCGACCCCAGCCTCACCTGGCAGATCTGGACGCTCACCCCCCTCGGCGACGGCACCTTCACCATCAAGGGCAGCCACTGGGGCAAGTGCGTCGCGACCAACGGGCCCGGCAAGGACGTCGTCCAGCGGGCCTGCAACGCGAACGACCTCGCCCAGCGGTGGTACATCGAGCTGGGCGCCAACGCGACCGCCATCGCCAGCGTGAAGTACGAGGACTACGTCCTCCAGGCGAACGGCGTGGACCAGGCCGTGACCACCGAGCTGTCGCTCGGCTTCTCGAACCAGCAGTGGACCCTCTACCAGAAGTAGCGGCCCTCCCCCACCGGCCCGCCGCGCACCAGCGGCGGGCCGGACCCGCGCCAACCGGACGGGGGCGGCGCTGTCGGCGCTGGGATGAGCACCGACAGCACCGCCCCTCCGGTGTCAGCCGAGGATCTTCGCGTACGCGGCGGCGTCGAGGAGGTGGTCCGTCTTCGCGCCCTTCGCCAGCTTGATCTTGAACAGCCAGCAGCCGTACGGGTCGCCGTTCACGTCCTCCGGCGAGTCCACCGCCTCGTCGTTGACGGCGACGACCTCGCCGGTGACCGGGGAGTAGAAGTCGGAGGCGGCCTTGACGGACTCGATGATCCCGACCGCGTCACCGGCCTCGATCTTGCTGCCGACCTTGGGGAACTCCAGAAAGACGATGTCACCGAGGGTGTTCTGGGCGTGGTCGGTGATGCCGACCGACACCGTGCCGTCGGCCTCCGTCCGGACCCACTCGTGCGAGTCGGTGTACTTGAGGTCCTTGGGGATGTTCGACACGTCGATCTCCGTTCTTCCGGTAACGCAGCGTCAACGAATGATTGCCGTCGATCACTATGGCACGTCAGCCCGCAGGCGCGGCCCAGGTAATGACGGCGTAGCCGTCGCCATCGCGGACGTGGTGGCGAGCACCTGGGGGGTGAGGTCCTTGTCATTGAGCCTTCGCCATCTTCGAACGTGCTGGTCGGAGGGGATGGCGTGACGGTCATCCGGGGTGCTCGTGCTGGTCGTGGGCGAGAGTCTGCGGTCTTGATCGTCCGTCAGCGGTTGATCCCGAAGTTGGTCAGCACGATCAGGGCTCGCAGGAGGGCGGTGGCGCGGCCCGGACCGGTGCGGAGCTTGGCGAGGATCCGCCAAGCCTTCAGGTTCGCGAAGCCGTGTTCGACGGGTGCTCGTCCGGCAGCCAGGATCCGGTTCGCCTGTTTCTGCCCCGGGGTGAGCTTTCGGGCGCGGGTGGCCCTGTGGCCGGTGACGATGACGAGGTCATCGGGGTTGTCGGGCTTGTCCACGCCGATGAAGTCCAGGTCGGCGAGCGCGCCGAGCCCGGCCGCCTTCAGGTGCTCGACGATCTTGTCACGGCGGGCGGCGGTGGCGTCGTGGGTGCGTCCGGGCCGAGCCGCGGAGATCCAGATCAGCTTGCCTCTCTCGTCGGCCAGGGCGAGGAAGTGCAGGCCGTGGCGGTAGTGTTTGCCCGAGCAGTTCGGGCGGTTGTCCCGCCCGGTGCGGCGCTGGGTGGGAATCAAGGTGCCGTCGATCAGCACGACCTCCCCGCCCCGCCTGGCTGTCTGGGGCCAGCTGGGGTACGGCGCGACCTGCGAGAAACGGTGCGGCCGGCGCAGACGGGCCCCACTCTTGGCCCTCGACGAAGCCCGGCCGACGGTTGAGCCCGGATCGATCACCCGGGCCACCCCCCTGAAAGAACCGGGGAGGCAGCTGCACTACGGAGCTGGATCCCCCGGCAACCGACCGCACCGGCACCGACCGTACCCGCCGCCACCGACAATGCCCGGGGGGCCGGTCCGGGAGGCGGGTACCTCCCGGACCGGCCCCCGGTACGGATGCGGACGCGGACGGTGTCGAACCTGTCGTCAGCGCGGCGGAACCGGCTCAGCCGAGCTGGAACCTCTGGTGGGAGCCACCGTCGCAGGACTGGACGGCCAGGGCCTGCCCGGCGCTGTCGGCGGTCAGGCAGGCGCCGTCGCGAGTGTTGCGGATCTGGGCGTAGCCGCCGCCGGCGTCCACGAACTGCCACAGCTGGTTGGTGGCACCGTCGGCCACGTGCCACAGGCCGGTGCGGTTGCTGTTCACGTCACGGTCGATGACCATGCCGCCGCGGAAGTTGGTCTCGATGAGCCAGTTCCCGTTGCCCTTGTCCCAGAACGCCCACTTCTGCGCTGCGGAGCCGTTCCCGCCCCACGCCTGGACCTTGGTGCCCGGGGAGGTGCTGCTTCCTGCGAGGTCGACGACCAGACCGTTGGCGGCGGAGAGCTGCGCCACCTGGCCGTGCGCCGGACGGTTCGACGTACCGGAGGGGACCGAACCGCCGCCGCCGTTGCCTCCGTTGCCGCTGGTGCCACCACCGCCGTTGCCGCCGTCCGCGCCGGTGCCGAAGGCCGGGCCGATGCCGTTGGCCGAGCGCGGGGATCCGTTCGCCGGCGGGTAGAAACGCACCCGGGAGCCGTGGTCGGGGTTGTCCGAGCCGTCCGGGTTCAGGCGGGAGAAGCGGCCGTAGAAACCCCAGTTGAGCCAGCCGCCGTCGGACTGGTTGGTGAACTCGCCGCCCTCGAAGGTCCAGATCCGATAGGTGTGGATGGTGCCGTCCCACGGGTTGCAGTACAGGATGTCACCGGCGTCGTGGACGCCGGTGAGCTGGTCGATCCAGCGCGGCTTGTTGGGGTCGGCGGTGTCGGGGTCGTGCTTGACGTCGTAGACCATGACGTTGAGCCCCGGCCGGGCCTTGACCGCCGCGTCGATCAGCTTGTGCACGGTCTCGGCGCGCTGGGCCTTGGACCTGTAGGCGTCCACGGCCATGTTGAACAGGGCGATGGCCAGATCGCTGCCGGCCGAGTCGCTGCCCGCCGCCCAACCGCTGCCAACCGCCGCCGGCACACTCGAATTCGACGCGCTGTCACCACAGTTGATCCTCGACGTGGCCGGCGTCGCCACGCCGCAGGCGCCCTGCTCGGTAGCGGCGACCACGACCGCCGACGCCTTGTCGTTGGCGTCGCCCAGCTTGCTGTCCCGGAAGTTCTGCAGCTGGGTGTTGGGCGGGAAGCAGCTGATGATGCGGTCCGGAGTGATGTTGTCGTAGACGCCGACCCACTTGCCGGTGTTGTTCTTGGCCGAACTCGCCTGGTCGTTGAACCAGGCGGCGGCCCCTTCGAAACGCACCGTGCCTTCGCCGGTGACGGTGAACTTGGCGCCCTGGAAGTCGGCGTCGGCCCACAGGCAGTACGCGCCCGGATCGCAGTCACCGCCGTCGGCGTGGGCAGTGGTGCTGAGCGCGGGCACGGTGGCCAGCGCGAGCGCCGCCGTCGCGGTGGCCAGGACTCCCCGGGAGGCCAGCCGGCGGGCCGTGCGCAGCAGGGTGGGATGGTGGGTCATGGGTGAACTCCTGTGGGATGGGGGACCGGTCGCCACTGGGCGTGGGCGGACCGTGCAACGTCGGGGGGGGAGCCCGGGGAAGGGGGCACATGCGGTACTGGGGGCGGGACTTCAGCCCAGGTGCAGGGTCCGGCGGGTACCGGACGCCTCGGGGGTGACGGTCCGGTAGCCAGCCGGGAGGTACAGCGCCTCACCGGCCCGCAAGCGGACCGTCAGGCCGTTCACGACGGGACGACCGGCTTCGTGACCGCCGGCTTCGTGACCGCCAGCTTCGTGACCGCCTGCCTCGGACCGGCCGTCGAGCAGCCGCCACACGCTCACTCCGGAGACCTGCACGACGAGCGTCTCCGTCGCGGCCGCCACGACCCGCCGGTCCGGTGCTGCCCGGCGGCCGGGCAGCACCCGGACCGGGCAGCGCAGCCCCTCGGCGAGCTCGGCCGCCAGCCGGGACCAGCCCTCGCCCGCCGTATCCCGGCCGGAGCCGGGCGGAGCCGCCTGCGGCCAGAGCAGGCCGACGTCCCGGTGGCGGTGGGCCTGGAGGAAGAACAGCAGCTCCCGCAGGAAGGCGTGGCCCTCGGGTTCCGGGCCGGGACCGTCCTGGATCGGGTGCACTGCGTCAACTCCTCTAGGGTTCCCGGCGCTTGTGCCACCGGAGCGGGAGCGGGACGGCGTACGGTTCGTGGTCCGTCTCCGCCGTCCGGTCTCGGGAACAGCATCACGCGTCGCCACCGTGCGCCGACAGTCCCGTCTTGCCGGTCACCGCCGCGCGGTCACGTGGTCACGTGACCTGCCGGCCGCGGGAGTTCGGGCGAGTGCGCACCGGGACGGCTCCCGGATCAGTCCGCCAGGTACCCGCCCCGGGCTGCGTTGGCGCCGGCCTGGAAGCGGCTGTCCGCGCCCAACTGGTCCATGATGTCCGCGATGTGGCGCCGGGCGGTACGCAGCGACAGCCCGAGTCGACGGGCGATGGCCTCGTCCTTCAGCCCGCCCGCGAGCAGGACCAGGATGGTCCGGTCGAGCTCCCTGGCCACGTCCGCCATGTCCTGGCCGATGGGCTGCGCGAACGGCTTGGCGTGCACCCAGGCCTGCTCGAAGACCTCGCAGAGGTAGGCGACGGTGTTGGGTTCACGCACCACGACGGCACCCCAGGACTCGTCCGCGGTGGGCAGGAAGGCCAGCTCGCGGTCGAACACGATGAGGCGCCCGAACAGCTCGTGGGCGGTCCGGTACTCGGCCCCGAGCGCCGAAGCCAAGGCGACGTACGCCTGGCTGGGCCCGTTGAACCTGGCCGTGTGGTGGTACAGGGTGCGCATGCCGACGCCGCGGCCGAGCAGGGCACGGTCTCTGGCCAGGGCGTCCTCCAGGGCCTCGGGCACCCGGTTGCCGCCCGGCTGACAGGACAGCACCTCGCGCCGGCACCCGTCCGCGGCCCGGGTGATCAGCTCACGAACCTCCGGGAGGCTGCTGATCACCTGCAGCCCGTCAGAGCGGACCGTCCGCGCGCCATAGGCGGCGGCGAAGTGCCGCATCTCCTCCTGGACCCTGGCGACGTGCTCCTGGTCGGCCCGGATCCGGGCCCGTACCGGGGCGACCGCCTGCGCCGCCGCGACCTCCGGGGCCACCGCGTGACCGGTCCCACCCGGACCGGGTTCGACCAGGCGGGCTGTGACCAGCCGGGCGAGCGCGGCACGGAAGTCCTCCTCCGCCATCCCGAGCTCCGGCGCGGCAGCCGCCGCATCCATCCGACGGTGTTCCAACACCCACCGGTAGACGGCCGTCTCGGCCTCCCGCTCCGCGGCGCGGTCGACGCCCGGACCGGGCTCCCGCCCGAACGACGGTGCCGGAATGACGGGCTGATGCTCGAAATAGTCCACTTCGTCCCTGGCTCCGCTTCCTGACACACACGTTGGTGAGGTGCCGGACGGGTACTGACCGGCCCCACGAGGCAGGATGATCAAGTCACATCGCACACGCCCCGATCACATTCTGATCGACTCCATGGAGGAAACGTTCATGAAGCGCCTCGTCCTCGCATCGGCCGCACTCGTCGCACTGCTCGCCCCCGCCGCCCCGGCTGCCGCCGCCCCCCTGCCCCCGACCGGCGCACCGGCCGCCCCCGCCGTCACCGGCCAGCCGTCCGGCGGCGACGGCGACTGCATGAAGGTCGTCTTCGTCCCGGGCCGTGGCTTCGTCAAGATCATCGGCCCCTGCGATACCGCCTGGGGCGGCTGAGCACACCACCCCCACCCTTCCGCCCGAAGCAGGAGACCCCCGATGACCACCCCCACGGCCGCCAGCCACCCCGCCCTCACCCCACGCGAAGCCCAAGTACTCGCCCACCTGGCCCACGGCGACACCAACCACACCATCGCCCGCCGCCTCCACCTGAGCCCGCACACCGTCGACACCTACCTCCGCCGACTACGCCTCAAGACCGGCACCACCAACCGCACCCAACTCGCCGTCCTCGCCCACCAACTCGGCTACACCACCACTCCGCCCTGAACCCCCGGGCACTCACTCGGCCTCGGCAGGCAGTGCCACCGACCTGCACAACGGGTCCATGAGCCTTCGCCATCTTCGAATGTGCTGGTCGGAGGGGCTGGTGTGACGGCTATCCGGGGTGCTCGTGCTGGTCGTGGAGGTGAAGGCGCTGCAGGACTGGCCGATGCTGTTGGTCACCTTCACGGTCAACCGGCACCTCAGAGCGCGGGCACGATCATCGCCGTGAACGGGACGGTGGCCGCGAGGCGCTCCTCCAGGAGTCCGCGGTAGGCCTCCGACTCGTAGACGGCGCGGGCCTGTTCGGCGTCGGCGAAGCGCAGCACCACGGTGTGGGTGCCGCCGGGCGGGCGGCCGCCCTCGCCCAGGTGGACGGTCCGGTCGGTGCTGGCGACCAGCTCGCCCGGGCCCAGCAGGACGGGGGTGGCGGCCTGTCGGTAGGCGTCCAGGCGCTGGGGGTCGGTGACGTCGTAGTTCAGGATGAGCAGGGCGGACACGGAGGCTCCTCGTCGACCGGAACTGACCGGAACTGGGCGGAACTTACCGGGCCGACCGGGGCGGGCGGCCCGGTGATCAGTGTCGGCCACCCGGTGGCCGGATCCGAAGCCGGGTACCCGGGGGCGACGACCCCAACGGGGCAGGGCCCGCCGGAGGTGTCCGGCGGGCCCTGCCCCGCACGCTGGGGGTGCTGCGGGCGTCAGTTCAGGAAGGTGACGTCCCAGTGGCTGCCCTCGTTGGCGTAGATGTTGCCGGAGGGGGCGGTCCACAGGTCGGCGCCGTCACCGCGGGTGCCGCTGTGGGTGAAGGTGCCGTGGATGTAGTCGGTCAGGCAGCCCGACATGGCGAAGTCCAGCTTGTAGCCGGTGCCGTGGCTGTAGGTGCCGCTGGCGTGGCCGGTCTCGGTGCCGCCGGTGATGTTCAGCGCGCAGCCGCCGACGGCGTGCTTGAGCGTGATGGCACCGTTGACGGTGGTGCGGCGGATGCCGTCGAAGGAGGTGCAGCTGCTGCTGTTGCGGTCGGAGCAGTTGCCCGAGGAGGACCAGGTGATGCCGGCGCCGGAGAGCATGGAGGCGGCCTGCGACTGGCTCAGGGTGTCACTGCCACCGCCACCGCCGGTGCTGCCGCCGCCACCGAGCAGGGCGCCCCAGGTCGCCGGGCCGACGATGCCGTCGACCGGGTTCAGGCCGGCGGACTGCTGGAAGCTGCGGACCTTGCCGTCGGTGCCGTCGCCGAAGGCGCCGTCCACCGCGAGGCCGGCGCCGTGGGCGTTCAGCTGGACCTGGAGCGCCTTGACGGCGTCGCCGTTGTCGCCCTTGCGGACGGTGACGATCAGCTTGGACCAGGTGTCCCCGCCGACGATGCCGTCGACCGGGTTCAGGCCGTTCGAGCTCTGGAAGCTCTTGACCTTGTCCTCGGTGCCCGGGCCGAAGGCGCCGTCGACGGACAGCCCTGCGCCGTGGGCGTTCAGCAGGTACTGGACCGTGGACACGTTGTCGCCGTGGTCGCCGTTGCGGACGAGCGGCCAGCTCGCGGCCTGGGCGGCGGGGGCGACGAGCAGTGCCGCGAGTATCGCGGCGAACATCGCGGCGACGATGGCCGGGATGCGCTTCATGAGGTTTCCTCACTGACGGACGGCGCGCGGGGCGCGGGAGAGGGAAGCGGCGGCCGCGACGGCGGTTCGACCGCGAGCGGCCGCTGTCGGGAGACGCTAGGAGGCGCACGGACGTCCCGCTAGCGTCCCTGCTTCCCAAGCCGTCCCTGGGACGCGGCGGCCCCGGCGGGTTCCGCCCGCGCGGCCGCCCGCTCCGCGGCGCTGAGCACCGCCCGGATGCCCGCCGTGAGCACCGAGGCGTCCCGTCCGGCGCCCCAGACCACGGCGCCGCCGACCCGCGCCTCGACGTAGGCGACCGCGTCCGCGCCCGAACCCGGGCCGACGGCGTGCTCGTTGAAGGAGAGGATCTCCACCCCGACCGCGTCCGCCACCGCGGCCACCGGTCCGGCGCCGGTGCCAGGGCGGCCGTCCACCTCGGCCCGGTCCTCGCCGGCCCGGTCCTCGCCGACCCGCCAGACCCGCTCCGCCCCCGGGTCCAGGTACTCGGCGCGGAACAGCCCGTACAGTTCCTCCCCGGTCACCTCGCGCCCGCTGTCGTCGGTCGCCTCCTGCACCACCCGGGCGAACTCGATCTGCAGCCGTCGGGGCAGCTCCAGCCCGGCGCCGGTCTGCAGCAGGTAGGCGATGCCGCCCTTGCCGGACTGGCTGTTGACCCGGATCACCGCCTCGTAGTCGCGGCCCAGGTCGGCCGGGTCGATCGGCAGGTAGGGCACCGACCAGGGCGTCTCGCGCTCGGGCAGGCCGAGTTCGGCGGCGGCCTTCGCGTGCCGGGCGAGGCCCTTCTTGATGGCGTCCTGGTGGGTGCCGGAGAAGGCGGTGTGCACCAGGTCGCCGACGTAC
Source organism: Kitasatospora sp. NPDC096077 (assembly GCF_040303245.1). Lineage (NCBI taxonomy): Bacteria > Bacillati > Actinomycetota > Actinomycetes > Kitasatosporales > Streptomycetaceae > Kitasatospora > Kitasatospora sp. NPDC096077. The sequence goes on along the minus strand of NZ_JBEOSV010000104.1, from coordinate 9,658 downwards.
GAGTGCCGCTCGTGCACGGGCAGCCGGTTGCAGTGCTCGACGGTGCGGCGGATCTCGTCGATGTCGGAGAGGTCGAGCATCGGGTCGACGCCCTGGGTGTGCAGGTTGAGTGCCAGGGTGACCAGGTCGACGTTGCCGGTCCGCTCCCCGTTGCCGAACAGGCAGCCCTCGACCCGCTGGGCGCCCGCCAGCACGGCGAGTTCGGCACAGGCGACGCCGGTGCCGCGGTCGTTGTGCGGGTGGACGGAGAGGATGACGGAGTCGCGGCGCTCCAGGTGGCGGTCGAGGTACTCGATCTGGTCGGCGTAGACGTTGGGGGTGGCGATCTCGACGGTGGCCGGCAGGTTGTGGACGACCGGCCGGTCGGGGCTCGCGTCCCAGAGCGCGCTGAGGCCGTTGCAGACCTCCAGCACGTAGTCCGGCTCGGTCAGGTTGAAGACCTCGGGCGAGAACTGGAAGCGCAGGCCGTCCCGGCCCGCCCCGAGCCGGGCCATCCGCTCGGCGGCCGCGGTGATCAGCGCCCGCAGCTCGGCCCGGTCCTTGCCGAGGACGACCTCGCGCCAGAGCGGGGCGGTGGCGGTGTAGAGGTGGACGACGACGTTGGGCAGGCCCTCGACGGCCTCGAAGGTGCGGTCGATGAGGTCGGCCCGGGCGGCGGTGAAGACGACGACGGTGACGTCCGCGGGCAGGGCTTCGGGGTGCTCGGCGAGGCGGCGGACGAAGTCGAAGTCGGTGCGGCTGGCGGAGGGGTAGCCGACCTCGATCTCCTTGAAGCCCATGGCCAGGAAGAGGTCGAACATCCGCTGCTTGCGCGCCGGGTCCATCGGCTCGGCGAGCGCCTGGTTGCCGTCGCGCAGGTCGACGGGCACCCAGAGCGGGGCGCGCTCGATCCGGCGGCCGGGCCAGCGGCGCAGCAGCGCGGGGACGTGCACCCGCTCGTGGGCGGGGCGGTAGCGGTGGGAGGGCATGGCGCCGCCGCGCTGGGGGTTCCAGGCGGGGGCGTCGGCCGGGACGGGGCCGGCGGGGGCGTGCAGGGTCGGGAATCGCACGGGGCTGTCCTCATGACGGGAGGCCGGGGACCGGCAGGACGGCGCCCCGCAGCGGGGTGCCGGTCAGGTCACGCCCCGCTGCGGCCACCAAGAAGGAGGGCGCTCCACGGCTTCATGCCGGGTAGAGTAGCCAGAAGAGAAGTCCTCAGACAACCCGACAGGTGACGACGATGCCCGCCCTCCGCCCCTCCCCCCTCGCCGAACAGGCCGCCGCGCAGATCGAGGAGCGGATCCGGTCCGGCGAGTGGCCGGTCGGCGGCAAGCTGCCCGGCGAGGTGGCGCTCGCCAAGGAGCTGGGCGTCGGCCGCTCGACCGTCCGGGAGGCGCTGCGCACCCTCGCCGCGGCCGGGATGGTGCACGCCCGGCAGGGCTCCGGGGTGTTCGTGACCGCCGACCGCCCGAGCACCGGGGACGACTGGGCCACCCGGCTGCGGGCCGCCGAGCTGGCGCACATCTACGAGGTGCGGACCATGGTCGAGGTGCAGGCCGCCCGACTGGCCGCCGAGCGCCGCACGGCGGCCGACCTCGCCGCCGTGGACGCCGCGCTGGCCGCGCGCCGGGCCGCCGGCGGGGCGAAGGACAAGGACTTCGTCGAGGCCGACATCGCCCTGCACACGGCGATCGTGGCCGCCGCCCACAACCCCGTCCTGGATGACCTGTTCGCCCAGTTCGCCCCGATCCTGCGGGAGCACCTGGTCGAGCTGGTCGGCCTGTTCGGGCTGCGCGAGGGCGACCCGAACCAGGGCTACGACACCCACGCCGAGCTGGTGCGGGCGCTGCACGCGGGCGATCCGGCGGAGGCCGGGCGGGTGCTGGCGGCGGAGCTGGAGGCGACCCGGGCCCGACTGCTGGCCTCCTGAGGGCCGCTCAGGAGGCCAGCGGTAGGGCAAGCGGGGACGGGTGGCAGGGCTGCCGGGGCGTCACACAGTTTTCACACCGAGTCCATCCAGCGGCTGCGGGCCGCCCCGAGGATGGAACGGGCACGGCTGGAAGCGGTTGCTTCGAGCACAAACGGTCAACGTGCGGGTGACATTGTGTCCGGTTCGTGCCCAAGTACCACCCAGGCGGCGAACGGGCTTTCACTCCAATCACACGATATGACTAGTATCGCTTCGTCAAAAGCCCGTGCCCGGACGGCCCGCCCCTCACCGGCCGGCCGCCAGTCCCAAGGAGTCTGCTCTGCGCGCGCGTGCGAATCGGCGGCCCCCGGCGCCGAAGACCCCCCGCAGGCGTCCACGCCTGTCCCTGCGGACGGCGCTGCTCGTCCTGGCCGTCGTCCCCAGCCTCGCCCTGGTCACCCTCTGGGCGGTCACCAGCGGTGAGACCGTCTTCGACTTCCAACGGCAGGCCGCCCAGGGCATGCTCGCCCAGAAGGCCGGCCAGCCGTCCAACATCGTCTACTACAACCTCCAGGAGGAGCGCCGGCTCAGCGCCGAGGCGCTCGCCCGGCCCGGCGGCAACACCGACCAACTGCGCCGCCAGCGACAGCTGACCGACGACGCGGTGCGCCAGTTCCAGACCCTGTCCGGGGAGAGCACCGACCACGCGCCCGAGGACGTGCGCTCCGCCGTCGCCGAGGCCCGGCAGGCGATGGGCCGGCTCGGCGAGGAACGGACCGCCGTCGACAAGGGCTCGATCGACCAGCAGACCCTCTTCACCTACTACACCGACCTGATCGCCGTGGACCTGCGGCTGTTCACCGCGCTCAGCCACGTCGACGCCGGCGAGGTCACCTGGGTCTCCAAGACCCTGGTGAACTCCTTCTGGGCCAAGGAGATGCTCGCCCGCGAGGACGCCATCCTGGCCCGCGGCTGGCCGGGCGGACGGCTCAGCACCGCCGACTACCAGCAGGTCCAGCAGCTGATCGGCGCCCAGGACCACCTGTTCACCGTCCAGGTCCTCCCGTACATCCCGGACGGCGAGGCGGCCGGCTGGCACGACCTGATGACCGGCCCCGCCTGGCAGGCCAAGTCCGCCGTCGAACAGCAGCTCACCCGGCCGATCGCCGCCGAGTCCAACGGCAGCGTCAAACTGCCGCCCGTCCAGGACCAGTGGCGCCAGGCCGTCGACCAGCTCAACCCGCAGCTGGTCAAGGTGATCGAGGCCCGCACCAGCGCCATCGTCGAGGTCGGCAAGGGAACCATCCTCGGCCTGCTCACCCGCGTGGTACTGACCGCCGTCATCGGACTGATCGCCGTCGTCGCCGTCGTCATCGCCTCCTGGCGGCTCAGCCGCTCGCTGCGCCGCCGGATCAAGGAACTCCAGGTCCAGGCCGAGGAGATGGAGCGCACCCTGCCCGAGGTGGTCGACCGCCTCGGCCGCGGCGAGCAGGTCGACGCCGAGGCCGAGAGCCGCGCCGTCACCACCGTCCCGGTCAGCACCCACGGCGGCGGCGCCCGCACCGACGAGATCGCGCGGCTCGGCCAGGCGCTCAACCTGGCCCGCTCCGCCGCCCTGGAGGCCGCCGTCCGGCAGGCCGACCAGCACCGCGGCTTCGAGCGGCTGCTCCAGCGCATCGCCCGCCGCACCCAGCTGCTGATCGGACGCCAGCTGCGCAAGCTCGACGAGCTGGAGCGCAAGCACGAGGACCCGGAGGTCCTGGAGGGCCTGTTCGACCTCGACCACCTCACCGCCCGCCTGCGCCGCTACGAGGAGAACCTCGTCATCATGGCCGGCGGCCAGCCGCAGCGGCGCTGGCGCAAGCCCGTGCCGCTGCTGGACGTACTGCGCTCCGCCCAGGGCGAGGTGCAGGACTACCGCCGGATCATGATCGACGTGGAGGGCCACCCGTGGCTCTCCGAGCGGGCCGTCGGACCGGTCGCCCACGTGCTCGCCGAGCTGATGGAGAACGCCACCACCTTCTCCAAGCCGCCCACGCCGGTCGAGGTCCGGGCCGCCATGGTCGGTCGTGGCCTCGCGGTCGAGATCGAGGACCGCGGCCTCGGCATGGACCCGGAACAGTACGACGCGGCCAACGAACTGATGAGCCGCCCGCCGCGCACCGACGTGCTGGCCCGGGCCGACGACATCCGACTCGGCTTCTACGTGGTCGCCCGGCTCGCCGCGCTGACCGGGCTGAAGATCGAGTTCCGGCCGTCCGCCTTCGGCGGCACCCGGGTGGTCGTGCTCGTCCCGGACGAGCTGGTCATCGACGGCGACACCGGGCTGCCGGACGCCGCGCCCGTCGAGCCGATCCCGCTGGTCCGGCGCTCGCGCCGGGCGCTGCGCTCCGCCTCCGACGAGGTGCCGCAGCCGGTGGGGGCGCCGGTCGCGCCGGTGGAGGCCTTCGGGGCGGTCCAGGCGCCGGCGCCCGCGGTGGGCGCGGTGCCCGCGGTGGGCGTCGGTGAGGCGTACCAGGGGCCGCAGGTCGCGGAACAGGCCTTCCCGGAGACCGCGTTCCCGGCCCCGGCCTCCCCGGCCCCGGTGTTCCCGGAACCGGCGTTCCCGGAGCCCGGCCCGCCGTACCACCAGTCCCACCGGCCCGGCTTCCCCGAGCAGCCGATCCAGCACAGCTCCCCCGCCGACCCGTCACCGGTCTACGGCACGGTCCCGCCCGGCATGCCCGGCACGACCGCCGCCCCGGCCCCCGCCCCCGAGGCCCCGGCCTACCCGGACATCGCCTACGCCCGGGTCACCGAAGCCGAGGCCCCGTACGCCGACGAGCAGTACCGCCCGGCCGACCACTACCGGCTGGCCGAACGGCGCCGGCACCGCGAGTACCCCTCCGCCGTGCCGGTGAGCCCGGTCGAGGGCGGGCAGCCGCCGCTGCCGCAGCGCGTCCGGCAGGCCAGCCTGGCCGCCGAGCTGCGGGTGCCCCCGCCGACCCGGCAGGAGTGGGTCGATCCGGCCGCCGGGCAGCCGGCCGGGACGCCCCCGGCGCAGCCCGCCGGGCCGGAGCGCACCGACCTCGCCGAGCGCCCCGTCCGTCGCTCGGGCGCCGCCATCGGCGCCTTCCAGCGTCAGTCCCGCGCCGCCCGGGCCCAGGACAGCGGCGAGCACCCGCTGCCCGCCCCCAGCACCCCGCCGGCTCCCCCCGCACTGCCCGCCGGCCCCCCGAGCTCCGCGTCCGCCCCCTCCCCCCGGGCCCTGCCGGCCGCGGCGCCCCGAACCACACGAACGGATGACCACTCATGAACCGCACGACCGCCACCCACCAGGACCTGGACTGGCTGCTGGACGGACTCGTCGACTCGGTGACCGGGACCCGCAACGCCGTCCTGCTCTCCGACGACGGCCTCGTGGTCAGCCACTCCCGCACCATCGAGCGCGCCGACGCCGAGCGCCTCGCCGCCGTCGCCACCGGTCAGCAGTCGCTCGCCCGCGGCGTCGGCCAGCTCTTCGACGGCGGCCCGGTGCACCAGGTGATCGTCGAGCTCGCCGAGTGCTGGCTGTTCGTCATCGCCGCCGCCCAGGGCACCCACCTGGCCGTGGTCGCCTCCCAGGAGGTGGACGCCGAGGTGATGTCCGTCGCCATGCACACCCTGGTCCAGCAGGTCGGCCAGAAGCTCACCACCCCGGTCCGGGCCGAGGCCGCCCCCGCGTCCTTCGACGTCTTCGCCTCCCGGAACCGGGGCTGACCACGGTGGGCCCGCACAGCGACGGGGGGAGCACCTGGCCGCACGGCCGGGTGCCGCACTGGAGCGAGCTGGAGGAGCCCGGGACCGAGGACGAGACCGGCGTCATGGTCCGCCCGTACACCATCACCCGAGGCCGGACCGCACCCGAACGCGACGACCTCACTCTCATCACCGTGCTCACCACGGCCGAGGAGGAGGCCGCGGCGGCCCTGGCACGCGGCAGCCGCACCGGCACCCGCGGCCTCCAGCCCGAGCACCGGCGGATCCTCGACCGCTGCCGGCGCCCGGCCGCCGTCGCCGAGGTGGCCGCCGACCTGAACCTCCCGGTCTCGGTCACCAAGATCCTGCTGGGCGACCTGGTCGCCCAGGGCCTGCTGAAGGCCCGGGCGCCGCTCTCGGTAGCACGCGCCGCCGGGGGCGTGGACCTCGGCCTGCTCACGGCCGTACGCGAAGGACTCCGGAGACTCTAAGCCATGGCAACACCGCACTCCGCCACCCCCGTTGCCGCTCCCGCCGCGGTCAAGATCCTGATCGCGGGCGGCTTCGGCGTCGGCAAGACCACCCTGGTCGGCTCGGTCAGCGAGGTCGCCCCGCTGCGCACCGAGGAGTACCTGACCACGGCCAGCGTGGGCGTCGACGACCTGGACGGCGTCGACCAGAAGGACACCACCACCGTCGCCCTCGACTTCGGCCGGATCACCGTCAGCCCCGAGCTGGTGGTCTACCTGTTCGGCACGCCCGGGCAGGAACGTTTCTGGTTCATGTGGAACGACCTGGTCAACGGCGCCCTCGGCGGCATCGTCATCGCCGACACCCGCCGGCTGGACACCAGCTTCGCCTCGATCGACTTCTTCGAGAGCCGGGGCATCCCGTTCGTGGTCGCGATCAACTGCTTCCACCACCACAACACCCGCACCCCGGACGAGATCCGGGCCGCGCTCGACCTCGACCCGCAGGTGCCGATGCTGATCGGCGACGTGCGGGAGCGCGGCTTCGGCCGCGACCTGCTGCTCGCCCTGGTCGACCACCTGATGGAACTCGCCGGCGCCACGCCGGTCGGCTGAGCCCGTTCTTTGGAGCCCCCTGCCATGACCACTCCCCTTCGCGTCCTCGTCCACGGCGGCGGCATCGGCGGCCTCACCCTCGCCACCGCCCTCGCCCGGCGCGGCCACCACGTCGAGGTCGCCGAACTGCGCGACCAGCTGGAAGCCCTCGGCGTCGGCATCATCCAGCCCTCCAACGCCCTGCACGTGATGCGTGAGATCGGCGTGCTGGACGCCTGCCTGGCGGCCGGCTTCGAGTGGGAGGTGCTGACCATCTGCGACCCGGCCGGCGCCACCGTCGCCCGGATCCCCCAGCCCCGGATGGGCGACGCCCCCTCCAACAACGGCATACCCAGGCCCGCCCTGGCCCGGGTGCTGGCCGACGCCGCCACCGCGGCCGGCGCCGTTCTGCGCTTCGGCACCACCATCGCCACGGTGAAGGACGACGGCACCGGCGTCGACGTCACCCTGGACGACGGCCACGCCGACCGCTACGACCTGGTCGTCGGCTTCGACGGCATCGGCTCGCCGCTGCGCCGGCACCTGTACGGCGAGCGGTACGCCCCCGAGTACACCGGCTTCGCCAACTGGCGCGTCACGCTGCCGCGTTCGCCCGAGGTCCGGGGCGTGGTGATGTCGGCCGGCAACCAGCGGGCCAAGGCGCTGCTCACCCCGATCAGCGAGGAACTCATGTACCTGGGCTCGGTGTTCGCCGAGGCCGAGGACTTCCGCCCGGACCCGGAGCACGCCCACGAGCAGCTCCGCGAGCGCCTCGCCGGGTTCGGCGGCCCGATCGCCGAGGCCCTCGCCCAGGTCACCGACCCGGCCGCGGTGGTCTACTCCCGGATCTCCCAGGTCACCGTCGAGGAGCCCTGGCACGTCGGCCGGATCGCCCTGGCCGGCGACGCCGCCCACGCCTCCACCCCGCACCTCGCCCAGGGCGCGGCGATGGCGGTCGAGGACGCCCTCGTGCTGGCCGAGAGCCTCGACGCGGCGGCGGACGTACCGGCCGCGCTCACCGCCTGGGAGGAGCGCCGCCGCCCGCGCGCCATGTGGGTCCAGGCGCTGTCGCGCGCCGTCCTCAAGCAGGAGACCGGCACACCCACCACGGCCGAGGAGGACGAGCTGCTCAAGATCGGCATCCCCGGCGCCGCCCACGTCCTGGTCAAGCCGTACTGAGCCCCCACCCGTACTGAGCCCCCACGTCGGCCGTCGCCCCCACGCCCCCAACCAGCTTATTTCGACGGCCTGTTGCGATGGCCGCGGGCATCGCCGATCATCGTGGACATGACGACGGACCACACCGGGCACGACAGCCGGACCAGCGACCCGTCGGCCCCGCACAGCGCGGGCCGGCGGGTCGTCGAGCTGAGCCACCCGATCCGGCACGGCATGGTCACCTACCCGGGCCTGCCCGCACCCGAGATCGGCGTCCACCTCTCGCGGGAGGACTCCCGCGACCACTACGCGCCCGGAACCGAGTTCCAGATCGGCCGGATCTCGATGGTCGCGAACACCGGCACCTACCTCGACAGCCCCTTCCACCGGTTCCCCGACGGGCCGGACCTCGCGGGGCTTCCGCTCGCCGGACTCGTCGACCTCGACGGGCTGGTGGTCCCGGCCCTCGACGCACCCGACCGGGCCGTCGACCCGAGCGCGCTGCTGCCGTACCGGGTCACCGGGCGGGCGGTGCTGATCCACACCGGCTGGGACCGCCACTGGGGCACCGACCGCTACGGCGCGGGCGGCCACCCCTTCCTCAGCGCGCAGGGCGCCGCCTGGCTCGTCGCGCAGCGGCCCGCCCTCGTGGGCATCGACTCGCTGAACATCGACGACACCACCGACCTGGCCCGCCCCGCGCACTCCGCCCTGCTGGAGGCGGGCATCCCGCTCGTCGAGCACCTGCGCGGCCTGGAGCAACTGCCGCCGGAGGGGTTCCGCTTCCACGCCGCGCCACCCGCCGTCGCGGGCATGGGGTCCTTCCCCGTCCGCGCGTACGCGGTGCTGCCCGGTGCGGAGCGGTAGCCGCCCGGGGCCCGGAAGGGGAGCCCCGCCCGCGATCAGCCGCTGATCTGTCGGCGCCGCGCCCAGACCGCCGCCGAGACCCGGGCCAGCAGTCGGGCCGCCGGGTCCGTGCGGTCGCTGCCGTCGGCGAGCGGGCCGGTGTAGCAGACCGCGATCAGGTACGGCGGGCAGTCCCGCGGGTGGACCAGGCCGACGGCGTGCCGGGCGCCGGGCACCCAGCCGTTCTTGAACGCGATCCGGGTGCCCGGCGGCAGGCCCGCCGCGAGGTCCACCCGGAAGTCGTTGCGCTCCAGCAGCGCCAGCAACTCCGGCTCGTCCGCGAGCGAGTGCAGCAGCCGGACCAGGTCGCGGGCGCTCACCAGGTTGTGCACGCCCTGCGCACGCGCCGCGTAGTCCTCGATCCCGCGCGGCGTGGCGCTGCGGGTCGCCCCCGCCCGGCGCCACACCTCGGCCACCGCCCACCGGTCGGTGCGGGACAGGCAGAGGTTGGTCGCCAGGTTGGAGGAGTGGGTGATCATCCGCTCGGCGAGCAGTCGGAGCGGCACATGGGTGCCCAGCAGCTCCCAGGGCAGCGGATCGCTGTCCCAGTCCGGATCGTTGCCGAACTCCCCGCCCACCACGGACTCGAAGCGGTTCACCACCGGCACCTCGGCGTCCAGGTTCGCCCCGCCGCGGGCCAGCGCCGCCAGCACCGCGACCTTCATCGTGCTCGCGGCATCGTGCAGTTCGTCCGGCGCCCGCAGGAACACCGGCTCGGCATCGCCCTCCCAGGGGGCCACCACCACAGACAGCATGGGGAGAGCGTAGTGCCGTCCGGGCCGACGGCATGCCGACGGGCCCCCCCCCGGCGGGGGGGGGGGGGGGGTGGGGGGGGGGGGGGCGGCGGGCCCCCGGAATGGGGCGGGGGGCCGCGCCCCCGGAGGCCGCCCGGGCGGCGCCGTGGGAGCGCCCGCAGCACGCGGAT
>NZ_JBEOSV010000103.1:0-21617 GCF_040303245.1 Kitasatospora sp. NPDC096077 | reverse complement strand
ACACATGCCGGTGATCTTCGCGGGTCCCCAGACCGCGAAGATCACCGGCATGCATCACGCCACGGAGTTGATCACTTACCCAACACTTTCTGAGCGGGGTGGCGGCGAGCAGCGTGCCGACCCCGCTGTGTTCGTCCCGCCCGATGGTGCCGCGGGCGATCCCGAAGCCCGCCAGCGAGAGCCAGACCGCGCCGCCGAGCGCCGTCACCGTCCCCACATAGCCGCTGGTGTAGCGGCCGTGCAGGTCGGTCACCTGGAACACCTCCCAGCGGGAGTCGCCCACCGGCGCGGCCAGCAGCCCGAGCGCGAGCGTGCCGAGCAGCACCACCAGGTAGCCGGGCCGCCGTCGGCGCTCCCGGAAGTCGGCCAGGGCCAGCGCCCCGAGGCGCGTCACCACGCCGTCACCTCCTCCGGCCGCCCGGGGGCGGACCGGCCCGCGGCCGCGCCCCCGCCCGTGTCGGCGGTGAGCAGCAGGTACGCGTCCTCCAGCCGGGGCGGTACGGGCCGCGCCCCGGCGGCGGGCGCGTGCCGGGACAGCACCCGGGCCCGGACGCCCTGCGGGGTGCGGGTGGTGCCGCCGAGCAGGAACCGGGAGCGCAGCGGGGCGAGCCGGTCGGCCGGGACGGTCAACTCCCAGACCGAGCCCTCGGCTTCGCGCAGCAGGTCCTCCGCGCTGCCGTGGTGGAGCAGCCGCCCGCCGCCCATCACCGCGATCCGGTCGGCGGTGGCCGCGACGTCCGGGACGATGTGGGTGGACAGCACGACGATCCGCTCGGCGCCGAGCCCGCTGAGCAGGCTGCCGAAGCGCAGTCGCTCCTCCGGATCCAGCCCGACCGTGGGCTCGTCCACGATCAGCAGCGCCGGGTCGTTCAGCAGCGCCTGGGCGATGCCCACCCGCTGGCGCATCCCGCCGGACATCGCCCCGAGCCGCTGGCCGCCCGCGTCGGCGAGGTTGACCAGGGCGAGCAGTTCCTCGATCCGGGCCCGGGCGGAGCGCCGCCGCAGCCCCTTGGCGGCGGCCAGGTAGGCGAGGAACTCGCGGGCGGTGAGCTGGGGGTAGCCGCCGAAGTCCTGCGGCAGGTAGCCGACGGCGCGGCGGAGCGGCCCGGGCCGGCGGGCGATGTCCACCCCCTCCCACAGCACCCGCCCCGAGGTGGGCCGGGTGACCGTGGCCAGGATGCGCATCAGGCTGGACTTCCCGGCGCCGTTGGCCCCGAGCAGGCCGAGGACGCCGGGCCGGAGCGTCAGCGTGAAGGAGTCCACGGCGCGTCTGCCGCCGCGGTACTGCTTGGTGAGGTCGAGGATCTGGAGTTCGGTCACGTTCGGAATGCTTTCGCGCGGGCCGCCGCCGCACATCTGCCGTTCGGCAGATATCCGACGGCTTCCGGCCCGGAAAACGCCTGGGGGGTGGGCCTTTCGGCACACCCCCCAAGCTCATCCGATCATCTGACCGAGGGTCAGCGACTCAGAACACCCAAGGATCAGTCGTCGTCCCCGAAGTCGCCCCCGAGGTCGCCGGCGTCGCTCCCGTCCGGCGTGCCGCTGATCGCGTACCCCTGCCGACGCGCCTCGTAGCAGGCCACCGTCGCCGCCGCCGAGACGTTCAGCGAGCCGACCCGGCCCAGCTGCGGCACGAACACCACCTGGTCGCAGAGCGCCAGCGCCTCGGGCGTGATCCCGCGGTCCTCGTGCCCGAGCACGAAGGCCACCGCCGGGGTCAGCTCGGCGGCGAACATCGGCACCGCGTCGTCCGCCAGCTCCAGCCCGACCACCTTGAAGCCGTCGGCCTTCGCCGCCGCGACCGCCTCGGCGACGGTCGGGAAGTGCTCCACCTTCAGGTACTTGTCGGTGCCCATCGCGGCCTTCTGCGCGCCGCTCGACCGCACCGACGGGGTGTCCCCGGTCAGGTACAGCTTCTCGGCGCCCATCGCCGCCCCGGTCCGGACCACCGAGCCGACGTTGAACGGCGACTGCAGGTTCTCCAGGATGATCGCGAGCCGGGACTCGTTGCTGCGCCGCCACGAGCGGTGCAGTCGCTTCAGTTCGGTCCCGCGCAACTGCTTCACGACGTCGTTCCCCGTCCACTTTCGGTGCCCTCGCCCGCTTCCGGGCGGGGCCGCGCTTCCAGAATCCGGAACCCGTTGACCGACGCGACCCGGGAGGTCGGATAGCCCTGGTCGTTCAGCCACTTCTGCAGCGAGTCCGAGCCCAGGTGCTTCTGCACCACGAGGAACGCCGAGCCGTCCGGGGTCAGCCGGCCGAGCCAGTGGGTCAACAGCCCGCGCAGCTCGGCCTTGCCGATCCGGATCGGCGGGTTGGAGTAGATGGTGGCGAACCGGAGGTCCGCCGGGACCTCGTCCGGCAGCGCGGCCTGGACGTTGCCCAGTCGCAGCGCCTCCGCGTTCAGCCGGACCAGGCCCAGCGCGCGCTCGTTGACGTCGACCGCCCACACCGGCAGCCGCTTGCGCCGGGTCGCCCAGGTCAGCGCGATCGGGCCGTAGCCGCAGCCGACGTCCAGGATCGGGCCGCGCACCCGCGGCGGCGGGGCGTGCTCCAGCAGGATCCGGGTGCCCTGGTCGAGCCGGCCGTGCGAGAACACCCCGGCGTCGGTGGTGAGTTCGAGGGTCAGGTCCGGGAGCGAGACCGTGATCGGCCGGCGCTCGCTGGCCACCTCGGGTGCACTGGAGAAGTAGTGCGAGCCGGACATGATTTCCCTGTTTCCCTGTCGTTCGTGCGGGCCGCCGCTCCGGGGCCGTCGTGCGTGACGGCGGCGGGCCGTCGGGGCCACCGGTCGGGTCGGTCGGGCCCTGGGTACGGCACCGATCGTACCCCCGGTGGCCCGGGGCCCGTTCCGTCCGGGCGCGCTGGTCAGAGCGTGCCCGGGGTCTTGCGGGTGGCGATGTTGATCCGGTTCCAGGTGTTGATGGTGAAGCACACCGAGATCAGCTGCGCGAGTTCCTCCTCGGCGAAGTGCGCGGCCGCCCGGGCGTACACCGGGTCCGAGACCCCGCCGCCGATCCGGGTGATCTCCTCGGCCAGCGCCAGCGCGGCCCGCTCGCGCTCGCTGTAGACGCCGGCCGGGGCCTCGTGCCAGACCGGCAGAAGGTAGATCCGCTCGTCGGTCTCGCCGGCCTTGCGGGCGTCCTTGGCGTGCATGTCCAGGCAGTACGCGCAGTTGTTGAGCTGCGAGGTGCGCATCTGCACCAGCTCGACCAGCGCCGGGTCCAGGCCCGCGCGGGCGGCGGCGTCCAGGGCGATCATCGCGCGGAACACCTTGGGGACGGTTCGGGCGTAGTCGAGGCGGGCGGTGGCCGTGGTGGCGGCGGCGGTGGTGTCGTTCGTCGTCATGGCTATGACTCTAGGAGCGGAATGAACCCCTCTCACGGGTCATTCGGACACGCAATTCATGGGTCAATTTCACCCCTCACGGAACCCCTCACGGCACCCCCGGCGGTACGCCGGAAGGGCCCCGGCACGTCGCGTCGGCGGGCCCGGCGGCGGATACTGCGAGTACCGCCATCCGGGCCCTGGGAGCCTCCCGAGAGTGAGGACGGACGCCATGCCGCAGAACCACGAGGACTACCTGATCGACGAGGCCGTGGAGGCCGTCGAGCCCGACGAGGACGAGCCCGCCGGGGAGGAGTACGACGAGGTCGCCGAGCGCCGGGCCCTCGGTGCGGACCCGGCCACCGACGTCGCGGACGCCGCCGAGCAGAGCCGGGTCGTCCAGCTGGACGAGGACGACTACCGGGAGTAGTAGCTCCCGACGCCCCGCCCGCCCCGCCCGCCCCGCTACAGCGCCTTCCGGCGCTGCAACCAGGCCATCGCCGCCCAGCCCGGCAGCACCGGCAGGATCAGCGTCAGCAGCCGGTACAGCGCCACCGCCGCCGACGCCCCGCCCTGCTCCATCGAGGCCGACTGCTGCAGCCCGTAGATCAGCGCCATGTCCAGCGGGCCGGCCCCGCCCGGGGTCGGCGCCGCGTTGCCCGCCGCGTTGCCCACCAGGAACACCACCGCCACCGCGGCGAAGGACGGCTCCCGGCCGATCGCGCGGACGCAGCAGTACAGGCAGGCGATCAGGCAGAGCGACACCAGCAGCTGCCCGGCCACGCCCACCCCCAGCCGTCCCGGGTTCCGCAGCAGGTCCAGCAGCCGCGGCAGCACCTCGGCCGTCAGCGGCCGCAGCCGGGTCGCCAGCCAGTGCCGGGTCGACGGGATCGACCACACCACCGCCAGCAGCACCGCGGCCGCCACCAGCCCGGCCACCACGGTGGGCAGTGCGTCCAGCTCCGAGCCGCCCGGCTGCGCGTCGACCAGGTAGACGAACGCCCCCAGTTGCAGGAGGTGCAGCACCAGTCCGATCAACTGCCCGACGCCGACGCTCGACAGCGCCTGCGCCATCGGCACGTTGGCCTGCTGCAACAACCGGGTGTTCAGGGCGATCCCGCCGACGCCACCGGGCGACACCAGCTTGACGAACGCCCCGGCGACCTGGGCCAGCACCACGTTGCGGAAGTTCAAGCGCTCCGGCACGAACCCGACGAACCCCATCGCCGCCGCCACGTGGCTCGCCCCGGCCGCCATCAGCGCCAGCAGCAGCCACCACGGGTCGGCGTCCGCCAGCGCCGCGACCGGGTTGTCCTCCGCCGCGAAGAACGGCGGGATCAGCAGCGACCCGGCCACCACCCCGCCGACCACGGCCAGCAGGGTCCGCGGCCGCAACCGCTCCAGCCGCACCGGACGTCCCACCACCTCCGGACGCCCGCGCAGCACCTCCGCCCGGATCTCCTCCAGCAGGCCCCCGTCCGGCCCGGACGCGCCGTCGCCGGGCGTCTCGGCAGCCTCCACGGCCTCCGAGCCCGCCACGACCTCCGAGCCCGCCACGGCCTCCGAGCCCGCCACGACCTCCGAGCCCGCCACGACCTCCGAGCCCGCCACGGCCCCGGCCGCCGCGCCGCCGCCCGCCCGGCGCTTGAGCGACTGCCGGGTGGAGCGGGCGAGGGCGATGGGCTGGAGGAGCGGGAGGGCGGCGCCCAGCAGGTCGGGGCCGAGGACGGCGGTGGCGGTGCGGACGGCGCGGGCGGCGCCGGCGCGCAGGGCGAGGGTGGTGAGCAGTTGGGCGATGTCGCAGCGCAGGACGAGCTCGCTGGCCGCGATGTCGCCGTCGGCGAAGTCGACGAGGTGGACCGCGCCGGTGTCGTCGACCAGCAGGGAGCCGGGGACGAGGGCCCGGTGGGCGATCTCCCGGCGTTGGAGCAGGGCGAGCTGGCGCCAGGCGTCGGTGAGCAGGTCGTCGGTGATCTCGGCGTCGTCGAGCCGGTCGAGGGTGCGTCCGGCGAGGTGCTCGTACGCGATGAGCGCGGTGTCGTGGCCGAGTCCCGCGGTGGCGGCGATCCGGCGGGTGCGGACGCCCGCGGCGAGGGCCGCGTACGTGACCAGGGCCTCGTGTTCGAGTCCGGCGCGCGGTGAGCGCAGGGCGCGGGGGTGCGGGGCGGTGCGCAGCCGCAGCCGGCGCCAGGCGCGTTGGACGGCGGCCGCGGTGACCGCCTGCCGGTCGAGGAGCTGGACGTCGAGTCCGGGCCGTTCGTCGGCCTGCCGGATCCGGTAGCGGTCGGGCCCGACGGCGATCGCCTCGACGGGCCGCAGCCCGCTGTCCCGCAGGGCGCGCAGGACCTCCCCGGGGAGCGGTCGCGGGTCGGGGGTGCCGACGGCGTAGAGCGTGCCGTGGGCGCCGGTCCAGCCGATCAGCACGCCGAGCAGCAGCGCGGTGGGGGTGGCGTAGCCGCCGCTGAGCCCGGCGAGGCCGGAGAGCGCGAGGACGGCCCAGGGCACCCGTCGTTCGCGGTCGCCGGAGGCGGTCATGAAGGCGAGGACGGGCGCGAGGTAGCCGTAGACCGGTTCGGTGTGGCCGAGGACGTCGCCGGGCAGCCGCTGGGTGAGCGCGCTGAGCAGGGTGGTCGGGGCGAGGTCGTCGGCCCACAGGTCGAGGGCGAGGGTGGCGCCGTACGCGGTGACGGCGGCGAGCAGCCCGTCGGAGACCTGTTGGAGGGCGCGGCGGCGGTCCGGGCCGAGCAGGCGGCGGACGGCGAGTCCGACCGGCAGCAGCAGGACGGCGGCGGTGGTGAGCCCGCCGGCCAGGCTCGCCAGCGGCCGGGGCACCAGGGAGGCCGCTTCGGCGACGTCGGCGGCGAAGCCGCCGGTGGTGGCGCGGGCGTAGTCGGCGAGCAGCAGGGTGAGCGCGATCGCGACCAGCCCGGTGAGCAGCCGGATGAGGGCGACGGGCTGCCGGACCCGGCCGGTGTCGGACAGCGGTCGGGCCCGTCGGCGGGGGCCGCCCGCCTGGGCGGGTATGCCCCTGCCGGGTATGCCCGGGGCGGATATGCCCCGGCCGCTGTCCGCCCGCCCGGGTGCGCCCGGGCCGGGTATGCCCCCGCCGGTATCCGTCCGCCCGGCCGCGTCCGCACCGTCGCCCCCGCCGGTGTCGCCGTTCGTTCTCCCCGTCACGATCGCCACGGGTGGCATGCTCCCATGCCACCCGTGCCGCGGGAGCGGGGATCCCTTCGTCCCCGTCCGTCACGCCTGCCGGGTCGGCAGTACCACCTGGTGGCGCAGGTTGACGTGCCGGGGGCGGCTGACGGTGTAGGCGATCAGGTCCGCGATGTCGTCCGCGCCCAGTGCCGGGATCGCGGCGAACATGCCGCCGAGCTGCTCGCGCAGCTCCGGGTTGTCGATGTGCCCGCCGAGTTCGGTGTCGGTGAGGCCGGGCTCGATCGCGCCGACCCGGACGTCCTGCGGGCCGAGTTCGCTGCGCAGGGCGGCGGACAGCTGGGTGAGCGCGGCCTTGGTGGCGCCGTACACCGCGTAGTTGGGGAAGGCGACGTGCGAGGCGATGGAGGAGACGTTGACCAGGTCGGCGGTGCGGCCGTCGGCGGCGGCCGCGGTGAGGTCGGCGGTGAAGGCGCGGACGATCCGCAGGGCGCCGGTGAGGTTGGTGTCGACCATCCGGGTCCACTCGTCGATCCGCCCGTCGGCGAGCGGGTTGGCCAGCATCACCCCGGCGTTGTTGACCACCAGGTCGACCGGGCCGTAGGCGTCGTGGACGGCCTCGGCGGCGGTGTCCACGGAGGCCTGGTCGGTGAGGTCGGCGGTGACGGCGAGGGCCTGTCCGCCGGCGGCGGCGAGCTCGGCGGCGAGCGCGTCGAGCCGGTCGGTGCGGCGGGCGAGCAGGGCGACCCGGGCGCCGTTCGCGGCGAGCAGCCGGGCGGTGGCGGCGCCCATGCCGCTGGCGGCTCCGGTGACGACGGCGGTGCGGGTGGCGAGGGCGGGGTAGCTCATCGGGGGCTCCTGTCCGGGGCTGGCGGGCTGACGCCGACCACTCTGCGCCGGTGCCGCGGGCCCACCCAGGGCCGTGTCCTTCCCCGGAACTCCCTTCCCCGGTAACCGTTTCCTGGGTAGCGCAGTACCACCCTCGCGCCGCCGTCCCGGGGCTACCCTGCCTGGCATGGAGAACACCCTGGGGGACTTCCTCCGCTCACGTCGGGCCCGGATCCAGCCGGAGGAGGTGGGTCTGCCCGCGCACGGCCGGCGGCGGGTGCAGGGCCTGCGCCGGGAGGAGGTGGCGCAGCTCGCCGGGGTGAGCGTGGACTACTACGTCCGGCTGGAGCAGGGCCGCGGCGGCAGCGCCTCGGACGCGGTGCTGGACTCGGTGGCCCGGGTGCTGCGCCTGGACGAGGCGGAGGCGGCGCACCTGCGGTCGCTGAACCGCCCGCCGCGGGCCGCGGCCGGCCGGGCGCGCGGGGACCGGCGGCTCCGTCCGGGGACGCGGCTGCTGCTGGACCTGATGACCGGGGTGCCGGCCTTCGTGCTGGGCCGCCGGATGGACGTGCTGGCCTGGAACGCGCTGGGCGACGCGGTGAACGGTTTCTCCGAGCGTGCGGGCGCGCGGCCCGGCACGCCGCCCAACCAGGCCCGGGACGGCTTCCTCGACCCCGCCGCCCGCACCTTCTACCGCCAGTGGGGGGCGGTCGCCGCGGAGACCGTCGCCTACCTGCGCCGGGACGCCGGACTGCACCCCGACGACCCGGCCCTGGCCGCGCTGGTGGGCGAACTGTCGCTGCGCAGCGAGGAGTTCCGCCGACTCTGGGCGGACCACCTGGTGCGGGAGAAGACCGGTGGCGTGAAGCTGCTGCACCATCCGCTGGTCGGCGAGCTCGACTTCGGCTACGAGACCCTGACGATCAACGGCTCGCCGGACCAGGTGCTGGTCGTCTACACCGCCCCGCCGGGCTCGCCCACGGCGCAGAAGCTGGCCCTGCTGGCCAGTTGGACGGCGGTGCCCGACGCGGTGCCCGACGCGGTGCCCGACGCCGTGCCCGACGCCGTGCCTGAGACGGTGCCCGACGCCGTGCCCGGTCCGGCCGCCGAGGCCTCGGACCCGTCCTGAGCGGGCGCCCCGGCCCGGGCCGTCATAGCCTTCCACCATGAGCGCCTGCGAAGACCTCGCCATGGCCCCCCAGGACATCGAGCCCGCCCCGCCCACCGACGGCTGCGCGGACTGCCTGGCCCAGGGCCGCCGGGACTGGGTGCACCTGCGGGTCTGCCTGGACTGCGGCCACATCGGCTGCTGCGACAACTCGCCGCAGCGGCACGCGACCGCGCACTTCCACAACTCCTCCCACCCGGTGATCCGTTCCTACGAGCCGGGGGAGGACTGGCGCTGGTGCTACGTCCACGAGCTCATGGGCTGAGTCCGCGGACGCCGCAGTGGCGCCGGCCGATAATCCGACTAAAATCCGGGCATAACGCCCATGCGGCCCCTTCCGCCGGTACCCGTCCGGCCGCGGCCGCCGAAGGGAGGCCGACGATGACCAAGCGAACAGCGGGCACCCAGGAGCTGCTGGAGCGCCGCGGCATGGCGAGCACGCCGAGCCGACTCGGACCGAAGCCGCAGACCGGAACGGTGTTCACGGCCGCCGGGAGCACCTCCGGCGACCCGTTCCGCCACGGCGGAAGGGACGCGGCGTCCGCCGTGCCGCACTCCGCCCCGGCGGTGCACGCGGAGCTCAAGGGGCACCGGCACCGCGGCGCGGAGAAGCACTCAGCCCACTGAGACCCGGGCCCGGCCGCGCCCCACCAGCCCACGGCCCCAGGTGGATTGTCAGGGGGGTGCGCTACGTTCGTCCCGTTCACCAGCACGCGGCGGGACGACGGGGGCGCACCATGGCCGATGTGGCCGGTTTGATCACGGAGAAGCCGGAGCAGCCGGTCGAGCTCCAGTTGGAGCGCTACCGCACCGAACTCACCGGCTACTGCTACCGGATGCTCGGCTCGGTCTTCGAGGCCGAGGACGCGGTGCAGGAGACGATGATCCGGGCCTGGCGCGGGCACCGGGGCTTCGAGGGGCGGGCCGCGCTGCGCTCCTGGCTGTACCGAATAGCCACCAACGTCTGCCTGGACGCGCTGCACGGCCGCAACGGCCGGGCCCGTCCGATGGACCTCGCCGGTCCGGTGACGGTGGCCACCGCGCACGGCACCCAGTTGCCCGAGGTGACGTGGATCGGCCCGGCGCCGGACGGCCGGGTGCTCCCCGAGACGGGGGATCCGGCCGAGGTGGCCGCCCAGCGCGAGTCGGTGAAGCTGGCCTTCGTCGCCGCGCTGCAGCGCCTCGCGCCCCGGCAGCGCGCGGTGCTGATCCTGCGCGAGGTGCTCGGCTGGAGGGCCGCCGAGGTGGCCGAACTGCTCGGCGTCACGGTCGCGTCGGTGAACAGCGCGATGCAGCGGGCGCGCGCGGTGCTCGCCTCCGACGCCGCGGCGGCCCGCCCGGCAGCCGCGCTGGACGAGGCGCACCGGTCGCTGCTGGACCGCTACGTCCGCGCCTTCGAGGCGTACGACATGGACGGCCTGGCCGCGTTGCTGCACGAGGACGTCACGCTCAACATGCCGCCGTACTCGATGTGGCTGTGCGGGCGGGAGGAGATCCGGGCCTGGATGCTGGGTCCCGGGCACGGCTGCCGGGGCTCCCGGCTGCTCCGGGTGACGGCCAACGGCGGTCCGGCCCTGGCGCAGTACCGGCCGAGCCCGGAGGGCGGGCACGAGCCGTGGTCGCTGATCGTGCCGGAGGTGTCAGGGGGCCGGATCACCGGGCTCACCAACTTCCTCGACACCGACGTGCTGTTCCCGCTGTTCGGCCTCCCGGCCCGGCTCCCGGCCGAGTAGGGAGGTAGGCGGGTCCAGCGGGTCCAGCGGGTCCAGCAGGTCCGACGGATCCAGGGGAGCGACCGCCTCCGGCAGCACCGCCGCGAGTCCGCTGAACGCGAGCAGTTCCCGCAGCGGGCCGCCCGCGTTCAGCAGCACCACCGTCACCCGGTGCCGGGCGGCGGCGAGTCGCAGCCGGGCGAGGGCGTCGACGACGGCCAGGTCGGGGGCGGTGAGGGCGCCCAGGTCGCAGGTCAGTACGGCGTCGTCCGCCGTGTGCTGCATCGCTCTGTTCTCCATGCGGGTTGGACCGTTCCCGGGCACCGGACTCATCGGTCCGGTGGGAGAGTGGGGTCGACCGAACCCGCCCTGCCCCAGGAGGAACACCGTGACGGCTGAGCCCTTGAGATCCCGCGAGGAGTGGCTGGCGTCCCTGCCCCGGATCTACGCGGCGGCGGGCTGCCTGCTGCGCGACGAGTCCGGCCGGATCCTGATCGTGAAGGCCGGGTACCGCGAGCACTGGCAGTTCCCGGGCGGGACGATCGACCTCGGCGAGGGCCCGGTGGAGTGCGCGGCGCGGGAGTTGGAGGAGGAGACCGGGATCGTCAAGGAGGCCGGCCCGCTGCTGGCCATCTCCTGGACCCACCCCTCCGACGAACTCGACCACCCGGCCGAGCACTTGATGTTCGACTTCGGCACCGTCCCGGACGACACCCCCGTGACCGTCCCGGCCGGCGAGCTGGACACCCACCGCTGGGCCCCGGTCGACGAGGCCCTGGGACTCCTCGGCCCGGCCCGTTCGGCCCGGCTGCGGGCGGCGTTGGAGGCGGCCGTCGACGGCCGGGTCCGGATCGTCTCGACCCACGTCTCCGGCTTCTGAGCCGTCATCCACAAGTGCCGTGCCACGGGTGGGAGTTCCCCCCGTGGCGCGGTCGCTGCGGTGGTGTCACTGCTGCTCGGGCCCGGCGGCGTCCCGGGCGGCGATGATGGCGGCGATGGCCTCCGAGACGAAGGTCTCCGTCTCGGGCTTGTCGACCTTGAGTCCGGCGAGGACGCCCTCGCCGGCCTCCAGCTCCAGCAGGGCGAGCAGGATGTGCTCGGTGCCGACGTAGTTGTGCCCGAGCTTGAGCGCCTCGCGGAAGGTCAGCTCGAAGACCTTCTTGCCCTGGGCGCCGAACGGGATGAGCGCGGGCACCGTCTCTGCGGCGGCGTCCGGCAGTGCGGCGGTGGCCGCCGTCCGGACGGCCTCCGGGGTGACGCCCTGGGCGGTGAGCGCCTTGGCGCCGATGCCCTCGGGCTCGGAGAGCAGCCCGAGCAGGATGTGCTCGGGGGTGATCTCGGCGTTGTTGACCTTCCGGGCCTCCTCCTGCGAGGCCACCACGACCTTGCGGGCCCGGGGGGTGAACCGGGCGAAGCCCTGGCTGGCGTCGAGGTCGTTCACGGCACCGGGGTCCTTGGGGACGAAGCGCTTCTGGGCGGCCTGCTTGCTGACGCCCATGCTGCGGCCGATGTCGGTCCAGGAGGCGCCGGAGCGCCGGGCCTGGTCGACGAAGTGGCCGATGAGGTGGTCGGCGAGGTCTCCGAGGTGGTCGGCGGCGATGACCGCGTCGGAGAGCTGGTCGAGCGCGTCGGGGTGGACCTTCTTGATCGCGGCGATCAGGTCGTCGAGGCGCAGCGGAGTCGTGCTGGGAACGATGGGATTCTCCATGCGTCAACCGTAGGTTGTCGATCCGAGGATCGTCAACCATCAGTTGACGCTTACTGCCGGGTAGTTTGTGTTCACGCCAGCAGTCGGTCCCGGACGGCGGCGATCCGGGCGGGCGTGGCCCCCGCCGCGAGCAGGTAGCCCGCCGGGTCGAGGCCTTCGAGGGTGGCCGCCAGGGCGGCCTCGGCGGTGGTGCCGGCCTCGGCCAGCGCCGCGTCGATCCGCCGGTACGGGTCCGGCAGGCCGAGCATCCCGTACAGCGGGCGGACGTTGGGGCCGCTCAGCAGGTAGTCCTCGGCGATCGCGGCCCGGTCGACCCCGGCCAGCGCGAGCAGCAGCAGGGCGGCCAGGCCGGTGCGGTCACGGCCGGCGCCGCAGTGCACCACCAGTCCGCCGGGTCGGGCGTCCGCGATCGCGGTGATCAGCGCGGCCGCGGCGTGCGGGCAGTGCTCCAGGTACGGGCGGAAGGCCAGCGGGGTGCCGTCCAGTCGGCCGTGGGCCTCCCACCAGGCGGGGCCGGCCAGTTCGTCCAGCGGGACGCGGATCAGCTCGACGTCCTCGGGGAGCGGGAGGAGCGGCTTGTACTCCTCGGCGTTGCGCAGGTCGACCACGGTGCGGACACCGTGGTCGAGGAGGGCGTCCCAGCCCTCGCGGGTGAGGCGGTCCAGGTTGTCCGCCCGGACTATCGCGCCGCGGGTGGTCGGCCGGCCGGAGGCGGTGGGGAGCCCTCCCAGGTCGCGGACGTTCAGGCAGCCGTCCCAGACGAGGGTGCGGTCCTCGGTGGTGGTCAGCGCGTCGGTCCGCATGGTGGGGCTCCCGTTTCCTCGGTCGGGGGTCCGTTACCCCCTCGTTATCAGGACTCCCGGGAGATCCCGATGGTTCCTGATCGTTCGAACCCCGGACACCGGCCGTACGTTCGGAGGACCGGTCGGCTCAGGCGGCGGTCGGGGCCTCGGTCTCGGCGGCGAGCAGCTTCTCCATCGGGTCGGCCGCGATCTGACCGAGCATCGAACCGGCCACGATCGCGCCGATCATGAACACGGTGGACAGCCAGGCCATGGTCGACACCGGCAGGGTGAAGGCGCCGACCACCCGGGCCGTGCACTCGCCCAGCAGCGCGGTGCCCCAGATCGCGGAGAACACCCGCTCGTGGCGGCGGAAGGCCTTCGAGGCGTTCGCCCGGCCCTCGACCAGTCGCTGCCAGGCGGCGGCGCGGTCCTGCTTGCCCTTGGTGAGGAAGGGCATCAGCACCGAGGTCATCACCGGTCGGCCGATCGCCGCGGAGACCAGGACCGCCACCGCCACGGTGCCGCTCAGCCCGCCGTCCTTGGCGATCATCATCCGGGCGTCGCCGGTGACGAAGGTGAGCGCCAGGCCGGCCAGGTTGACGGTCAGCATCAGCGCGGCCCACAGGTTGAGCTTGCGCTCGCCCAGCAGGCCGAGGACGGTCCGGGCGGCCGGGAAGACGCTGCTCCAGGCCAGCGCGGCGAACTCGCTCAGGCCGCAGGCCGAGTGCAGCAGGTAGTACCCGACCAGCGGGGCGGCCACGTCGAGGGCGAGCGGGCGGAGCCCGGAGGCCAGCGGGTTCGGCTCCTTGGCGGCCGCGGTGGACCCGGTGGCCGGGGCGCCCTGGGCCGGGACGGTGAGGGCGGTGGCGGGAGCGGAGGCGGCGGCGCTGACGGTCTGGCTGCTCATGGTGGGTTCCTCCCCGACTGGTGGCCGCGGGCTGCTGCCCGCGTCGTGCCTCCAGTTTTTCGCTCCGACCCTCCGTCAGAGCAGTGCCGTCCGTTGCCGGATCCGCATGACAGGTGTCACGGTGCGGACCGTGACGCCTGCGCCGACCTGCGGTTCTCCGGGTCTCCTAGGGGAAGGTCCACAGCGCGCGGCCCAGCGTGTCCACACAGCGCACGCTCTTGAACCGCTCGTCCCCGGCGGACAGGAAGCCCTGCGCGGCCCCGGCCAGGACGATCCGGGCGACGCCGTCCCCCCGGGTCCAGGCGCCGGTCAACAGCAGTGCCCCGTCGGCCAGTTCGGCCCGTTGCACCCGGGCCACCGAGGCGGTCAGCAGCGCGGCGTTGACGTCCTCCAGCTCGGTGGGGGAGAGGTACGGCCCACCACCGGGAGCGTGGTCCGCCGCGGCGCGACGTCGCAGCTCCGGCAGCGCGTAGTCGCGTACGGCGGCGACGGCGTCGTCCAGCGGCAGCTGCCAGCGCGGTCCGGGCAGCACCTCCCACCAGACGTCCTCGCCGATCGGCAGCACCTCGCCGATCCGGGCCCGCCAGACCTCGAAGCCGTACCGGACGCGCGGGTCGGGACGGTCCCCGGGCGCGGCGGTGAGCGCCCAGTCGGAGCGCCGGACCAGGCCGAGCCCGAAGGTGAACGCGACCCGGTCGGCGGCGGGACGCTCGACCAGGCCGATCAGCAGCCAGTGGGTGTCGTCCGGCAGGTCGAAGGTGCGCAGCCGCCCGGCGAGACCCAGGGCACGCAGGGCGGGCGCGAGGTGCTCGCGCAGGCCTTGTGCGTGGAGCTCGTGGGCGGTCGTCATGCTGCTCTTTCCTGCTGGTCGTCGCGGTCGGTCGTCGCGTTGTGCGGTCGCGCGGTCGTCGTGGGTCGTACGGCTGCCCCGGACACGCTCCGGCCACCCCCTTCGGCCGGGCACCAGGGAGACGGGCACGGTGGCCCCACGGGGTCACGGCTCCGTAGGGCGGCAAAGGGGTCGAGGGGTCACGGCGGTGCGTTCGGGCACGTCACCGGGCACGTCATCCGGCACGTCACCGGGCACGTCCGCGGGCCCGGCGTCCGGACGCGCGCGGCCCGGATCGATTCGCCTACCGACAACGTAGACGGGACCGCCGCCCCGGGGCTGCGGGCGAAGGGCAGCCGCCGACGGGACCTTGGCCCCGGCCCGCCCGGTCCTTCGGCCGGAGCCGGCCCGTTCGCCCGGATGGCGCATCATGTGGCGGGTGCAGAGTGCAGAACGCCCCGGAGCGGGCACCGGCAGCCCCCTCGGACGGTCCGGACCAGTACCGCCCGCCGGCCCGCCACCGGGTGGTGGGGGTCCCGCTCCCGCCGACCTGACCGAGGCGGTCCGCGCCGCGCAGCAGGGGGACGAACAGGCGTTCCGGCTGCTCTTCCGGACCGTCCAGCCGGGCCTGCTGCGCTACCTGAGGGTGCTGGTCGGCGGGCGGCCCGAGGACGTCCAGGACGCCGAGGACATCGCCTCCGAGACCTGGCTGCAGATCGCCCGCGACCTGCGCGGCTTCTCCGGCGACGGGGACGGCTTCCGCGGCTGGGCCGCCACCGTCGCCCGCAACCGCGCGATGGACCACCTGCGGGCCCGCCGCCGCCGTCCGGTCACCGACCTTCCGTACGAGTACCTGGTCGAGCTGGCCGCCGGGGACGACACCGCGCGCGCGGCCCTCACCACCGTCGGGACGGCCGACGCGCTGGCGCTGATCTCCCGGCTGCCGCGCGACCAGGCCGAGGCGGTGCTGTTGAGAGTGGTCATGGAGCTGGACGCGGAGAGCGCCGCCCAGGTGCTCGGCAAGCGGGCCGGCAGCGTCCGGATGGCCGCCCACCGGGGGCTGCGGCGGCTGGCCAAGCTGCTGGACCAGCCCTTCGCGGCGGGGATCCCGGCGGCCCGAGCGGCGGCCGGGGTTGCGGCCGGGGTTGCGGCCGGGGTTGTGGCCGGAGACGCGACCGCAGCTGTGGCCGGAGCTACGGCCGGAGCTGCGGCCGGAGACGCGGAGCGCAGCCCGGGGGAGAGCACCAACGAGGCCGTGCGGCAACCCGCTGCGGGACCTGCGCGGAAACCCACGAAAAAAAGTTCTCCGCAGGGTGTGACAGAACGCCGGGCCGCGACGCTGAAGGACATGAGATGAGCACCAACCGATCCCGCCGGATCGACCGTGATGCCGCTGAGCACCTGCTCGGCGGTGCCGTGGGCGGCCCGTCGGCCGGGCAGGACGCCTCGCTCACCGGAGCGGACGGTCCCGGGCAACTCGCCCGGGTGCTGGCCGCGGCCGCCGCCCCGGCGACGGCCGCGGAACTGGCCGGGGAGGAGGCCGCCCTGGCCGCGTTCCGGGAGGCGAGTCTCACGCCCGACCCCGTTGTGACCCCCGTCCGGAGACGATCGATGGCAACCGCCGCGCTGGCCAGGGCCTTCAGCACGAAGGCCGCTGCCGCCGTGCTCGGCGCCACCGCGCTGTGCGGGGTCGCGGTCGCCGCCGGCACCGGGAACCTGCCGTCCGCGCTGGGCGGCGGCCCGTCCGAGCCCGAGCCGACGGTCGCCACCCCGGGCGGCCCGGCCGGCTCCCCGCGGGGCGGCCCCGCCGTCCCGGGTTCGGCCTCCGCGTCCCCGAGCGGCTCCGCCCGGCCGTCGGCCGGTGCCCAGGCCGACCCGCACGCGGTCCTCCCGACCGGCCCCACCGCCCCTGGTACGCCCGACGGTCCCACGGCGGACGGGCACGGCGAGCACCCCGCCCCGCCCGCCGCCCTGGTCCCGCTCTGCCGGGGCTTCGCG
The DNA here is from genome assembly GCF_040303245.1 of Kitasatospora sp. NPDC096077. Taxonomy (NCBI): domain Bacteria; kingdom Bacillati; phylum Actinomycetota; class Actinomycetes; order Kitasatosporales; family Streptomycetaceae; genus Kitasatospora; species Kitasatospora sp. NPDC096077. The sequence goes on along the minus strand of NZ_JBEOSV010000103.1, from coordinate 5,196 downwards.
GACCGCACGGGCAAGGGCGACCGCACCGACCGGCTGGCCGCCGACCCGTCCTTCGCCCCGCTGATCGCGGCGGCCGGCGGGGCGGACGGCGTGCTGGACTTCTGCGCGGGTGCCCTCGACGGCGGCCGGGGCGGTGACCAGGGCGGCGGCCAGGACGGAGACCACCAGGGCGGCAGCCCGCAGCAGGGCAGCCCGAGCCGGAGCGGCTCCGGCCACGGCTCCGGCTCCGGCTCCGGCAAGGGGCCCGGCAAGGGCGGCGGTGACCAGGGCAGGGGCAACGCCAACAGCGGCGGCAACGCCAACGGCGGCGGAAACGGCGGCGGAAACGGCGATGGGAACAGCCAGGACGGCGGCGGCAACGGCGCCAAGCCCGGCAGGGGCGGCGTGACCGCCCCGGTCCCTTCCACCGTCCCCACCCTCCCGGACGTCCGACCGAGCAGAACCCATACCTCCGAGGACGGTCAATCGGCCCGGAGATGACCCCCAGAACTCCGGGTGGGCGGCGAGCGATTCCCCCCGGGCTCGTCGCCCACCCGGACCGAACCACCCGCAGGAACCGCAGGAACCGCAGTAACCGCAGGAACCGCAGGACGCACAACCACCCGAACTCCGGGTGGCCGGTCGGCTCCCCCGTGCCCACCGTCCACCCGGCCGGCTCCGGCCGGACCGGCAGGCGCTCTCCCCGGACGCGCCACCGGCTCCGGTCGGTCCGGAACGTGCGGCCCGCCCGCCCGCAGTCAGGGCGGGCCGCACTCCCGACCGGCGGTCGGGGGATCGCTGCCCGGTCCCCCGGCCGCCACCCTCGGCGGCCACGCGCAGCCGACGCCGTCCCCGGGGCGGAGCACCCCCTGTGCCCTGGCGGCCGTCACCCCCAGGGCGGCCCCGCCCCGGGGCTCTCCGGCCTGCCCGCACGCCCCTCGGCGGCCTGCACCACTTCCCCCCGCCCGTGCCGCAACCCCCTCACCACCCGGGGCCATCCCCACTGACGAGGCGGCTATCGTGCACAGGTGCACGAGGCGGCCCGGGACCCCGGGCGCCGCACGTGAGGGGAGTTCCTGGTGATCGGACGGGCGCTGAACGGGCGTTACGAACTCGGCGAGATACTCGGCGTCGGCGGCATGGCCACCGTCTGGCGCGGGTTCGACCGCGTGCTGGGCCGCCAGGTGGCCGTCAAGGTCCTCAACGGGGGCCTCGCCGACGATCCCCGCTTCGCCGAGCGGTTCAGCCGTGAGGCGCAGCACGCCGCCATGCTGGTGCACCCGAGGATCGTGATGGTCTTCGACTCGGGAGTGGACCAGGGCACCCCGTTCATCGTCATGGAGCTGGTGAACGGCCGCTCGCTCGCCGCCGTGCTGGCCCAGCAGCCGCAGCTGCCGGTGGAGCGCGCGGTCGGCATCGCGGCGGCGGTCTGCGAGGCGCTGGCGGTCGCGCACGCGGCCCAGCTGGTGCACCGGGACATCAAGCCCGGCAACATCATGATCACCGACGACGGCGGTGTGAAGGTGGTGGACTTCGGCATCGCCCGGGCCGGTTCCTCCAGCAACCTCACCCAGACCGCGAGCGTGCTCGGCACGGCCGCCTACCTCTCGCCCGAGCAGGCCACCGCCTCCGCGCTGGACGGCCGCACCGACCTCTACGCGGTCGGCTGCGTGCTGACCGAGATGCTCACCGGCGAGACCCCGTTCACCGCCGAGACCCCGGTGGCGATCGCCTTCAAGCACGTCAGTGAGCAGCCGCTGCCGCCGTCGGTGCGGCGCCCGGGGCTGCCGCCCGCGCTGGACGCCGTGGTGCTGCGCCTGCTCGCCAAGAACCCGGCCCACCGCCCGGCCGACGCCACCGCAGCCCGGGCCGAACTGCTGTCCACCGTTCCGGGTTTGGCGGTCGGCGACCCGACGGCGGAGCTGCTCGCCACGTCCGCCGCCACCCAACTGCTGCCGCCGGTGGCCCCGGGGTACCCGGCGTACCCGGCGCACCAGGACCAGCAGCACACCACCCTGCTCCCGCCCCAACCCCCGGCGGCCACCTCGGTGATGCCGGCGCTGCCCGTCATGCCGCCCGCCGGGCACCCCAGGCCCGCGCCCGCACCTGCACCCGCGCCCGCCCGGAACCGCCGCCGCAAGCCCCTGGTCCTCGGCGCCCTGGGGATCGTCGGCCTCGCCGGGGTCACCGCCCTGGCCGTCACCGCCTTCGACGAGCCGGCCGGCAACGCCGCGGCCACCGCCACCAAGAAGGCGGCCCCGCCCGCGGTCTCCTCGACCGCCGCCCCCGCTCCCACGGTGGCCCCCACCCAGGCCTCGGCCGCGCCCACGGCCGCCCCCACCGGCCCGTCCGCGCTGCCCACCGCGGCCCCCACCCAGGTGGTCCCGCGCAACCAGCCCGCCGAGCTCCAGCTGCAGTCCTTCCGTCAGGCGGTCGCGCAGACGCAGATCGCCAAGGAGCGGGACAAGCAGATGGACCTGCTGCGGACCCTCGACGACGCCTCGGCGCGGCTCAACGAGGGCAACCCGGACGACGCCGCCCAGACACTGAAGGACGCCCAGAAGACCATCAGGGACCTGGGCAAGAAGCACGCCATCGACGCGCCCACGTACGCCAACTGGAACGCCCGGCTGTCCGCCCTGTACGCGACCCTCCACACCGCGGCCAACCTCCAGCAGCAGGACGACTACTGATCACGTCCGCCACAATGAGGGCATGCTGACGATCGGTTCCCTCGTCCTCGGTATCTCCGACATGCCGCGCGCCGTCGCCTTCTGGACGGCGGCTCTCGGCTACGTCCCGCGCGGCGGCCTGGTCGAGGACGACTGGACGGTCCTCGAACCCGCTCCCGGCGCGACCGGCGTCCAACTCGCGCTCGGCTTCAGCGAGTCCCCGGTCCAGGAGCACCCCCGGGTGCACCTCGACCTCTACGCCGGGGACGCCGCCGCCCAGGCCGCCGAGGTCGAGCGCCTGCTCGCCCTCGGCGCGCAGGACGTCGACTGGGATCTCTACCCCGAGGACCCGGACTTCGTCGTCCTTTCCGACCCGGACGGCAACCGCTTCTGCGTCATCGACACCAGCCACGGCTGAGAATCCACAGCCGAAATACACAGGAGTTGTCCACAGCCTGTGGACAACTCCTGTGTACGAGGGCCGGATCAGTCCAGGACGTTGCCCGGCTCGTCCAGCCACGCGAGGTGCTCGCCCGTCACGCTCACCGTCATGCCGAGCCGGGTGAGACCGGGCCTGCCGGAGCGGACCCACCAGCCGTGCGCCGCCGTCACCTCGTCCCACAGGCTGCGCGGGCCCGACTGGGAGACGGCGTGCGGGCCGTCCCGGTCGGCGAGGCGGCAGTGGGCGTACGACTGCCCGTCCCAGACCTCGGCCCGGCCGGTGCCGAAGCGGTCGAAGCCGGCCCAGACGGTCCGGCGGAACACGTCCGGGAGCCGCAGGCCGATGGCGAAGGCGGCATCGGTCTGCTCGCCCACCTCGGCGGGGTCCAGCAGGGAGGGGCCGTACCGGACGTCCTCGACGTCGAACTCCCCGCTGTCGGGACGCTGGTCGCGCACCCACATGAACGCCACGTCCTCGACGAACGGACCGCTCGCCGACCGCCCGTCCTCGGCCACCGTGAGCCGCAGCAACGCCCCGTTGCAGAACGGCGTGCCGTACGGCACCAGGATGATCCCGCCCGGGGCCGTCTGCTCGATGATCGCGGACGGCAGCCGCTGTACCGCCGCCGTGAACTGCACCCGGTCGTACGGAGCGCCCTCGGCGTGGCCGAGCATGCCGTCCCCGGCCAGCACCGTGGGCCGGAGTCCGACCGACCGGAGCCGCTCCCACGCCCGGCCCGCGAGCCCGGAATCCACCTCGACGCTGGTCACACCGTCGTCGCCGACCCGACGGGACAACAACGCGGCCGTCCATCCCGTCCCGGTGCCCACCTCCAACACCCGCATGCCCTCGGAGAGATCGAGGTGTCGAAGCATCTGCGCGACCACCGTCGGCATCGAGCTGGACGACGACGGCGTCTCGCTCCCGTCGTACACCTTCGTCACCAACGGAAGGTCGGAGTTCACCAACTCGTCCCAGCGCCCCGGCTGTTCACCCCGGTCGATCCACGCGCCCTCGTGAAGGATCCGATCCGGCGTAAACAGCTCACGCGGAGTGGCCCGGAAGACCTTCTCCCAGTCCCCCGACAGCGCCCCGGAGCGGAGGAGCGCGTCGGTCAGTTCGTCCCAGGTCATCAATTCCCCTACCGCTTCGACGGCTTGGGCAGGTTGGTCGGCGGCGCGTCCCGCTGCCCGTCCTGCGGCGCGGTGTCCGGCTTCCCGGAGTGGCTCCCGCCGCTGCCCCCGCCGGCCTTGCCGGGTCCGTCGTTGCCCGGGCCTCCGTCGTGTTTTCCCATGTGCGTTCCCTCCTGTGTGGGTGAGGAGCAGATTAGGAGAATTCCGGGGAGTTTCTCGACGGTATTCCCGAGGTCGACTAAAGATCTCGGTAGCGGTCGGCCCACTCGCGTAGCTTGACGCGTGCTTCATCGCCGAACAGGGCGCAATCTTCGAACATTGCGAAGATCTCACGATAGTGCAGGATGTCCCGGGGATCCCGAAACACTATGCGGCCGGTGAACGATTCCACGGTGACGAGGCGGTCGTCGTACACCGTGAACGTGTTCATCGGACCCCGGGTGAGGAGCGTTCCTTGCGGAATCAATCCGATTCGGACCGCTGGCAGATGGGAAAGCGATGCGAGACGGTCGATCTGGATGGCCAAGGCGGGCGGTGGAATCAGCGCCCAGTTCACCGCCTGCTCCGTGAGCAGGAACGTGAACGACTTCGACTCGTCGTAGAGCACCGCCTGGCGCTCCAGCTTGCGGCTGATGACGGCCGTCCTGTCGCCCGGGGAGTGACTCAGGCTCGCCCGGATGTACTCGGGCGTCGCCAGCAGACCGGTGATCATCGCTGGCAGGAAGTACCGCAGCTCCGTGGCGTCCGCCTCCAGCGACGCCAGCTCGGCCTGGCGCTTCTCGACGCCCCGCCGCCAGGAGGCGCGCTTGTCCTGCCATTCGGTATGTGCCAACCGCGCCAGTGACGAGACCTCCTGGACAAGCGCAGCCGGCACTCTTAGGGCGTCCGCCAGTAGGTGGTTGCAGCAAGGCAGGCACGGCTCACCCGATCATGGAGTTCTCTACGCTTCATGATCACCGGGGGATCCGTG
>NZ_JBEOSV010000102.1:0-23560 GCF_040303245.1 Kitasatospora sp. NPDC096077 | reverse complement strand
GACGGTGGCACCGCCGCCGGGCGCGGCGGTGCCACCGGAGGCGGGGGTATCGAAGGCGGCGGAATCGAAGGCGGGGGTGTCGAGGGCGGGGGTGTCGAAGGCGCAGCCGGCGGCGCGACCCCCCAGACATCGACCCCCCAGACCGCGAGCCCCGCGACCAGCCCCTCGAACTCGTACCCGCACTCCCCGCAGCGGAGCAGCGCCCCCTCCGTCCGCATGTCCCCGCAACCCGGGCAGAAGGTCACCGGCTGTTCGTCGGCCGAGGTGCTCTCGCAGCGCGAGCAGATGAACTCCGGGTCGCTCTTCCCCTGTTGGAGGAACGCCCCGACGATCTGGAACGGGTGGATCTCACCGTCCTTGCTGTGCGCCGCGCGCACCACCGACGAGATCATCTTCAGTCGGCGCTTCCGTTCCCGCAGCCGTTTGAGGTCCAGGTTGACCACCTTGGTCTGCCGACAGTCCCGGCAGGTGCACAGGGTCCGGACGGGCAGCCGGGAGCGGATCCCGAACTGCCGGTACAGGAACTCGAAGGCCGCCCGCCGCTCCTCCCCGACCGGTATCTCCACCAGGCCCAGCCCGACGGCCGCCAACCGTCCCTCCACCTCGGCCGCCAACCCCGCGACCTCGGCGCCGAGTTGCTCCGGCACGCCGTCCGGTCGGCGGCCCATCATCACCGGGATCGCCAGCAGCGCGGCGACGGCGGTCCGGTCCAGCGTGACGACGCCCTCCCGGGAGCGGAAGACCACGCCCTCGACGCCGCCCCACAGCGACGGCCCGGTCGCCCGGGGACCGCCCGAGAGCCGCTCGTTGACCATCGCCGTCACCCCGCCGACCACCCGCTGCCCGGCCTGGTGGTGCCGGGCCAGGGTCTCCGACCCGGGCCCGCCGGCCCACCAGCGGGGCTGCGGGAAGCCCGCCGCGGCGGCGGGGTCGAGGCCGGTCAGGGCCTGGTCGAGGGCGAACAGCGCGCCCTGGTACGCCGACACGTACGGCGACTGCACGCCCAGCGCGACCACCGAGACGGCCCGGTCGGTCAGGTGCACGAACAGCGTGGTGTGCTCGGCCCCGCCGGGGTCGGCGGCGATCCGGAGCCGTACCGCGAGCGGGACTTCGTCGGGCAGCAGCAGCGCGGACCGGACGACCGAGCCGCGCCGGGCCTCCACCACGGTGGCCTGCTCGGAGGTGACCTGGAAGCCGAGCGCGCGCAGCGCCGCCACGGCGGCGATCCGGACGCGTGCGGCGTCGGCGCGGACGCGGCGCTCGGCGTCCAGGGTGATCGAGGCCAAGACTCCTCCGTAGGACGGGAAGCAGCGGGAAGAAGGACGGGTCCGTGGTGCCCGCAGGAGGACAGGACGCCCTGGGCGCCCAGGGACGGTCCGGGAGTCTAACCGCGAACGTCGAACCCCGCATGACGATGCGTCATCATCGACGTCAGCCCGCCGGCACCGCCCCCACCAGCTCCGCCACCGCGTCCGCGCACCCCCAGCTCAGCGTCACCCCCGCCCCGCCGTGCCCGTAGTCGTGCACGGTCCGCAGCCCGTCCGCGCCCTCCTCCGCCTCCAGCCGCACCCCGCCCCGGCGGTCCGGCCGCAGCCCCACCGGGCAGCCGATGATCTCGGCCCCGCGCAGCTCCGGGACGTGCACCGCGCAGCGGGCGAGGATGGCCTCCGCCGTCGCCCGGTCACCGCCGAGGTCCCACACGTCCTCCTCGAAGGTGCCGCCGAGGACCACGTCCGTGCTGCGCGGGTGGACGTAGGTGTAGCCGGCCGGTTCGTCCTGGATCCGCAGCGAGGCCCGCAGACCGGGGTTGCGCACCAGCACGAGCTGTCCGCGCACCGGCCGCAGCGCCTGGTCCCCGCAGAGCTGCCGGGCGCCCAGCCCACCGGCGTTGACCACCACGGGTGCCCAGGCCCGGGCCTGCCGGAGGGTGTCGAGCCGGCGGTGGACGACCTCGCCCCCGGCGTCCAGGAAGCGGCCGAGCAGCCAGGGCAGGTAGCGCGGCATCTCGACCGTCGGGGCGGTGAACCGCCAGCCGTCCGCGTACGCCGGGGCCAGCTCGGCCGGTTGCAGCCGGTGCAGGTCCGGGACCCCGGCGCCCCACCAGGGCACCTCCTCCGGCTGCCGTCGCAGCGCGGGCATCCAGGTGTCGCGCAGGACGACCCCGGGCACGCCGGCCCGGGCCTGCCGGGCGAGTTCGGCGTAGGTGGCCGCGGACCAGGCCGCGACCCGCTCGCCCGCCTCGACCCCGACCGGGTACCAGACGGCGGCCGCCACGGCCGAGACCGTGGACAGCAGTCCGTCCGCCGTCACCACCACGACCCGCAGCCCGCGTTCCTGCAGCCGCACGGCGGCGGTGAGCCCGATGACCCCGCTGCCGACCACCACGACGTCCATGCCGATCCCCCTCCCGGTCGGCCGCCGACCCGCCGTCGGCGACCGGGTTCCAGGAAAGCGGGACGGCCCGCCGGGCGTCCAAGACCAGTTCCACCACCCGGCGATAAGCCGGCCTTCTCACCGCTGGAAACCGGCCCCCCGGCGACTGCTGCCGCCCGTGCCACCGGCCTACCATCGACCGGTGGACCTTCACCGCATGCGCTACTTCTCCGTGCTGGCCGAGGAGTTGAACTTCACCCGGGCCGCCCGCCGACTGCGGGTGGCGCAGCCGGCGCTGAGCCAGCAGATCAAGGCGCTGGAGCGGCAGCTCGGCGTCCAGCTGGTCGAACGCACCAGCCGGGGCTGCACCCTGACCCCGATCGGCGGCGCGGTCGCCGCGGAGGCCCGGGAGCTGCTGCGGCTGGTGGCCGAGGCGGACCGGCGGATCACGGCGGTGGCCCGGGGGCAGCAGGGCAGCCTGCGGGTGGCGTACACGCGCTCGGCCCGGGGCGGGGTGTCGGAGACCCTGATGACCGAGTTCCGCAGCCGCTACCCGCAGGTGGACGTCGCCCTGCAGACCGGCTGGACGGCCCACAACGTCGGCGAACTGCTCGCCGGGCGACTGGACGCGGCCTTCGTCCGCCCGCCGCTGGACGTCCCCGAACTGGCCTGCCGGATCATCGCCGAGGAGGAACTGCTGCTGGCCGTGCCCAGCGGCCACCCGCTGGCCCGCGGCCGCGGCCGGCTCGCCCCGGACGGCTTCCGCGACGAGCCGGTGGTGCTGTGGCCGCGCGCCAACGGCCCCGGGATGCACGCGTCGATCACCGGACAGCTGTGGCCCGACCGGCCGCCCCGGATCGTCCGGGAGGAGCCGGACGACGAGCAGTTGCTGCTGGCGGTGGCGGCGGGCCACGGCATCGCGCCGATCCCGGAGGGCCGGGCGCGGGTCTTCCGGATCCCCGGCGTGAGCCTGCGCCGCCTGGCCCGCCCGGTGCCGACGGTCACCCTGGGGCTCGCCCACCACCCGCGGACGGCCTCCCCGGCGGTCCAACTCCTGCTCGCCATGGCACCGTTGCCACCCGGCCCCGCCCCGGCGGCGGGTACCGACCGACCTACCGACCGACGTACCGGCTGACGTACCGACCGCCGTACCGGCTGACGTACCGACCGAAGCACCGATACGGCCGAAGGGGCGACGAGGCGTGACCGCTCCGACCCGACGGGAGTTGACCGGCCGTCACCCCCGTCTGCCCCGGAGGTCCGCCCCCATGCGCACCGCACTCGCCGCCCTGCTCCTCGCCGCCGCCCTGGCCCCGGCCGTCGCCGTCGCCCCCTCGGCCGCCGCGACGCAGAACTCCGCGACGCCGCGGGCGGTGAACCAGGGCTACAGCATCCCGGTCGGCGGCGTCACCGACCTCGGCGCCCTGCCCGTCCTCGGCAGCCTCGGACTGGACTTCGCCCACCTGCTCGGCCAGTGACGGTCGCACCACTCACGCCGCCCACACCGCACCGTTCACGCCGCCCACACCGCACCGTTCACGCCGCCCACACCGCACCGCCGACGGCCGGGAGCGGGCGGGCACGGCTTGCCGAAGATCGCGGACCGCGGCCACCCGCCCGGGCTAGGCTCGACCCGCGCGGTGCGCCGCCGCGCCGCCGACCGAGGGGGGAACACGTGATCGGGGACCTGCTGCCGGACGTCGTGGTGACCGAGGTGGCCTACGACGACCCGCCCGAGGCGCGGTTGGAGCCCGCCGAGGAGGCCGTGATCGCCCGGGCCGTGGACAAGCGCCGCCGCGAGTTCACCACCGTCCGGCACTGCGCCCGCACCGCGCTGACCCGCCTCGGCGTCCCGTACGTCCCGCTCGTCCCCGGCCTGCGCGGCGCGCCGAGCTGGCCGGACGGCGTGGTCGGCAGCCTCACCCACTGCGACGGCTTCCGCGCGGCCGCCGTCACCCGGGCCGGCGCCCTGGCCTCCGTCGGCATCGACGCCGAGCCCGCGCTGCCGCTCCCGGAGGGCGTGCGGGAGTCGATCGCCCTGCCGGTCGAGCGGCAGCGGCTGGCGAAGCTCGCCGCCGAGCACCCGGACACCCCGTGGGACCGCATCCTGTTCAGCGCCAAGGAGTCGGTCTACAAGACCTGGTTCCCGCTGACGCAGCTGTGGCTGGACTTCCACGAGGCCGAGCTGGACCTCGTCCCCGACGGCACCTTCACCGCCCGGCTGCTGGTGCCCGGCCCGGTGGTGGCCGGCCGCCGGCTCGACGGCTTCCAGGGCCGCTGGGCGGTCCGCGACGGGCTGCTCGCCACCGCGATCGCCGTCCGCCCGTAGGGCCCGTCCGCGCCGCCGGAGTCGCCGGAACCGCGGCCGTCGATCACCGGACCGTCACCGCCCGTCGCCCGCCCGTTCGCCGGCCGGGCATATCCTCGACCGCGTGACGGTGACCTATGTGATCGACGGCGGGAAGATCGGCGACCTGGAGGACTTCTGGGACGCGGTCGGGAAGGCGCTCGGCGCCGACGGCTACTTCGGCCGCAACCTGGACGCCTTCGCCGACTGCCTGGGCGGCGGCTACGGCACGCCCGAGGACGGCGACTACGTCATCGAGTGGCGCGACCACGAGGCCTCCCGGCGCGCGCTCGGCTACCCGGAGACGGTCCGCCAGCTGGAGCGCCGGCTCGCCCGGGTGCACCCGACCAACCGCGCGCAGGTCGCGGCCGAGCTGGCCGCCGCCCGGGCGGGCCGGGGCCCGACGGTCTTCGACTGGCTGGTCGACGTCATCGAGGAGCGCCACCCGGGCGGCCTCCGGCTGGCCTGACCGCCCCCGTTCAGAGCACGTCGGAGAGCCGGACGAACCGCCGCCCGGCCGCCAGCAGCCCCGGCAGCGCCGCCGTCACCCCGGCGGCGGTGCCGCGGCCCGGCTGGTTCATGTGCCCGATGACGATCGCCCCCGGCGGCGCCGAGGCCACCTCCTGCCGCACCTCGCCGGCCGGGAGCGTCGCCCCGCCGTCCGCGTTCACGGTGAACCCGGCGATCCGTTCGCCCAGGTCGGCGACCACCCGGGTGGCGACGTCGTCGTAGTACGCGGTGCCGGAGCGGAAGAACCGCGGCGGCCGCCCGAGCAGCTCGGTCAGCTTGAGGGCGTTGCCCGCCACCTCGTCGTACACCTCGCCGACCCCGCCCGTTCCGGCGATCCCCTCCGCCGAACGGCCGGTCACCGAGAGCGGACGGTGGACGGTGCCGTGGTTGCCGATCTCGAACAGCGGGTCGGCGGCGAGCTGCTCGAAGGTCTGCGGGTTGGCGTCGATCCAGCGGGCGTTCAGGAACAGCGTGGCGGGGACGTCGTGCGCGCGCAGGAAGTCGATCAGCTCGGCGTCGTAGCGGCTCCCGCCGGGGCCCCCGCAGGCGTCGAAGGTGAGCGCCGTCGCCTGCTCGCCCTCCGGCAGCGCGGTGACCACCCCGGGGAGGTCCAGGCCCCATGCGGTCGGCGTCACGCCCCCGTAGCGCTGGACCAGCTCCGCCCGGCCCGGCTCCCGGGCCGCCGCGGGCGTGGCGGTCCCCGTAGCGGACGGTGTGGCGGACGGCGTAGCAGACGGTGTGGCAGACGGCGCAACGGAGGCCGTGCCGGACGCCGTCCCCGCCGGGGATACCGCCGGCGGGTCGGCCGCGCCGCCCCCCGTCGTACCCCGCCCCCGTCCGCACCCCGCCAGCGCGCCCCCGGTCACCACCGCCGCCAACAGCGTCCGCCGACTCAGCGTCACACCAGCCTCCCGACCGACCCGTTGCTATATGTCGTACCAACTGACTACATGACTATGAACCGACCATTCGTCACTCCCCGCAACTCGCCCGGACCCACCGTCCGGACCACCGGCCGGACCGCATCCGAACCGCGCCCGCTCCCCGCCCGGGCCCCTTTCACCGACCCGCCCCACCCCGGTGGGCCCCACCTCACCCCCGGTTCACCCCCCGGGGTAGGCCACCCTGTGGACCCGCCCACCCCAGCCCGGAGGCCCCGATGCCCGCCGACCCCACCCCGCCCCCGAACCCCGCCGAGCAACCCCGCCCCGCCGAGCAACCCCGCCCCACCGAGCAGGCCGACCCCGCCGGGCAACCCCGCCCCGCCCGCCGCGACCTGCTCCGCACCGGCCTCGCCACCGGCGCCGCCACCGCCCTCGGCCTGGCCGCCACCAGCGGCTCCGCCACGGCCGCCCCGAACCCGAAGCCCGCCCCGACCGGCGCCGACCGCACCCTCACCCTCACCGGCCACCTCCCCACCGGCGCCCCCGACTTCGTCTACCTCCCGGTCGAAGTCCCGGACGGCGTCCGGGAGATCGCCGTCTCCTACGGCTACGACAAGCCGCAGGTCCCGCCCGGCACCCCCGGCAACTCCTGCGACATCGGCATCTTCGACGAGCGCGGCACCGACCTCGGCGGGGACGGCTTCCGCGGCTGGTCCGGCGGCTTCCGCACCGAGTTCGCCGTCGCCCGCGACACCGCCACCCCCGGCTACCTCCCCGGCCCGGTCAACCCGGGCACCTGGCACGTCGTGCTGGGCCCGTACCAGGTCGCCCCGCAGGGCCTGGACTACCGCGTCCAGGTCACCCTGCGCTTCGGCGAGCCCGGGCCCGAGTTCACCCCGCACTACCCGCCGGACCGCGCCCGCGGCCGCGGCCGGGCCTGGTACCGGGGCGACTGCCACCTGCACACCGTGTACTCCGACGGCCGTCGGCTGCCCGAGGAGGTCGCCGCCGGAGCACGCGCGGCCGGCCTGGACTTCATCGTCTCGACCGACCACAACACCAGTTCCTCGCACGCCGTCTGGGGCCCGCTGGCCGGCCCCGACCTGCTGATCGTCCCGGGCGAGGAGATCACCACCCGCAACGGCCACTGGCTGGCCCTCGGCCTGGAGCCCGGCCAGTTCGTCGACTGGCGCTACCGCTCCCGGGACGAGGAGTACCCGCGCTTCGTCCGCCAGGTCCACCGCTCCGGCGGCCTGGTGGTGCCCGCGCACCCGTACTGCCCGTACGTCGCCTGCCAGTGGAAGTTCGGGTACGAGCACGCCGACGCCGTCGAGGTGTGGAACGGCCCCTGGACGTACGACGACGAGTCGGCCGTCGACACCTGGGACGCCCAGCTCGCCGTGGCCCTGCGGGAGGGCCGCTCCTGGCTGCCCGCGATGGGCAACAGCGACGCCCACAGCGCGCCCCAGGTCATCGGCCTGCCCCACAACGTCGTCCTCGCCGAGGACCTCACCCGGGACGCCGTCCTGGACGGGCTGCGCGCCGGGCACAGCTGGCTGGCCGAGTCCGCCGCCGTCACGCTCGACCTCACCGCCACCGGGAACGGCCGTCAGGCGGGCATCGGCGAGGAGCTGACCGTCCCGGCCGACGCCCCGGTGGACGTCCGGCTGACGGTCTCCGGGGTCCCCGGCGGCACCGTCCGGCTGCTCACCGACGAGGGCCAGCTGCACCAGGAGTCGCTGCCCGCCGACGGCTCCGGCACGGTGGTCTGGCGCACCACCGCCTCGCTCGCCGCCTACGTCCGCGCCGAGGTCCGCCACCCGAGGGCGGACGGCACTCCGGGCAAGGGCAACACCATGGGCGGGGACCTCCCCTGGGGCCCGATGGCGGCGCTCACCAACCCGATCGTGCTGCGCGCCGAGGAGCGCTGAGCCCGCCCGGCGACCCGCCCACGGGCCGGGAGGGGGACGACTCGGGGCACCCGTTTGGACTAGGTTGATCCCCGAAACGCATCAGTCGTAGGGACGAGGCGGTCGGCTGTCCGCATCCGGGCCGACCGGCTCCTTCGCACTCCCACCGCCCCGCCCCGGCTGCCCGTCCATGTCCGTCCCGACCCGTCCCCGGCCCGCGAAGGGATCAGCAGCTGTGAACCGTACGACCGTAGGTGGGCCGGAGCTCGGGGCCGGCCGGGGCGCCGGGGGCGTCCTCGTCCTCGTCGACCCCGCCGGGACCTCCGGGGCCTCCGGGACGTCCGGGACCTCCGACGACCGAACGGGCGGCAGCCCGGTCGCGGAGCTGCTCGCCCAGGAGCTGCACCCCAGCGTCCACCTGCGGACGGACGACTTCCTCCAGGTCATCCGCAACGGCCGGCTGTCCCCTCAGGCCCCCGGGGCCGACCGGCAGCAGGTCACCGCGCTGGCGGCCGCCGCCCAGGCCGCCTTCGCCTACGCCACCGGCGGCTACCAGGTCGTGGTCGAGTGCGCCGAGGCCCCCGCCACTCTGGACACCTTCCGCCGGGAGAGCCGCACCACCGGCGCCGCCCTCCACTACGTGATCCTCACCACCGCGGCCCCCGGCGCCCCGCACGAGCTCGACACCGGCGCCCTCACCCCGGACACCGCCGCCAAGTCCGTCCTCGCCGCCCTCACCGCCCGCACCCACCTCCTCGGCTGGTAGCCCCAGGGCGGCTACGCCCCCACCACCCCGTCGATGGCCTCGCGCAGGAAGTCGGCGTGCCCGTTGTGCCGGGCGTACTCGTGGATCAGGTGCAGCATCACCAGGCGCAACGACACGTCGGCGTCCCAGCGCGGCTGGTGGCCGGTGACGTCGAGCGAGGGCGCGGCGAGCTCGATCCGGCGGGAGTGCTCGACCTCGGCCTGCCAGGCGGCGAAGGCCTCGGCCCGGGTGGCCCCGCCCGTCTCGTAGGCGACCTGGTAGTCGCCGTCCGCGGACCAGACCAGCGGGACGTCCTCACCGTCGATCACCCGGCGGAACCAGGTGCGCTCCACCTCGGCCATGTGCCGCACCAGGCCGAGCAGGCTCAGCGTGGACGGCGGGCTGGAGCGCTGCCGCAGCTGCTCGTCGGTGAGTCCCTCGCACTTCATCGCGAGGGTCGCCCGGTGGTAGTCCAGGAAGCCGCGCAGCATCTCGCGCTCGCCGCCGGTCAGCGACGGTACGGGTCGGGTGTCGGTGCTCATGGGTCGTCGCTCCTCTTGATCGGGTCCCGATCCGATCTCGACCGGATCCCGGCGGACTGTAGCGAACGGACGACCCGGCCGGACAGCGCGTTTCCGACCCCCGGCGCACCACTTGACCGACACCTTGCCTATCCTTGGTCATCTCTTGACCAGAATCGCACACACCTGGCCGCCCATGCCCGACGCCCCTCCCGCCCCGCGCCGCCGCGTCCGCCCGCTCACCGCCGCGGCCGCCGTCGCCGCGCTGATGACCGCCTCCGCCGTCGGCGGCTACTGGCTGCGGAGTGCCGACGACGGGCTCGACTACGTCAACGACTACGTCGGCCACCCCCCGCTGCGCGTGGTCGGCTACCCCTCCACCGGCAGCCTGGAGCTCACCCAGCGGATCGTCTGGCGCCTCGCCGACGGATCCTCGGGCGCCCTGGCCGGACTCGCCACCTCCGACGGCTCCGCCCGCGAGGCCCTGGCCACCGCCGACAACTGGGTCGCCGCCTTCGGCGCGGGTGCCCGGGGCGCGGTGACCGCCGACTTCTACGACGAGGGCTCGGTGCGCCAGACCGTGGTCCTCTACTTCCACGACACCGGCCTGCGCAAGCAGTTGACACTGCGCCTCGACGGCCCCGCGGGCGCCGACGGCTGGAAGGTGCTGCTGCGCGAACCCGATCCCGAGAAGGCCGCCGCGCCGCCCACCTGGGCCCCGGAGACCCCCGGCGGCCGCAACTCCTCCGCGGGCTGACGCCACGGGCCGACTCCGCGGGCCGACCCCACAGGCCGACTCCGCGGGCCGAAACGACGCCGGGTCAACTCCGAACCCGGCCCGTCACGTACCGTGTTCGGAGCGCCACAGGTTTGGGTACGTACCCCCGCGCGCCCGATCGCCGGGCGGCTACCGAGCAGGAGACCCGACGACCCATGGACCACAACCACATCCCCCCGACAGTACGCCGGACGTACGGCACCGACGACCTGTCCAAGGCCGCCAGCTTCGCCGGCGGATTCATCAACTTCGGTGACTGGCACGGCATCGACCTGACCGCCCCGTCCCCCGACGACCGGGTGCACAGCCAGGAACAGCTCTACCGCCGGGTGCTGCGCGCCTACCCCGAGCCGCGCGAGCAGCTGCGACTGGCCGAGGTCGGCTGCGGGCGCGGACTCGGCGCGGCCCTGGCCCTACGGGAGTTCCGCTTCGCCGCCGTCACCGGTGTGGACATCCACCCCGACCAGATCGAACGCGCCCGTGCCGTCAACGCCCGCGCCCTGGCCACCTATCCGGACCGGCTCGGCTACACCATCGGCTCGGCCGGCCAACTCCCCTTCGCCGACGCCTCCCTGGACGGCGTGTACTCCGTCGAGGCCGCCCAGCACTTCCGCGAACTCACCAGCTTCGCCCGGGAGTCCGCCCGGGTCCTGCGCCCCGGCGGCCGGCTGGTGGTCACCACCTTCTTCGCCACCCCCGGCGCCGAGATCACCGAGCGGCTCAAGATCCTGCTCGCCAGCTTCGCCGACGGCCTCGACATCGCCCACCCCCTGGACGGATTCACCACCGACCTCGGCACCGCCGGCTTCGCCGAGGTCACCACCGAGTCCATCGGCCCCGACGTCTGGCCGGGCCTCGACCGCTACCTCACCGACGCCGTCCCCGCCGACCACTGGACCCGCAACTTCCTCCCCGCCTGGCGCCACGGCCTCATCGACTACCACCTCGTCACCGCCGTCCGCGCCTGAACCCGGCCCGCCGACCGACCACGCCGAGCGGGGCACCCCGCACCGGACAGCACACCAGGTGCCCCCGCTCCTCGGCTCCCTCGGTCTTCCCGTTCTCCCCGGCCCCCTCGGCCCCCTCGGCCCCCGCCGCCGCCGCGGCCTCCGAGTCCGGTCAGCCGACGGCCACCGTCGCCGCCGGAGCCCCCGAGACGCCCGCGCCGCCCGAGGCCTCGGAGGCCCCCGCCGCGGCCTCCAGCACCGCGAGCCGCCGCAGGCTCGCCCGACGCTGCACCGCCGCCAGGCCGGTGCAGGCCGCGCCGAGCCCCAGCCAGCCGATCGGTCCGGCCACCATCACCACGCCGGTCAGCAGCACCGGCCCCACCGACTTCTGCACCGACTGGGACATCCCCGCGACCCCCAGGTAGGAGGCCTGGGCGCGCGGCGGCGCGAGCGCGACGGCCAGCTCCCAGGAGCTCACCGAGCGCATCAGCTCCGCGAGCGTGACCAGCGCCGCCGCGGCCAGCAGCGCCAGCGAGGCGGTCAGCGGCCCGCCGCCGGTGGAGAGCGCGATCAGCAGGCAGCTGGCGAGCAGGATCACCCCGTACCAACCGACCGCCCTGGTCGCCCCGCCGGGGCGTTCGGCCCAGGCGGAGACGCGCAGTTGCAGCACCACCACCAGTGCGGTGTTGAGGGTCAGGAAGACCGGGACGACGGCGTGCGGCGCACCGGTGTGGTGGATCAGCCAGAGCGGCAGGCCGACGTTGAGGACCGAGTCGTCCAGGCACATCGGCAGGTCCAGCAGCACGAACAGCAGGTAGCCGCGGTCGCGCCAGGGGCTCGGCGCCGCAGCGGCGGCCTCCCGGCCCGCCGGGTCCGCCGGCCCGGCCCCCGCCTCGGCCACCAGCCCCCGCCCGGCCGGCTCCTCGGTGCGCCGGATCAGCACGGCGGCGAGCAGGTAGGAGAGCGCGTTGGCCACGATCAGGGCCCGGTAGGCGGTCGTGCTCCCCACCGCCAGGCCGAGCGCCGCGAAGCCGGTGCCGACCGCGTACCCGCCGTTGGCGACGCTGCGGAACAGCGCCTGGTAGGTGGCCCGCCGCTCGCCCGCGACCCGGGTGGCGAACAACATCTCCAGGGTCTTGGCGCCGCGCTCGGCCAGGCAGGTCAGGGCCACGGCCACCAGCAGCGCGGCGAAGTGGTCGACGACCAGCAGCAGCACCATGGTGGCGACCCGCAGCAGGTGGCAGCCGACCAGCAGCCCGCGTACCGAGAGCCGTTCGGCCGCCCGGCCGGCCAGCGGCGAGCCGATGATCCCGGCCACCGCGCCGACCCCGAGCAGCAGGCCGAGCCGCCCGGCGTCCATGCCGCACACATAGGTGAAGTAGAGCACCGAGGCCGCCGCCCACACCCCGGTGCCGGTCCGGTCCACGCCCTGCGCGAACAGCATGATCCGGGCGTCCCGCCCGCCCGGGGGCCGCCGCAGCTGCGCCCAGAGTCCGTTCCCCCGCATGACAGGCCCCCGTTTCACGTCCACCGTCAATCTCGACATCAAGATACTTCACATCGAGAGATCTCGGAACCCCCGTTCCGGACGTCACCGCAGCCCGGAGCCCCTCGACGCCCGACGGCCGGTGCGCCACACTCTCCCCAGCAGCACCCGCGCTCCCAACGCACCGGCACCGACGAACCGAACCACCGCCCAACGGAGAGCCACACGGTGACCACACGCCAACTGCTGGAGATCGCGTTCTCGTCCGGCCGGTCCGGGACCGGACCGGCCACCTGGGGCCAACAGGCCATCTGGGACGCCGTCCGCCGACTGCCCCCGGCCGACGTGCCGCGCTACACCATCGCCACCGCCGCCGCACTGGACCCGGGCCTGCCGCTGCCCGTCCTGCTCGACGCCCTGGCCGCACTGCTGCGGCTGCACGACTCGCTGCACACCCGACTGCTCCCCCGTCCCGATCAGCGACTGCAGCAAGTCGTCGACCCGGAAGGCACGTTGACCGTGGAGCTGGAACGGCTGCCGAACGGCGCCGACCCGACCGAGGCCGGCGCCCGGCTGCACCGGGAGCTCGCCGAGCGCCCCTTCGACACCGCCGTCCAGTGGCCGATCCGGGTCGGCGCGGTGACGGTCGACGGACTGGTCCGGTACCTCAGCCTGGCGCTCTCCCACACCGCCGTGGACGGCACCGGGATGAACCGCCTGGTCGCCGACCTGTCCGCGCTCAGCCTCGGCACCTCCCCCGACGACCTCGCCAAGCTCCGCGAACCCGCCCAACAGCCGCTGGAGGAGGCCGAGTTCCAGCACTCCGAGCGCGGCCGGCGCCGCGACGAGGCCGCCCGCAAGCAGTTCCTGCGCAAGCTCCGCCTCGCCCCGCCCCGCCTCTTCCCGCAGCCCGACCCGGCCACGACCTCCGACCCGGCCGCGCGGCTTGAGCACTTCCCCAACGCCGTGCTGCGCTCGCCCGCCCTCCCCCGCGCGGTCGAACGGGTCGCCGCCGCCCACCGGGTGAGCACCTCCTCCGTCCTGCTCGCGGCCACCGCCGCGATGACCGCCCGACTGGCCGGCCGCACCGAGGCCGTGCTCGGCGTCGTGGTCAACAACCGCTTCCTGCCCGGGCTGGCCGACGCGGTGAGCGTGGTCGCCGGCGACGGACTCTTCCACCTCCCGGACGCCACCGCCGAGTTCGGCGACGTGGTGCGCCGCACCCACGCCGCCGCGATCGGCACCTACCGGCACGCCTACTTCGACAAGCTCGCCCTGGCCGCCGAGACCGAACGGCTCACCGCCGAGGGCGTGCCGCTGGCCGACCGCTCCTGCGTCTTCAACGACACCCGCGACCTGCTCCCGGCCGCCCCCGCGCCGGGCGAGCAGGGCACCACCCTCAGCTGGCCGGTCGAGTTCGAGCCGCGCCCCGGCCTGACCTACGCCCTGGACGCCCTGCAGTCCCCGGAGGCGCTGAGCCTCGCCATGACCGCCGACCCGGCCGTGCTCCCACGTCCCGAGATGGCCCGATTCCTCTACGGCATCGAGGAGTTGATCCTCACCGAAGCCGCCCGGGGCGCCCACACCGGTTGAACCTGACACCGATGTCAGGTTCTACCGTACCGGCATGTCCACCACCGAATCCCTGCTCAGCCCGTACCGCCTCGGCGGGCTCGACCTGCCCAACCGCATCGTCATGGCCCCGATGACCCGCTACCGGGCCGCCGAGGACGGTACGCCGCTGCCCGTCGTCGCCGACTACTACGCCCAGCGTGCGAGCGCCGGACTGATCGTCAGCGAGGGCATCTGGCCCAGCCGGGCCGGCCAGTCCGGCTGGCGGCTGCCCGGCCTGGAGACGCCCGCGCACGTGGCCGGCTGGCGCGCCGTGACCGAGGCCGTGCACGCGGCCGACGGGCGGATCGTCGCCCAGCTGATGCACGGCGGCCGCCAGGGCCACCCGCTGAACCGGCTGCTCGGCGACGTCCCGGCCGGCCCCTCCGCCGTCCCGGCCCCGGGCCCGGTGCACGTCCGGGACGGCGGCAAGGCCGAGGCCGTCACCCCGCGCGCCCTGACCAGGGACGAGATCCACCGGACGATCGCCGACCACGTCACCGCCGCCCGCAACGCGCTGGCCGCCGGCTTCGACGCCGTCGAGCTGCACGGCGCCAACTCCTACCTGATCCACCAGTTCCTGGCCGACAACACCAACCTGCGCACCGATGAGTACGGCCCGGGCACCCTCGCCGACCGGCTCCGCTTCCCGGTCGAACTGGTCACCGCCGTCGCCGAGGAGGTCGGCCCGCACCGCCTCGGCCTGCGCCTCTCCCCCGGCAACCCGCAGTTCGGCATGCACGAGGCCGACCCAGCCCCGGTCTACCGGGCACTGCTGGCCGAACTGGACGGCCTCGGCCTGGCCTACCTCCACCTCACCGACAACGACGACTACCCGGCCCTGGCCGACCTGCGCCCCCGCTGGTCCGGCCCGCTGATCGCCAACGTCGGCGAGAACCGCGCCGCCACCGACCGCGCCCGCGGCGAGGCGGTCCTCGCCGCCGGCCTCGCCGACCTGGTCTCCTACGGCCGCACCTTCATCGCCAACCCCGACCTGCCGGAACGATTCGCCACCGGCGCCCCGCTCACCCCCGTCGACGAGACCCACCTCTACGGCCAGCAGGCCACCGGCTACACCGACTACCCGAAACTCTCTCCCACCCTCCGAGAAAACGGACTTGACCCCGAGTCCTAGCCTGGAGGCCATGCGCATCCTCCTCCTCGGCGGCACCTCCTTCGTCGGCCGCGCGATCGCCGCCGACGCCCTGAGCAGCGGTGCCGAGGTCACCCTCTTCCACCGCGGCAGGACCAACCCGGGCCTCTTCCCCGAGGCCCGCCACCTCCTCGGCGACCGCGACACCGGCGACTACTCCGCGCTGCGCGGGGGAGGTTGGGACGCCGTGGTGGACGTCAGCGGCTACCGCCCGCGCCAGGTCGGCCAGGCCATGGCCGCCCTCGGCGACCGGGTCGGCCGCTACCTGTTCGTCTCCAGCCACGCGGTCTACCGACAGGACGGACCCGCCGACCGCTCCGACGAGTCCGCCCCGCTCCGCGAGCCGCTGCGCGAGGCCGAGGAGCTGACCGACGAGACCTACGGCCCGCTCAAGGTCGCCTGCGAACAGGACGTCACCGCCCGCTACGGCGACCGGGCGACGATCGTGCGCCCCGGAAAGGTCGCCGGGCCGTACGACGAGCAGCGCGGACTGACCTACTGGGTCCGCCGGGCCGCCCGCGGCGGCCGGATCGCGCTGCCCGGCCGCCCCGAGCAGCCGGTCCAGCTGGTCGACTCGCGCGACCTGGCCCGGCTCGTGGTCCGCCTGCTCCAGGACGACCGGCCGGGCGCCTTCCACGCCGTCGGCCCGGCCGAACCGACCACCCTGGGCGGGCTGATCGCCACCTGCGCCGAGGCCGCGGGCACCGAGGTCGAGATCGTCCCGGTCCCGCCGGAGAGCGCCCCGCCGTTCTTCCCGCTGGTCCGGGCCGAACCGCTCTGGCCCGGACAGCGGCGCGACCCCGCCCGGGCCCGGGCCGCCGGCCTGCCCGCCACCCCGCTCGCGGTGACCGCCGCCGACGTACTCGCCTGGGACCGCGGCCGCGGCGAACCGCCGCTCGACCACGGCTTCACCCCCGAGCAGGAGGCCCTGCTGCTGGCCGGACACCGCGGCCCGACGGTGGACCGACGGGTGGACTGACGGAGGGTACCCCCCTCCTGACCGATTGTCAGTGCCACCCGCTAGGGTCGCCCTCGAACGGAAATCGCACCACACCGGTACGAATCCGCATCAGCGCGCCCAGAAGACCCAGCACCACCGTCACCAGGGGGGACCATGACCACTCCGGGCAGCAGCCCGCTCACCACCGCCGACCTCGTGGACGGCTGGCACCGGGTCGGGGTCCGCCCCGGCATGGCACTGATCGTGCACTCCTCGCTCTCTTCCCTCGGCCGGGTCGAGGGCGGGGCGGCGGCCGTGGTGGCGAGCCTGCGCGAGGCCGTCGGCCCGGGCGGCACGGTGGCCGTCCCCGCCTTCACCGGCAGCACGGTCTGCGACCCGGCGCCCTACCACGCCGGCCTTCCCAGCCCCAAGATCGCCGAACTCCGCGCCGCCGTACCGCTGTTCCACGCCGACCTGCCCTCCCCGATGGGCGCCGTCGCCGAGGCGCTGCGCGCCCTGCCGGAGAGCCTGCGCAGCACCCACCCGCAGGCCTCGGTCGCCGCCGTCGGCGCCCATGCCCGGGAGGTCACCGCCCGCCGCTCGCTCGGCTGGGCGGTCGGCCGGGAGTCGCCCTTCGGTGCCCTGCACGACCTCGGCGGGTATGTGCTGCTGGTCGGCGTCGGCCACAACCGCAACACCTTCCTGCACTACGCCGAGACCTTCGCGCCGAACCGCCGGCTCAAGCTGCGCCGCTTCCCGATGGAGATCCAGGGCGAGCGGGTGTGGATCGAGGCGCCCGACGTCGGCAACGACAACGACACCCACTTCCCGGTGGTGGGGCGGGAGTTCGAGGCGCACGCGGGCATCCGCGAGGTGCTGGTCGGCACCGCGCCCTGCCGGCTGGTCCCGGTCCGCGAGCTCATACCCTTCGCCGTCCGCCGCCTCACCGAACTGCTCGCGGCGGACGGCCCCGGAGCGGCGTAGCCCGGCCGCCCGTTCGCGCTCCCGTACCTCCCGTACCGAGCGCGAACAGCCGACCGGGCCACGCCCGTCACCTCACCGCACGGCCGTCAGCGCGTCCCCGCGTGCACGGAGGTGCTCTCCTGGATCTGCTTCCAGGACTTCGGCTCCACCAACGCCTTCACGTCGTCCCGGGCCGCATCCGCGTGCGCCCCCGGCGCCAGCGCGGCCGGGGCCGCCGCACCCGGCACCACCGGTCCGACGGCCGGCTTCGCGGGGGTGAACAGCCAGGTCTTGAAGAGGTCCCCGAGCTTCTGCCCGGACACCTTCTCCGCGTACGCCTGGAACTCCGCGATGGTCGCGTTGCCGTACTTGCGCTCGGTCGGCCAACCCTTGAGGATCTTGAAGAACTTCTCGTCCCCGATGGTGTTGCGCAGCGCCTGGATGGCCACCGCGCCCCGGTCGTACACCGCGCTGGAGAACTGGTTGTCCGGGCCCGGGTCACCGGGCTTGACGCTCCAGAAGGGGTCCTCGGCCGGGTGCGAGGCGTAGATGTAGTCGGCGACCTCCTGCGCGGTGCCCTCGTTCTCGTGCTCGGACCAGAGGAGTTGGGCGTACCGGGCGAAGCCCTCGTTCAGCCAGATGTCGCTCCAGCGCGAGAGCGAGACGCTGTCGCCGTACCACTGGTGCGCCAACTCGTGTACCACCACGGAGGTGTTGGTGCCCTTGGCGAACTGCTTGGGGCTGTAGAAGACCCGGGTCTGGGTCTCCAGGGCGTAGCCGGTGGGCACGTTGGGCACGTAGCCGCCGACCGAGCTGAACGGGTAGTCGCCGAAGTAGCCGCTCAGCCAGTCCACCAGCTCGCCGGTGCGCTCGACGCTCGCCCGGGCGGCGTCCGCGTTGTCGCCGAGGTCCTTGCTGTACGCGTTGTAGACCGGCAGCCCGCTCGCGGTGGTGTCGGTGGTGATGTCGAACTTCCCGACCGCCAGAGTCGTCAGGTACGTCGCCTGCGGCTTGTTCTCGCGCCAGCTGTACCGGGTCCAGCCGGCCTGCGAGCTGGTGCCGGTCAGCACGCCGTTGCTGATCACCTGGTTGCCGTCCGGCACCTGCACCGAGACGTCGTAGGTGGCCTTGTTGCTCGGGTGGTCGTTGCTCGGGTACCACCACCAGGCGGCCTCGGGCTCGTCGGCCGCCACCGCGCCGTCCGGGGTGCGGTGCCAGGCGGTGAACCCGTACTTCTTCACCGTCGACGGCACGCCCTTGTAGCGGACCACCACGGTGGCCTGGCTGCCCTTGGCCAGCGGCCGGGCCGGGGTGATCACCAGCTCCTGCTCACCGCTGGTGGTGAAGGTCGCGGGCCGGCCGTTGACCCGCACCTCGGAGACGTTCAAGGCGAAGTCGAGGTCGAACCGGGAGAGGTCCTGGGTCGCCGTGGCGAGGATGGTGGTGGTGCCCTCCAGCTCGTCGGTCGCGGGCTGGTACTTCAGCCGGATGTCGTAGTGCGAGACGCGGTAGCCGCCGTTGCCGTAGGTGGGGTAGTAGGGGTCGCCGATCCCGGCCGCGCCGGGTTGGAAGTCCGTGGCCGAGGCGGGGACGGCCAGGAACAGGCTCAGGGCACTCGCGGCGGAGACGATCAGCCTCTTGCGCAACGTGGTCCTCCAGGATCACCGGATCGATTGGGTCGGATCGATCCTTGTCCCGGCAGCCCGCCGCCCACTCCCCGATTGTGAGATGTTCATGAAAAGAAACGCGCCGAAATGACGCCGCCGCAGCAACGTCACCGGCCCCGCCCGCCCCGCCCGTCCGCTCAGGCCCCCAGCACCACCGGCGCCCGCACCAGCGAGCCGTACTCGGTCCACGAGCCGTCGTAGTTCTTCACGTGCGGGTACCCGAGCAGCTCACTCAGCGCGAACCAGGTGTGCGCCGAGCGCTCCCCGATCCGGCAGTAGGCGATCACCTCACGCTCCGCGGAGACCCCCCGGCCCCCGTACAGCTCCCGCAGCTCCGCCGCCGACCGGAACGACCCGTCGTCGTCGGCCGCCTGCGACCAGGGCACATTGACCGCACCGGGGATGTGCCCCGGCACCTGGGCCTGCTCCTGCGGCAGGTGCGCCGGCGCGATCAGCTCGCCCCGGAACTCCGCCGGGGAGCGGACGTCCACCAGCACCGCGTCCGCGCCGGGCTTGGCGAACACCTCGGCCTTCGCCAGCACCTCGTCCCGCAACGCCCGCAGCTCCGGCCGCTCCGGCCCGGTCAGCCGGAAGTCCGAGTGCTGGTAGTCCATCACCTCGTGGGTGAGCTCCCGCCCCTCCAGCTCCCACTTCTTGCGCCCGCCGTCCAACAGCTTCACCGGCCCGTAGCCGCGCAGCCGCAGCAGCCAGAACGCATAGGCCGCGAACCAGTTGTTGTTGCCCCCGTACAGCACCACCGTGCTGTCGTCCTCCACCCCCGCCGCCCGCAACAGCCGCTGGACGCCCTCCCGGTCGGCGTAGTCCCGCCCCACCTGGCTGTGCAGCTCAGTGGTCCAGTTCCACCCGACCGCCCCGGGGATGTGCCCCCGCTCATACGCCTCGGTGTCCTCGTCCACCTCGACCACCCGGACCGTCCCGTCGTCCAGGTGGCGGGCCAACCACTCCGTGTCGACCAGCGACTCGGGGTGCGCGTAGCCGTTGCCGGTCATCCCCGGACCTCCTTCGCACCACGCCCGACCACGGGCGGATCGCAGGAGCAGCAGGAGACACCGGCGACCGGGCCGGACAGTTCGACGCTACGCCGACCGCCCGGCCCGGGCCACCCCGTGCTCCCGGTCGCTCAGGAGAAGATCACCGAACGCAGCTTCAGCCGGTCGCCGCGCTTCGTTCCGGGGTCCAGCACGTAGAAGACATCACCGTTGCAGCCGAACTCCAGGAAGACCGTGGCCGTGGACTTGGTGAGGTTCTGCGGCGCGAAGGCCGGGTCGGCGTCGGTCGCCCCCTCCAGGTCGATGCACTTCTCGCTCTCCGGGTAGGCGAGCTCGGCCGGAACGCCCCTGCCGACCTTGTAGAGGAAAACACCGGTGGCGGCGTTCGCGGACAGCGGAACGGTGAGGACGAGGGCGACGGCACTGGCAGCGGCGACGACGGCATTGCGGAGACGCATGGGAAAGGGCCTTTCAGGTGGTACTCGCGGTACCTGGGGAATCGGTGCGAGATCACCTTAAAGGCCCAAAATCCGCAGAAACGGTTCTTCCAATCCACCCTTTCGAGTGGTTTAAACCGCAAAGCCATTACCCGAACCATCGGCATATGCAGCCGACATTCCGACTTCCCCATGATCAGTTCGGCGGAGCCGTGAAGGAGTACCCCTCGTCGATCAACACCGGCAGGTACGCCTTCAGCGCCGCCACCGTCTGCGAGCGGTCCCCGCCGCCGTCGTGATTGAGCACGATCGAGCCGGGCCGGACGTCCTTGAGCACGGTGTCGATGATCGACGCCGTCCCCGGCCGGGACCAGTCCCGCGGGTCCACCGTCCAGCTCATGTTCCGCAGCCCGAGGTCGGCGGCCACCTTGAGCGAGACCGGCGAGAAGTCCCCGCCCGGCGCCCGGAACCAGGTGGGCAGCCGCCCGGTGGTCCGGTGCAGCAGGTCGCTGGTCCGCTCCAGCTCGTCCCGGACCGCGCTCTCGGACATGTGCCGCAGGTCCGGGTGGGTCCAGGTGTGGTTGGCGATGTGGTGGCCCCGGTCCGCGATCTCCCGCACCAGCTCCGGGTGCTCGACGGCGCACTCCCCGACCAGGAAGAACGTCGCCCGGATCCCGTGCTGCTGGAGCAGGTCCAGCACCTGGGGCGTGTACCGGGGATCCGGCCCGTCGTCGATGGTGAGCGCCACCACCCGCTGCGACGGATCCAGGTCGTACACCGGCTTGCTCTCCGCCTCGCTGAGCGCCCTGCGGACCGGCTGCACCCCGTCGGGCGAGGACGAGGGCGGCACCGGCGAGGGCACCGGAGGCGAGCCGCTCGGCGTGAAGGGGACGGGGGACAGCGGAGCCGGGGAGGACGCCGCACCCGAGGGGACGAGCGCCGCCGGCACATCGCCCGCGGCCTGCGGATTCCCCGTAGCGGACGTGGCATCGGGGGCCTTCCAGGGGCTGCACCCGGCGGCCGCCCCGAGCAGCGACATCCCGGAGGCGACCAACAGCAACCTGCGCGAAGGGACCGGACCCTTAATCTGACGATCAGACAGCATTCTGAATGCTTGCCCCGCAGGTCATGCCCCCTCCCCGACAGCACCCCCTACGGCCCCGATCACCACTCCGACGGCCCACACCGAAGCCGTCCACACCCCGCCATCCCGGCCCGTCGACACCCCTTCCCCGACCGGACGCCCAGCCTCCCCCCGAGGCCGCTACACTGCGCCTTCACCAGTGTGATGATCTGCCATCAGAGGACGTGGCCATGACGACAAGTCAGGACTTCCCCCAGCAGGGCCCGCAGGACGACGATGCCGCCGAGCTCAGCCAGTGGGAACGTTTCGGCGTCGACACCACCACTCCCCACTCGGCCCGTGTCTACGACTACTGGCTGGGCGGCAAGACCAACTTCCCGCCGGACCGCGCCATGGGCCAGGCCATCGAGGAGGCCGTCCCGAGCGTCAAGGAGATGGCCAAGGCCAACCGCGCCTTTCAGGGCCGGGCGGTCCGCCACCTCGCCCAGGAGCACGGCATCCGCCAGTTCCTCGACCTCGGCACCGGCATCCCGACCTCCCCGAACACCCACGAGATCGCCGAGTCGGTCAGCCCCGGCACCCGGGTCGTCTACGTCGACAACGACCCCATCGTGCTCGCCCACGCCCGCGCCCTGATGGTCTCCAGCCCGGCCAGCCGCACCACCTACATCCACGCCGACCTGCGCAAGCCCGAGGAACTGTTCGCCGACCCGGCGCTCACCTCCACCCTCGACCTCACCCAGCCGGTCGGCCTGCTGATGATCGCCGTCCTGATGCTGATCGCCGACGAGGACGACCCCTGGGGCCGGGTCGCCGCCCTGCGCGACGCCCTCCCCGCCGGCAGCTGCCTCGCCCTCACCACCCCCACCGCGGACTTCGCCCCGGAGGCGGTCGGCAAGGTCGCCGAGGCCGCCCGGGCCGGCGGGATGACCCTCGTCCCCCGCGGCTACGAGGACGTGCTCCGCTTCTTCGACGGCTGGGACCTGATCGAACCCGGCCTCTCCCCGGTCCTCGCCTGGCGCCCGGACGGCGAGCCCCCGACCGACCCGAAGGCCGCCTACTACTGGGGCGGCGTCGCCATCAAGCGCTGACCCGCCCACCCGGCTGTTGAAGGAGGTCACTTCAACAGCCGGGACAGCCTCCGGTCCGCCAACAACTTGCCCCCGGTCTGGCAGGTCGGGCAGTACTGCAACGAGGAGTCCGCGAAGGACACCTCCCGCACCGTGTCCCCACAGACCGGACACGGCTGCCCGGCCCGCCCGTGCACCCGCAGCCCGAGCTTCTTCTCCGCCTTCAGCTCCCCCGCGGCCAGCCCCCGCGAGCGCTCCACCGCCTCCCGCAGGGTGCCGCCGAGCGCCTCGTACAACCGCGCCGCCTCCTCCTCCGTGAGGCTGGACGCCAGCTTGTACGGCGACATCCGCGCCGCGTGCAGCACCTCGTCCGAATAGGCGTTCCCCACCCCCGCCAGCACACTCTGGTCCCGCAGCACCCCCTTCAGCCGCCGCCGGTCCCCCCGCACCAAGGCGGCGAACTCCTCGAACCCCACCTCCAACGGATCCGGCCCCAACCGAGCCACCCCCGGCACCTCCCCCGGATCCCCCACCACATACACGGCGAGCCCCTTCTTCGTCCCCGCCTCCGTCAGATCGAACCCGCCCTCCCCCTCCAACCGCACCCGCAACGCCAACGGATTCCGCCCACCCGGCTTCACCGCCCCCACCGGCAG
The DNA here is from genome assembly GCF_040303245.1 of Kitasatospora sp. NPDC096077. Classification (NCBI taxonomy): domain Bacteria; kingdom Bacillati; phylum Actinomycetota; class Actinomycetes; order Kitasatosporales; family Streptomycetaceae; genus Kitasatospora; species Kitasatospora sp. NPDC096077. Next base: position 468 of record NZ_JBEOSV010000102.1, on the reverse strand, counting down.
CACATCGCGCCACCGCAGCCACCCGGCCCGCGCCAGGTGCACCACCAGGTGCAACCCACCCACCTCAACGTCCAGAAACTTCCCCCCCCGCCCCACACCCCCCACCACCCGCCCCACCAACGCCGTCACCGGCGGGTCGTACGTCTTCAACGCACTGATCGCCACCGGCTGCACCCCGGCGATCACCCGCCCCACCAACCGCCCGGCCAGGAACGCGCTCAACGCCTCCACCTCAGGCAACTCCGGCATGCGCCCAGTCTCCCCCACCCCCCACGGGCGCGCAGGGCGAAGCCCACGCGCCCCCCAGCACCCCCACCTCCCCCCTCCCACCCCCTCCCACCCACCCACCCAGGCGAGAGGGACGCGCTGCGGGAGGGGGCGGTGGAGGGGGTGGGTGCGGAGAGGGGCGTGACGGGTGATTTTCAGACTGCCAACGGCGGCTGGGCATAAGCGGACAGGGTCGGCAGT
>NZ_JBEOSV010000101.1:0-24102 GCF_040303245.1 Kitasatospora sp. NPDC096077 | reverse complement strand
GAGATGACGTCCGCGTCGAGCTCGTCGATCGCGGTCATGATCGCGCCGAACTCGGCGTAGCACATGTGGGTGTGGATCTGGGTGTCCGCCCGGACGCCGGAGGTGGCGAGCCGGAAGGACTCGGTGGCCCAGTCCAGGTAGGCCGGGCGGGCGTCGGCCCGCAGCGGCAGGGTCTCGCGCAGGGCCGGCTCGTCGACCTGGACGACCGCGGCGCCGGCCGCCTCCAGGTCGGCGACCTCGTCGCGCAGGGCGAGGGCGACCTGCCGGGCGGTCTCGCCGAGCGGCTGGTCGTCGCGGACGAAGGACCAGGCGAGCATGGTGACCGGGCCGGTGAGCATGCCCTTGACCGGGCGCTCGGTGAGGTCCTGGGCGTAGCGGAACCAGTCGACCGTCATCGGGTGCGGGCGGGAGATGTCCCCGGCCAGCACCGGCGGGCGCACATAGCGGGTGCCGTAGGACTGGACCCAGCCGTGCCGGGTGGCCAGGTAGCCGGTGAGCTGCTCGGCGAAGTACTGGACCATGTCGTTGCGCTCGGGCTCGCCGTGCACCAGGACGTCCAGGCCGGCCTTCTCCTGGAAGGCGATCACCTCGCGGACCTCGGCCTCCATCCGCTCCCGGTAGGCCGCACCGTCGATCCGGCCGGCCGTCAGGTCGGCGCGGGCCACCCGCAGCTCGGTGGTCTGCGGGAAGGAGCCGATGGTGGTGGTCGGCAGCAGCGGCAGGGCGAGCCGGGCGCGCTGGGCCTCGGCCCGCTGCGGGTAGGCCTGGGCGCGGCGGGCGTCGGCCTCGGTGACGGCGGCGGTGCGGGCGCGCACGGCCGGGTCGTGGGTGATCGGCGAGTTGGCGCGGGAGGCCAGGTCGGCGCGGTTGGCGGCGAGTTCGGCGGTGATCGCGCCGGTGCCCTCGCGCAGGCCGCGGGCCAGCAGCGCGACCTCGGCGGCCTTCTGCTTGGCGAAGGCGAGCCAGCGGGCGATCTGCGGGTCGATGTCGCGCTCGGCGGCGGCGTCGATCGGCACGTGCAGCAGGGAGCAGGACGGGGCGACGTCGACCCGGTCGGCGAGGCCGAGCAGGGTGGCCAGGGTGGCCAGCGACTTCTCCAGGTCGTTGATCCAGATGTTGCGCCCGTCGACGACGCCCGCGACCAGGCGCTTGCCGGGCAGGCCGCCGGCCGCGGCGAGGTCGTCCAGGTTGCCTGCGGCCGGGCCGGTGAAGTCCAGGGCCAGACCCTCGACGGGGGCCTTGGCGAGCACCGGCAGGGCGTCGCCGAGGCGGTCGAAGTAGCTCGCCACCAGCAGCTTGGGCCGGTCGGTGAGGGCGCCGAGCTCACGGTAGGCGCGGGCGGCGGCGTTGAGTTCGGCCGGGGTGCGGTCCTGCACCAGGGCGGGCTCGTCCAGCTGCACCCACTCGGCGCCGGCGGCCTTGAGCTCGGCCAGCAGCTGGGCGTAGACCGGCAGCAGCCGGTCCAGCAGGGTGATCGGCTGGAAGTCCTCGGCCACCCCGGGGGCGGGCTTGGCGAGCAGCAGGTAGGTGATCGGGCCGACCAGCACCGGCCGGGCGGTGTGCCCGAGCGCGAGCGCCTCGCGCAGTTCGCCGACCGGCTTGGCCGGGTTCGCCGCGAAGGCGGTGTCCGGGCCCAACTCCGGTACCAGGTAGTGGTAGTTGGTGTCGAACCACTTGGTCATCTCCAGCGGCGCGACGTCCTGGTTGCCGCGCGCCATCGCGAAGTAGCCGTCCAGCGGGTCGGCGTCGACCGCCTCCCGGTGCCGGGCCGGGACGGCGCCGACGGCCACCGAGGCGTCCAGCACGTGGTCGTAGAACGAGAAGTCACCGGTCGGCACCTCGCCGACGCCTGCCTCGGCAAGCGCGGCCCAGTTCTCCCGGCGCAGTTCGGCGGCGGTGGCCTGGAGCGCCTCGGCGGTGACCGCGCCCTTCCAGTACCCCTCGATCGCCTTCTTCAGTTCCCGGTTACGGCCCTGTCGGGGGTAGCCGTAAGCGGTCGCCACGGTCGCCGCGGCTGCGGACTTCGCTGTCAAGGGACTCTCCTTCGCGAGCCTGATTCCTCATGGTGCCCGGAGACGGCACGAAGGCGCGAAGGGGTGACGAACCGGACGGACCGCCCGTACGGGTACGGCTCCGCCTGGTATGTACGCCGACCCGCCCTCGAGGTCACCGGAAGGCCGCGCGCGAACACGGTCGCGCACGGACAGCGGGCAGGTCTTCGGACTCGCGGGCACGACCGTCCTCCGTGGAGACGGAGGTCGGACACCTACTGGCCGTCGCTTCCCAGACCCGTCCCGGGTCCAGTGCGTATGACGGCGGTCGTTCCCGCTCACCGCTGCGGGGCAGTCCCGGAATGGCCGATCGAACGGCTTCACCGGGTTCCCTCTTACGACGCCCCGCCTGGCGGACGGGGCGAACCAGCTGTACCGGCCACCCTAGAGGCAATCCCGCTGGGCCGGGCCAGAGAATCACTCAATCGTCCGCATGGTGAGACGACGTCACCCCGGCGGCGCTTCGTCCCCGAAGTCCCGGTTTTGCGTTATTGCAACCTTTTCGCAGCTGCGAACGCTTGTCGATGGAACGAGCGAGCCCCTACGGTGTTCCCCGCGTTCCCCGGGGGGCGCCCCCATCGAGGAGCTGGAAAGGCCTGCACGCATGACCCTCACCGAAGAACCGCCGTCATCCGCCCTGCCGCTGCCGCCCCGCTGGCAGCGCGGGGACACCGTCCGCACCGCCGCCCTGCTCGGCGTGATCATCGCGATGCACGTCGTCGCCTTCGGCATGCTGTTCGTGCTGATCGCCCCGAACCACTACACCATCGGCACCCAGACCTTCGGCGTCGGACTCGGCATCACCGCCTACACCCTCGGCATGCGGCACGCCTTCGACGCCGACCACATCGCCGCGATCGACAACACCACCCGCAAGTTGATGGCCGACGGCCAGCGGCCGGTGTCGGTCGGCTTCTGGTTCGCACTCGGCCACTCCACCATCGTGATGGCGATGGCCGCCCTGGTGGCCGGCGGCGCCCAGATCGTCGGCACCCTGGTGGACGACCAGTCCACCACCCACCAGTGGCTGGGCGTCATCGGCACCAGCGTCTCCGGCACCTTCCTCTACCTGATCGCCGCGCTCAACCTGTTCGCGCTCGCCGGGATCTACCGGGTCTACAAGGCCATGCGGGCCGGCCAGTTCGACGAGAAGCAGCTGGAGAAGCACCTCGACGAGCGCGGCTTCATGAACCGCATCCTCGGCCGGCTCACCAAGTCGATCCGCCGCCCCGGCCAGATGTACCCGGTCGGCGTGCTGTTCGGCCTCGGCTTCGACACCGCCACCGAGGTCGCCCTGATGGCCATGGCCGGCTCCGGCGCCGCCTCCGGCCTGCCCTGGTACGCGATCATCTGCCTGCCGCTGCTGTTCGCCTGCGGCATGAGCCTGTTCGACACCCTCGACGGCACCTTCATGAACTTCGCCTACCACTGGGCGTTCTCCAACCCGGTCCGCAAGGTCTACTACAACCTCACCATCACCGGGCTCTCCATCGCGGTCGCCTTCGTCATCGGCACCATCGAGCTGGTCAGCGTGCTGCACGAGAAGCTCGACCTCACCGACCCGGTCACCGGCTGGATCTCCGAGATCAGCCTGGACAACGTCGGCTACCTGCTGGTCGGCATGTTCGTGGTGGTCTGGGCCTGCGCCCTCGCCTACTGGCGCTTCAGCAACGTCGAGCAGCGCTGGGCCGCCCGGGTCGACGCCGACGGCTGACCCACGACGCGCACACGATGCGTACGGGCCCGGCGGACGTGCTGTCCGCCGGGCCCTCCGTTTCTCCCGCGGGTCTTCCCGGTCAGCGCCGTTCCAGCTTCGTCCCGCCGCGCAGGGTGATCGACATCAGGTCGCTGGGGGCGTCCAGCTCCAGCCGGTGCCAGCGGCCACGCGGGACGACGACGGCGCTGCCGGCCGGCAGCCGTACCGTCTCCTCCTCGGCGCCGTCCTCGACCGGGCGGAAGTACACCCGGACGCCGCCGGCCAGGCAGCAGACCGCCTCGTCCGCCGCCGGGTGCATCTCCCAGTGGTCGCCGTGGACGTCGGCGTCGGTCTCCACGTGGAAGGTGGCGACCTGCCAGGTGTCGGCGTCCCCGCCGCTCATCCGGCGTTCGGCGGCCCGGACGTCACCGTCGGGGCGGATCTGCAGCGCCGAGGCGAACAGGTCGACGGCGGTGATGGGGGTGATGGGGGTGGTGGTCATCAACGGGTTCCTTCCAGGAGGGGTTGCGCGGGAACGGTGGGACGGAGGGCCGGCGGTTCCGGCCGGCGGCGCGGCAGCACGGTGATCGCGACCACCGCCGCCAGGGCGAACAGCACCCCGCCGGCGGCCAGGCCGAGGGCGTACCCGTCGTCGAGGGCCGCCGGGTCGGTGGCCGACCCGGTGCGGTGGGCGGCGAGGGTGGCGAGCACCGCCAGGCCGACGCAGCCGCCGAGTTGGCGCGAGCTGCTGAGCAGTCCGGAGGCCGCACCGGCCTCGCGGGGGGCCACGCCGGTGGTCGCGGCGGCCGCGACCGGGGCCAGCACCAGTCCGGTGCCGAAGCTGGTGACCAGGGACGGGCCGAGGACGTCGGTGAGGAAGGTGCCGTCCGGGCCGATCAGGGCGAACCAGCCCAGGCCGACGGCCGCCAGGACGGCGCCGGGCACCAGGGCCGTCCGCGGCGAGCGCCGCGCGGTGACCCGGGTCGCCAGCACCGTCCCCGCGACCAGGCCGGCGGTGAACGGCAGGAAGGCGGCACCGGTGGCGGCGGCGCCCAGGCCGAGCACCTGCTGGAGGTGGAGCGAGACGAAGTAGAAGGCCGCGAACTGCCCGGCGGCGGCCAGGAACACCAGCAGGTTGGCCCCCGCGACCCAGCGGCTGCGCAGCAGGCCGAGCCGCAACAGCGGTGCGGGGGAACGGGGTTCGGCGAGCACGAAGCATGACCCAGCGCCAACTCGCGTACTCCGTCAGCACTCCGCCGGCCAGTACGCCCAGCGCTCCCCCGGCGGCGTTGGCCGCGCCGGGGCGCCCTCGTGAGTTTTTGTACATGTAAGGAAACTACTCCCGAAGGCTCCCCGCTGTCGAGGCGCGGGAGACCGACGCGAGACCGACGCGAGATCGGCGGGAGATCGACGGGGGATGATGGGGGCATGCAGCAGCCCTCCCCCACCCCCCGCAAGGCCACCGGCCGACCGCCCCGCATCTCCCGGGAGGAGGTCGTCGAAACGGCCCGGCGGATCGTGGCCGAGGAGGGCGTCGGGAAACTGACCATGCGCCGTCTGGCCGGCGAGATCGGCAGCACGCCGATGGCGCTCTACCACCACGTGCGCAACAAGGAGGAGCTGCTCGTCCTGCTGCTGGACGACTACGCCGCCCGCGCGCTGCGGCCGGTGGAGCTGCCGGCCGACCCGCGCGAACGGGTCCTCGCGGCGGCCACCGCGATCCACGACGCGCTCGCCGCCTGCCCCTGGATCGTCGAAGTACTGGCCGCCGACGACCTGTTCTCCACCCACGCCCTGTGGTACGTCGAGCGGATCGTCGACGGACTGGTCGACTGCGGCCTGAGCCCGGAACGCGCCGCGCAGGGCTACCGCGCGATCTGGTACTACACCACCGGGGAGATCGTGGTCCGCGCCACCGCGGCCGAACGCCGTGCCGGGGACGACCGCCCGACCTACCGGGAGCAGGTGTTCGCCGCCCTCGACCCGGCGGAGTACCCCCGGCTGGCACAGGTCGCGGGCCGCTGGGAGCCGGTGACCGCCCAGGACGCCTACGGGGACGGGCTCCGCGCCCTGGTGACGGGCCTCCTCGCCGCAGGCTGAAACGCGGAACCGGCCCGCCGAACGAGGTGCTCGGCGGGCCGGTTCGAGGAGCGACGGGGCTCAGGCCCAGGGGTCGGTGAACGCCTTCCCGGGGACGGGCTTGGCGATCAGCGCGATCGCGACGAAGAAGTTGACCTGGCCGATCGCCAGCATCAGCGTGGCCAGCGCCTTCTCGTCGTAGTGCGCGGCGACCTCGGCGTACAGCTCGTCCGACACCCGCTCGCCGTACGGGTTGGGCTGGAGCACGGCCTCGACCAGGGCGAGGGCCGCCCGCTCGGCCGCGGTCAGGTACGGCGAGTCCTGCCAGGTGGCCACCGAGGTGATCCGCTCCTCCGACTCACCGGCCTTGCGCAGGAATCCGGTGTGCAGGACGGTCAGGTAGGTGCTGCCGACGATCTGTCCGGCCCGCAGCTGGACCAGGCTGACGGTACCGCGCGGGATCGAACGGTTGCCGACGGCCCGGAACAACGCGGCCGAGACGTCGGCGAGTTCGGGGACGAGCTCCGCCGGGTCGGTGGCCATCCGGGGGCGCGACGGGATCTCGGCGGTGATCGAACGGGTGGTGGTCATCGTGCTGTCCTCTCGGGTGATCGGTGCTTTCCCTGACCCGACGGACCCCGGCGCCCGAGTGTGACGTCACGACGGAAAATACTTTCTCGCGCCGCCCGCGCCGCCCGCGCCGCCCGCGACGGGCACCCGGTCATGCCCGGTCGTGCCCGGCCCGCAGGCTCAACACCGCGCCGACCAGCAGCAGTCCGACCAGGGCGAGCAGCGGGACGTCCCAGGAGCCGGTGCCGCTGTGCAGCAGGGCGACCAGCGCGGGGCCGAGCGCGGAGATCAGGTAGCCGACGCCCTGGGCCATGGTGGACAGCGCGGCGACGTGGTCCTGGTCGGCGCCCCGGCGGGTGAACAGCACCCCGGCCAGCGCCTGTCCACCGCCCATGCCGATGCCGAGGATCCCGGCCCAGACCGGCGCCCCGGCGGCGGGCGCGAGCAGCACCCCGATCAGGCCGAGCGCGCAGACCACCACCACGCCCAGGATGTGCGGGCGCTGGTCGCGGCGGGCGGCGGCCAGGGTGGGGGCGAGGAAGCCGCCGACGGCGACGCCGAGGATCAGCACGGCCTGGTCGGTGCCGGCGGTGGTCCGGCTCAGACCGGCGTCGACCAGGATGGTGGGGAACCAGGCCAGCGTGGCGTAGAAGACCAGGGTCTGGATGCCGAAGTAGGCGGTCAGACTCCAGGCCAGCGCCGTCCGGGCGACCGGGCGGCGGGCCGCCGGGGCGGTGGCGGCCGGGGCCGGGGCCGGCCGCGCGACCCGCAGCTGCGGGGCCGTGCCCGCCGCCGCGAGCACCGCCGGGACCACGGCCAGCGCGATCGCGGCCTCCCGGGACCAGGCACTCGCCACCGGCGCGACCAGTGCGGCGACCAGCGCCGAGCCGCCCCCCATCGACAGCGCGTAGACGCCCATCATGGTGCCGATCCGCCGGGGGGCGAACCGCTTCCGGACGAACACCGGGATCAGCACGTTGACCACCGCCACCGAGGCGGCGACCAGTGCCGTGCCCGCGTACAGCCCGGGCATCCCCGCCGTCCGCAGCACGGCGCCGCCGACCAGCAGCACGCTCGCCCAGAACAGCCCCCGCTCCTCGCCGATCCGGCGCCGGGCCAGCGCGCCCAGCGGGGCGAACAGGCCCATGCAGAGCGGGGGTATCAGGGCGAGCACGGTGACGGTGCCGGCGCCCCACCCGGCGACCGGGGCAAGCGGGCCGATCTGGCCGAAGGCGACCCGGCTGTTGAGGCTGACCAGGACGAAGCCGAGCACCAGCAGCGCGCCCGAGGCGGGCACGGTACGGTGCGACGGCGGGGCCGAGGTCGGGGTCGAGGTCGGGGTCGGTGGGGTGGTGCTGACCGTTGCGGCGGTCGTCGGTGGCATGGGCGGGCGCACCCTTCGTATCGTCGTACCCTCTGGAAAGTTAGGCTTGCCTAAGCGTTCTCGCTCAAGTGCGCTTGAGCGCAAGCCCGGGGAGGGGCGGAGGATGACGGAACTCCAGACGACGGAACTCCACTCGATCAGCGAGGTCGCGGCGGCCTTCGGGCTCTCGGTTCCCGCGCTGCGCTACTACGAGGAGTGCGGTCTGCTCGCCCCCACCGCCCGCCGCGGCCGGGTCCGCTACTACGACCGGCAGGCCCTGGAACGCCTCGCCCTGGTCCAGCTCTGGCACGTGGACGGGATGATCCCGGTCGCCGGGACCACCGCCGTGCTGGCCAGCGAGCAGGCCGCCGACCGCAAGGCCCTGCTGCACGCCCAGCGCGCCGGGATGCTCGACCGGGCCCGCCGGCTGGAGCACGCCGCGGCCGTGCTGACCCACATGCTCAACTGCGAGCGCGACGACCCGCTCGGCTGCCCGACCACCCTCGCCCACATCCACGCCCGGGTGGACGCCGCCCTCACCGGCGAACCGCTCGACGACGGCTTCCTGCCGGTCCGGACGTCCGACGGACAGCCCCTGCGGCCCCGGGAGGCGCCGGGCCCGGCCACCGCCGATACTGGGGCGGCAACCCGAGGCGCGCCCGGCGACCGGTAACGGCCGCAGCCCGGCGCCGCCGAACCCGAGGAGCGCGCCGTGACCGGACCCTCCGTACCCGAATCCGCCACCGGCCCCGTCGTGGTCGGCTTCGACGGCTCCGCCGAGAGCCTCACCGCCACCGAGTGGGCCGCCCACGAGGCGCGGCGCCGCGGCGTCCCGCTCGAAGTCCTGGAGGCCTGGCCCGCCCCGAAACGGGACACGGCCGTCAGCGACCAGGCCCACCAGCGCGCCCTGGCCCACCTCGCCGAGCGCGAGTCCGCGCTGCGCGCCCTGGTGCCCGACCTGCCGGTCGGCTCCGCCCCGGTGAGCGCCGACCCGGTCGAGGCCCTGGAGGCCGCCTCGCACCGCGCCGCCCTGCTGGTGCTCGGCTCGCGCGGCCTGGGCACCCTGCGCGGCTTCCTGGTCGGCTCGGTCAGCCAGGAGGTGCTGCGCCGCTCCGCCTGTCCGGTGGTGCTGGTCCGCGCCGGGCAGGACGAACCGACCGGCCCGGTCACCGTCGGCATCGACCTGGCCCACCCCGCCGACGACGTGCTGGCCTTCGCCTTCCGGGCCGCCGCCCTGCGCTCGGCGCCGCTGCGCGTGGTCCACGTCTGGTCCCCGCCGGCCGGCAGCGAGTACATGGCCTACGGCGCCATCGGCGGGCTGGAGGGCGAGCTCTCCAGCGTGGAGTGGGACGGCCTCGCCGAGGCCCTGGACCCCTGGCGGAGCCACCACCCGGAGGTCCAGGTGACCGCCGACCTGGTCCGCGGCAAGCCCGCCGTCGAACTCGTCGAGGCGGCCACGAGCGCCTCCCTGCTGGTGGTCGGCCGCCGGCTGCGGCACCTGCCGCTGCGCCACCACCACCTGGGCCCGGTCGCCCACGCCGCGATCCACCACGTGCACTGCCCGGTCGCGGTCGTCCCGTACGGCTGACGGCCCCCGGCCCGTGCGGTGGTCGCCCGACGGGACCGGCGCCCCCGCCCGGCCGCCAGGGGGAAGCGGCCGGACGGGGGCGCCGGAGTTCGGCGGGGTGCGGTCAGCAGGTGCCGGCCGGGCGCTCGCGCACCACCAGGTCGGTGCGGCCCGGCGTGGCGTCCGCCCAGAGCACCCGGGTGCCGCGGTCGGCCACCGGCATGTACTGGCCGCCCCGGTTGCAGGAGAGGCGTTCCGGGGTGCCGCCGTCGATCGGGAGCTGCCAGAGCTTCGGCAGGTCGCTGTTGACGACGTGCCGGCCCTTCGGCCAGGTGAAGGCGTAGCCGAAGGTGACGGCCTGCTCCGAGGCGGTCAGCTCGTTGATCTGGCGCGGCTCGGTGGTGCTGCCGGTCAGCAGGTCGGTCGCGTCCGAGCCGTCGAGGGCGGCGGAGCGGATCGAGGTGCCGCGGCTCCCGTCGAGCGGCGTCTCCAGCCAGAGCAGCCGGTCCGCGGTCAGCAGCACGTGGTCGGCCCTGAGCCCGGCGCCCGCGGTAGCAACGGTGCCGCCGGTGCCGCCGGTGCCGCCGGTGCCGCCCGCGACGTACTGGGCGACGACCTTGCCCGCGGAGAGCGAGTAGACGGTGGGCGCGTAGACGGTGTGCCCGCCCTCCTGCCACCGCTCCGTCCAGGCGAGCAGGTCGCCGCGCAGCGAGACGCCCTCGCCGTGGTGGCCGTCCGGCAGCGCGATCGGCGCGGCCTGCGCGCCGTTCACCGAGAGCCACGGCTGGTGCAGGCCGGTGCGGTAGTCGTACGCCTGGAAGGCGACGTTCCCGCCGGACACCCGGACGCCCTGGACCAGTCGGCCACTGCTGCTGTAGACGGTGTTCGTGGCGCCGCCGTCCAACGGGCGCGTCAGCACGCTCATCTCCGGCGGGCCGCCGACGGCCGCGCCCTGGGCGATCCAGGCCGCGAGGGTGCCGTCGGTGGCGGGCCCGTAGTGCGAGCGCTTGTCGTCGGCCGGGCTGAGCCGGACCGGCTCGGCGTTGCGGCCGAGGGTTCCGGTGACGACGCCGGTCGGGCCACTGGCCATCACCCAGCGGCCGTCGACGACGTCCGGCCGGCTCTGGCTGCCGTCGGTGAGCGACTGCATCAGGCTCCGGCTGTCCATGCCGATCCGGTGTTCCCAGCCCTCCTTGATCCCGTGCGCGTCGAACGCGGCGGTCACCGCGTGGAGTTGGGCCCGGGTGAGGCCGAGCGAGCGGCCGGCGGCGAGCACCGCGTTGCGGGTGTCGACGAAGGTGTCCAGCGGGGTGAGGTACTCGGAGAGCGCCCGGTAGACCAGCCGGTCGGCGAGCAGCGGGTCCAGGGTGCGCCGGATGTCCCAGAGCGCGCCGCTCATGATCGCCGAGTTGTCGTGCGAGCCGTCGGCGAAGCCCGCCGGGAAGCCGACGTAGTCCTTCAGGGTGCTGCGGCCGGTGTCCAGGCGGCGCGTCGCGCAGGCCTCCTGGGTGCCGGTGCGGCAGAGGCTCTCGCCGAGCAGGGGGGCGCGCGGGTCGGTCATCGGGATGTCGAGTGCGGTGTCCTCGACGGCGTTGCCGAAGTAGTCGGCGAGGGCCTCGTTGAGGGCGTCGGGCTGGTCCCGGTCGGCGAGCTTGGCGGTGTACTGGACGACGCCGTGCGTCATCTCGTGGCCGGCCACGTCGAGCGCCACGGCGAACGGGTAGTACTTGTCGTCGCCGCTCCCGTACGTCATCCGCCCGGCGTTCCAGTAGGCGTTCGTCAGGCCCTTGCCCCCGCTGGTCACGTTCACCACGGCGTCGATCGGGCCGCCGTTGCCGTCGATACCGTTGCGGCCGAGCCGGTCGCGGTAGAAGTCGTAGACGGCGGCGGCGTTGCGCTGCGCCTCGGCGGCGCCGGTGGCGGCGAGCGAGTCCGGGAAGTCCGGGGTCGGCGAGCTGACCGGGTGGAGGTTGCCGGGCAGCCGGCCGGGCAGGTCCATCTCGTCCCGGCCGCCGGCGTCGTAGACCGTCAGGACGCTCGGGCGGGTGAGGTCGATCAGCTGGTAGGTCCCGTCCGGCAGCCGGGCGATGTTCACCTTGACCCGGTTGCCGTGGACGTCCGGCGCGGTGCCGACGGCGGGTTCGAGCCCGGCGGTGGGCGCGGGCGCGGCGGGTGCGGCCGCCGGGGTCCGCGGGGTGTCCGCGACCCCGGCGGTCTCGGCGAGGGCGACCGCGCCGGTGGTGGCGTCCAGGTAGACCTCGCGGGCCTTGCCGTCCCAGACCGTCCGGTCGGTGCCGCGCACCGTGAAGTGCCGGGCCAGCCGGCCGGCCCCGCCGGGCAGCACGACCAGTCCGCCGTCCTCGGCGGTGGCCCCCGTGCGGGCCGGACCGTCCTCGATCGAGGCGAGCGCGAGGCCGCGCAGCGCCTCGTCCGGGACGGTCTGGGTGGTCGGGGCGGTCAGGCCGGTGAAGTACTTGCCGCCGACCGACTCGACGCGCTGGGCGTCGCCCTCGCCGGCCAGGTGGACCAGGTACGCGGCGCCGAGGACCGGTACGCCGCCGTGCCGCTGCTCGAAGCGGACGGTGCGGCGGCCGTCCGAGGAGCGCTGCACGCCGGTCGCGACGAGCTCCGCCGGGTCGACCCCGTACCGGTCCCGGTGGGCGGCGAGGTGGGCGCGGGCCGCCTCGGCGGGGTCGGCGCCGGGGGCCGACTCGTCGACGCCGGTGACCAGTTGGGGCGCGGCGGTGTCCGTACCGGCGACCAGGCGGGGCACGGGGTCGGCCTCGGCCGTCAGCTCCCCGGCCGGTCCGGCGAACGCCGGCGGTACGCCGACGCCGAGGCCCAGCACGACGGCCACGGCGGCGCCGAGCAGCTTGGGCGTACGGGAACGGTGGTGCACTGCGGGTCCTCCCTCGGGAAAACGGGGGGTCCGGTCGTACGCCGGACCACACGGGTGCGGCGGGCTCCCACCCCACGACTCGTCCGTTCTCCGGAGCCGGCCGCCCGCCATGCGACGACCATAGGCCACTTCTCTGCATATGTCGATAGACTGAATATGTAGTTCGACCGACCCGCAGGGCCGCGACCGACGGCGCACCGGGGCCCGCAGGGGCCACGGAGGGTCAGCCCAGGAGCTTCGCCACCACCCGGTCGAGCGCGCGGAGGTCCTCCGGCGGCAGCGCGAGCAGGGCCTCCGGCGGGGTGGTGAGGATCCCGGTGGCCAGCGCCGCCTTCGCCTCGCCCTCCTCGGTGAGGTGGACCAGCTTGGAGCGCCGGTCGGCAGGGTTGGTGATCCGCTCGGCGAGACCGCGCCGCACCAGGTCGTCGACGATCACGGTGGTGTACGGCGGATCGCAGGTCAGGCGTTCGGCCAGTTCCCGCAGGGTGAGCGGGCCGCCGGCGAGGCGGCGCAGGGCCTTGACCCGGCCGAAGCTCATGCCGAGGGCGTCGGAGACGGCCTTGCGGCGGTTGTGGCGCTCCAGCACGAGGGCGCTCATCCCCTGCCAGACCCGGCCCGCCGTCTCCGGGTCGACCCCGCGCCCCTCCGGGTGTCCGCCGCCGAGAGAACGCTCCATCAGACGTCCACCCTCTCCTTCGCCGTCCTGGTCCCTTCGCCGATCTCCTCGGCGGCGAGCCGGGCCGCCGCGCGCTCGGCCGTCGCCCGGGCCCAGCGGCCGGAAGTGAGCGTACCGGCGACCAGCACCACGGCCCCGCAGCCGGCGATGATCCACCAGGCCGTCCGCGCCGCCCCGACGAAGGCCGCCGGGTCCGCGTGGGCCGCGCCGGCCATCAGGGCGCCGATCACGGCCACGCCCAGCGACTGGCCGACCTGTCGACTGGTGGAGGCGACGGCCGCCGCCACGCCCGCCTGCGCGCGCGGCATCCCGGACACGGCGGTGTTCGTGATCGGCGCGTTGACCAGGCCGAATCCGATGCCGAAGAGCAGGAACGCGAGGACCAGCAGGCCGGCCGACAGGTGCTCGGAGTAGCAGACCGCCTGAAGCACGGCGCTCGCGCTCAGGGCCGCGCCGGCCAGCAGCAGCGGCACGCGCGGCCCCCGGGCGGCCACCATCCGGCCGGACAGCGGCCCGGTCACCAGCGCCATGACGGCCATCGGCAGCATGTACAGCCCCGCGTGCAGCGGTTCGAGCTTCCGGACGTCCTGGAGGTAGAGGGAGCTGACGAACAGGAAGCCGCCGAGTCCGGCGAAGGCGGCGACCGCGATCACGGTGGCGCCCGCGAACGGCGCGGAGCGGAAGAACCGGAGGTCGATCAGCGGGTCGGTGCGCCGGGGCTCGTAGCGGAGCAGGCCCAGCAGCGCGACCACGGCCGCCGCCGCGCAGCCGAGCACCACCGGCGAGGTCCAGCCGAGCTGCGGCGACTCGATGATCGCGTAGGTGAGCCCGGCGAGCAGCACCACGACCAGCAGTTGACCGACCGGGTCCACCCGGCGCGGCCGGGCCGCCCGCGACTCCGGGACGTACCGGCCGGTCAGGAAGAGCGCGGCGAGGCCGACCGGGACGTTGATCCAGAAGATCGCGCGCCAGCCTGCCGACTCCACCAGCGCCCCGCCGATGATCGGACCGGCGGCCATGCTGATGCCCACGACACCGCCCCAGACGCCTATCGCGCGGGCGCGCTGGCGGGAGTCGGTGAAGGTGTTGCTGATGATCGACATGGCGACGGGGTTGAGCATCGACCCGCCGACCGCCTGGAGCATCCGGGCCGCGATCAGCCAGCCGAGCCCGGGGGCCAGGCTGCACAGCAGGGAGGCCGCGCTGAACACCACCAGCCCGATCCGGAACACCCGGCGCCGCCCGATCCGGTCGGCGGTCGAGCCGGACAGCATCAGCAGGCTGGCCAGCACCAGGGTGTAGGCGTCGACCGTCCACTGCAGTCCGGACACCGAGGTGTGCAGGTCGCTCCGGATGGCGGGCAGGGCCACGTTCAGGATGGTGACGTCGAGGCTGACCATCAGCAGGCTCAGGCAGCAGATGGCGAGGACGAGCCACGGCCGTGGCCGGGCGGCATCGGGCATGGGGGCACTCCCGGAGTTAATTGTGTTGTTGTCATCATTGTGCACCTACAACTAATCGGGTGACAACACTCCGCGGCGGGGACGGACCCCACCCGCGCCCTGACCAGGCACGTCCGGACACGCCCTCCTCCTCCCGGCGAACTCCCGATATAACGGGGCCGAAGGGAACCGAGGAGGAGGCGTCGGCATGCAGGCGAGGAAACCGCAGGAGACCACCGGGCCGTCCCCGCGCGAGGCGGGTCCGACCCGGCGGACCGCCGCCCGGGTGGGGCCGGAGGCCGGAGTCGGGTCCCCGCGGTCCGCCACCGACCTGCAGCGCACCGTCGGCAACGCGGCGACCGGCCGGGCGCTCCAACGGGTGGCGGGCGGCCAGGGCGGCGGGCGGGCGGTACGACCGGAGCTGACCGTGCACAACGTGGAGTCCCGCTGCGCGGCCGGCACGTTCGACGGGCGGACCGTCGTGCCCGGCCCCCGGATGCGGCTCCTCCAGAAGATCGTGTGGCAGGACCACCTGGCCGCCGTCTCGGCGGTGTGCAGGAAGCACAAATACACCATCGCCGTCCGCGAGACTGGCGTGTACTCGATCCGGCGGATCGCGGAAGGGGCCAAGGCCAAGCCGCACACCATCCTGGAGAAGTCGATCAAGCCCGGCTCGGTCGAGAAGAAGTACGACGCCGTGGCGGCGGAGAAGGCGCTGGACTGGCTGAAGGCCAACGACCTGAGCGGCTTCGTCGGCCACTGGGGCCCGGCCGGCCTGCTCGGCGTGCGGATCGACAACCCGCCCTACGACCTGCCCGAGGGCATCGTGCACACCGGCACCGGCAACGAGCCGTACGTCCCGATCGACATGACGAAGAAAGACGGCGGGCAGCCGCTGGTCGCTCTGAAGGCCGACCCCAAGTGGAAGCAGTACCTCTACACCGGGGACTACGACCTGCACGAGGTGTACTCCGCCCAGGGCGGCACGGGCGGCGGCCAGATCCCGGAGGCCACCAGGGAGAAGGTCGACCTGCTGAACCGGCTCAACGAGGGGATCGGCAGGAACACCCAGCAGGAGCCGGTGCCGCGCACCGGCACGGTCGCCCTGGAGGGCGGCCGGGTGCACACCCAGGCGGGCTCCGACCACGCCATGTTCCAGCACGGCGACCAGGCCACCTACCGGATGAACCAGTACCTGGAGTCGGAGGTGCCCCGGCACGCGAAGCAGCTGATCCGCGCGGTGGCCACGGAGTCCGACGAGCCGCTGGCCTGGTGCCGGATGGGCCGGTGGTACGTGACCGAGAACAAGGCGGAACACGCGCTGATGCGGGCCGCCTGGGGCCTGAAGGTGCCCCACACCTGGGGGGACGCCGAGGTGGACCGCACCGCCGCAGGCGGCTACCGCACCACCGAGTACACCGGCTGATCCCGCCCCACCGGGCACCGAGGCCCCCCTGCGCGCAGCGCGCTCAGGGGGGCCTCCTACGATCGGTTGGCATTCCCCGACGGACCCGGACGCCCACCCGGCGTGCCGCCCGTCGACCGACGCCCGGCACGACACGACGGCCCCACCGACGGCGATGGGGCCGTGCACCGAGGAGGAACCTCCATGCAAGCCCGGAAGATCGGGGCGGCCGCCGCGACAGCGGTGGCGCTTCTGGCCGCCCGTGACCTCATGCAGAAGAAGCACGCCCTGCTGCGGAACTTCCCGGTGCTCGGGCACGCCCGGTACCTGCTGGAGACGATCGGGCCGGAGCTGCGGCAGTACATCGTGACCTCCAACGAGGAGGAGCGCCCGTTCAGCCGCGACCAGCGCACCTGGATCTACGCCTCGGCGAAGGAGCAGAACAACTACTTCGGCTTCGGGACGGAGGTCGACGCCGCGCACGTCCAGGGGCACGCCTACGTCAAGCAGCGCACCTTCGCCGGCGCCCTGCCCGACGCCCACGACCCGCAGGCCCCGCTGCCCTCGGCCAAGGTGCTGGGCGGTCCGCGCGGGCGCGCCAAGGCGTTCCGGCCCGCCAGCGTGGTGAACATCTCGGCGATGAGCTTCGGCTCGCTCTCCGGCGCGGCCGTCACCGCGCTCAACAAGGGCGCGGCGGAGGCCGGCACCCTGCACAACACCGGCGAGGGCGGCCTCTCGCCGTACCACCGCCAGGGCGGCGACCTGGTGCTCCAGCTCGGCACCTCGTACTTCGGCTGCCGCAACGAGGACGGCACCTTCAACCTGGACAAGCTCAAGGAGGTCGTCGCCGGGGCGCCGGTCCGGGCGATCGAGATCAAGCTCTCCCAGGGCGCCAAGCCCGGGCTGGGCGGGATGCTGCCGGGCGCCAAGGTGACCCCCGAGATCGCCGCGATCCGCGGCATCCCGGTCGGCCAGGACTGCGCCTCGCCGTCCCGGCACTCGGCGTTCGACGACGTCGACTCGATGCTGGACTTCGTCGAGCTGATCGCGGCCGAGACCGGCCTGCCGGTCGGGGTCAAGAGCGCGGTGGGCGAGCTGGGCTTCTGGCAGGACCTGGCCCGGCTGATGGCGCGCGGCGACCGGGGCGTCGACTTCGTGACGGTCGACGGCGGCGAGGGCGGCACCGGCGCGGCGCCGCGGATGTTCGCCGACTCGGTGTCGCTGCCGTTCCGGATGGGCTTCTCCCGGGTCTACGGCACCTTCGCCGAGCTGGGGCTGACCGACGAGCTGACCTTCATCGGCTCGGGCAAGCTCGGCCTGCCCGAGAACGCCGCGGTCGCCTTCGCGCTGGGCGTCGACATGATCAACGTGGCCCGCGAGGCGATGCTGTCGATCGGCTGCATCCAGGCGCAGAAGTGCCACACCGACAAGTGCCCCACCGGCATAGCCACCCAGAACCCGTGGCTGGCCCGCGGTCTCGACCCGGCCTCCAAGTCCACCCGGGCCGCCGTCTACCTGCGCACCCTGCGCAAGGAGCTGCTGAAGGTCTCGTCGGCGGTCGGCGTCGCCCACCCGGGCCTGATCACGGCGGACGACATCGAGATCATGAACGGCGACTACGAGGCCCGCACGCTGGGCGGCGTGTACGGCTACAAGGACGGCTGGGGCGAGCTCGGTCCGGAGCTCGCCGCCGGCATCACCGCCCTGATGACGGGCCGGCCGACCGCCTGACCCACCCGGCCCCGCCGATCGCGGCCTTCCGTGCCTCAGGCGCGGAAGGCCGCGATCAGTTTGTCGGTGAGCCGGTCCAGGTGGTCCGGGGCGGTCGGGGTGTGGACGACCGCGAGGCGCCAGTAGAGCGGGCCGGCCAGCAGGTCGAGCGCGAGCCCGCGGTCCACGTCGGCGGGGAGCTCGCCGCGGTCGACCGCCCGCTCCAGCAGCTCGACGGCCTTGCCCCGGCGGGTGTCGCGGACGGCGGTGAACAGCGCCTCGGCCAGTTCGGGGGTGCGGTGCCCCTCGGCGATCAGGTCCGGGATGATCCGGGCCGGGAGCGGTTGGCGCAGCGCCGCGTCGACCTCGGTGAGGAAGGCGAGCACGTCGCCGCGCAGCGTCCCGGTGTCGGCGGGCCCGGAGGCGTCGACCGCGACGGCGGTGACCAGGTCGACGGTCATCTCCAGCTTGGAGGCCCAGCGGCGGTAGATGGCCGCCTTGCCCGCGCCGGCCCGCTTGGCCACCGCCTCCAGGGACAGCCGGGCGTAGCCGGTGGCCGCCAGCTCCTCGAAGAAGGCGGCGGCGATCGCCGCGGTCACCGAGTCCTGGAGCACCGGCCCGCCGGGGAGCCTGCGCCCGGACGGGCGGTCGGGGGCGGGGGTCGGCGGCGGGGGCGACGGCGAGGTCGGTGGCGGGGGCGCGGAAGAGCTGGGCATGCCCCGAACCTACCTCAGACGGAACGCTTGCGTCTCGACTGGACGGGGTCTATCGTCGAAGCCAAGACGAGACGGAACGGTTCCGTCTCGACAAATGGTCTGGGGTGCACCATGCGATTCCTGTACGAGGACGAGTCGTTCTCCTTCGAGGCGCTGCGCGCGGCCGGCTTCGCCAACGACGGCGGCGCCGACCTGGGCGAGGTCCTGACCACCCTCCGCGCCATCCCCGAGGGCGACGAGGACGCCTGGCTGCGCCAGTGGCGGCGGACCGCGCAGCGCGTCCACGCCATCGGCACCGACGCCCTGACCGCCGGCCACCGGGTCAGCGCCCGCGAGGCCCTGCTGCGCGCCTCGAACTACTACCGCACCGCCGAGTTCTACCGCCGCGACGACCCCGCAAACGACCCCGAGGCCAAGGCGCTCTCGGCGGCCTCCCGGGAGACCTTCGCCACCGCCGCGGGCCTGCTGGACACCCCCGTCGAGGCCGTCCGCATCCCGTACCAGGACACCACCCTGCCCGGCTACCTCTTCCTGGTCGACGACTCCGGCCTCCCCCGGCCGACCCTGGTCTTCACCAGCGGCTTCGACTCCACCCTGGAGGAGGCCTGGTTCGTCGTCGGCGCGGCCGCGCTGCGCCGCGGCTACAACGTGCTGGCCTACGACGGCCCGGGCCAGGGCGCCGCGCTGCGCGAGCAGGGCCTGTTCTTCCGCCCGGACTGGGAGGCCGTGGTCACCCCGGTCGTCGACTACGCGCTCACCCGGCCCGAGATCGACCCCGACCGGATCGCCCTGCTCGGCTACAGCCTCGGCGGCTACCTCACCGCCCGCGCCGCCGCCCACGAGCACCGGCTGGCCGCGCTGGTCCTGGACGACGGCCTGTACGACTACCACGACGCCCACGCCCGCATGATGCCGCCGTTCCTGCGGGAGTGGATCGAGGCCGGGCGCGACGACCTCTCCGAGCCCGTACTGGCCCTGCTGATGCAGGTGAGCACCCAGCTCCGCTGGGCGCTGCGCAACGGGGTGTGGACCTTCGGCGCCACGTCGGCGTCGGACTACATCCGCCGGACCGTCGACTACACCCTGGAGGGCGTCGCCGGGCTCATCGAGTGCCCCACCCTGATCCTGGAGGCCGAGGACGACCAGTTCTTCCACGGCCAGCCGCAACTCGTCGAGGCCGCGCTCACCTGCCCCCGCACCCTGGTCACCCTCCCCGAGGCCGAGGGCGCCGGCGAGCACTGCCACATGGGGGCCATGGCACGGTTCCAGCAGGTCGCCTTCGACTGGCTGGACGACACGCTCACCCCGAAGGCCTGAGCCACCGCCGGCCGTCGGTCTCCACCCGCCTCCATCCCCGGGTGGAGACCGGCAAGCTCCACCCGCGCGCCTATGACACGGCGTCAGCCCACCGACCAGGCTGGGGCGGACACGCCTGAGTGCGGCCCCGCCCGGGGCCGCGCGGGCGGACGCGGAGGAGCGACGGAACGTGCACGCGCACATGGTGAAGAGATGGGCGGCCACGGCCGCGGCCACGCTGCTGGCGCTGGCCCCGACGATCGGCACGGCGCAGGCCCAGGAGGCCCGGGGGCAAGGCCTCGACGGGCCCGGCTGCCACGCCGTGACCTCGCTGGGCCGGGTGCGGGGCGTGGCGCAGGACGGCCGCTGCGCCTTCCTCGGGGTGCCGTACGCGGCGGCCCCGACCGGGGCGAACCGGTTCCGGCCGCCGCAGCCGGCCGCGCCCTGGCGGGGCACCCTGGCGGCCACCGAGGCCAAGCCCGGCTGCCCGGAGGACCTGAGCGCCGGCGGCGAGGGCGTGGAGGACTGCCTCCACCTGAACGTCTGGGCGCCGCGCACCGGCGGCGGGCCCAAGCCGGTGATGGTGTTCCTGCACGGCGGGGCGGACGAACTGGGCTCCGCCGAGGACGCGGTGTACGACGGCGGCCGGCTGGCCGTGCGCGGCGACGCGGTGGTGGTGAACCTCGACTACCGGCTCGGCATTCTGGGCTGGACGGAACTCGGCGGGCTGGACCCGGCCTACGCCGGCTCGGGGAACAACGGCCTGCGGGACGAGCGGGCCGCCCTGGAGTGGGTCCACCGGCACATCGCGGGCTTCGGCGGGGACCCCTCGGACGTCACCGTCTTCGGGCAGTCGGCGGGCGCCGTCTCGATCAGCGCCACCCTGGCCGGCGACCACCCGGAGCGGCTGTTCCGGCGGGCGATCATCGAGAGCGGGCCGGGCTACCTGGTGCACACCGCGGACTCCGCGCGGCGCACCGCCCAGCACGTCTTCACGACCGGCGGCATCACCTCGGTCGCCGACCTCGACCGGCTGACCACCCGGCAGCTCCTGGACCTCCAGCAGCAGGCCCAGGGCGGGCTGTCCGGGCCGGCCGCGGCCGTGTTCTTCGGCCCGTACATCGACGGTTCGCTGGTGCCCGGACCGGTGGTGGAGCGGATCGCGGCCGGCAGCGCCCGCGAGGTCGACGTGATGGCCGGCAGCAACGAGAACGAGACCGACTACTGGGCGCTGTTCAACCCCGCGGTGCTGGACCTGCCGCTGAGCGCCTACCGGACCCTGCCCGCCGTGCTCGCCGACCGCAAGCAGCAGATGTACGACCACTACGCGGCGAACCGGCCGGGCCTGGCCGAGGGCCGGGTGGTCAACGCGATGCTCACCGACCAGACCGAGCGGGTGCCCACCCTGCGGCTCGCCGAGGCGCAGTCCCACTGGCGGCCCACCCACGTCTACCAGTTCGACTGGCACGTCCCGTACGTCCCCGGGCTGCCGGCCGCACAGAACCTCGGGGCCGCGCACACCCTGGAACTGCCCTTCGTGTTCGGCGGGTTGGACCTCGGCGCGTTCCCGCGCGGCGCCGCGACCGTCGCCGAGCAGCGGCCCGCGCTCACCCGGCTGTCCGACCGGATGATGGAAGCGTGGACGGACTTCGCCCGCTGCGGCGAGCCGGGCTGGCCGGCCTACACCCCGGACACCCGGGCGACCCGGATCTGGGACCTCGAACCGACCGTCCAGTACGCACCGCGCGACGACGAGCGCGCGCTCTGGGACGCCTACGACTTCCCGGACTGGGCCTACTAGAACGCCCGACACCCCCGGTGGGCGGGGCAGTCGACCGGATCCCGGGCGCCCCGGCGACGCCCCGCCCAATCACCCAGCCATCAACTGAGGTGAATCGCAGGAGAATTACCCATGCACATGGGCTGTTCCGCACGCCCGGTCCGCCCCTAGACTGCGGCTGCCCGCCGGCCACGTCACGGCCGCGGACGACACCGCAGCGCGCCCGGCCGGACCGGTCGTGCGCCCGCACGAAGGAGGAACCGAGCATGGTCAAGCACTACCTCAAGTACGCCTTCAGCACCCTCACCGCGGCGATGTTCCTGCACATGGCCTGACCTGGCCGAACCCGGGCCAGGACCGGGTGGTGTCCTGTCCGACCCTGGCCCGGGGAGCATGCCCGTGTTCGCGACCGCAATGAGCCAACTGCGCTACGGCGCAGCCATCCTGACGAACAGTCGGATCCGCCCACGAGACCTGGAGCGGCTCGCCCGCGACCTGGTCGCCACCATCGCCGAGTTCGGTGAACCCGGCGAGGACTCCGCGCTGCTGCCCGGCCGGGCCGGGCACGTGGACCCCCAGCTGCGCCGCGAGGTGACCCGGCGCAGTCTGCGCGCCACCGCCCGGGCCGCCGCCCGGCACACCGCCCACTACCGCCGGCGGTTCGCCGAACTCGACCTGGACCCAGGTACGTTGGAGCCCGAGGACTGGTCCCGCGTCCCGGTCACCCACAAACAAGCCCTGCGCGCCCGCCCCACCGACTTCGTCTCGGACGCCGCCGCCCCCGCCCTGCTGGCACTCACCACCGGCACCAGCGGCACCCCCACCGCGGTCTGGTTCTCCCGCGACGAGATCGACGGCGCGATCGCGTTCAGCACCATCTCCGCCGTGCTCGGCCTCGGCCTGCGGCCCCGCCACACCCTCGCCTACGCGGGCTGCTCCCGCGCCACCCTGCCCCTGGTCTACGCCGAGGAGTCGACCACCCGCACCGGCGCCGGCTTCGTCCAGTTCGGCACCATCGACCCGGTGCTGGCCCTCGACCGACTGGCCGCCCCGCTCGGCCTGCCCGGCAAGGACCCGCGGATCACCCACCTCACCACCTCCGCCTCCTACCTGGCCGCGCTGGTCCAGGAGGCCGAGCACCACCGACGGCACCGCGGGGACTTCGGCCTGCGGTCGATCAGCGTCGGCGGCGAGGTGCTGTCCGCCCCGCTGCGCCGCCGGGCCGAGGAGGTGTTCGGCGCGGCCGTCTCCTCCGGGTACCTGATGACCGAGATCCTGCCCTCGGGCGCCACCCCCTGCAGCCTGGGCCATCTGCACCACACCACCGAGTTCGGGCACCTGGAGGTGCTCGACCCGGTCACCTGGGAGCCGACCGCGCCCGGCGGGACCGGCACCGTGGTGCACACCCCGTACGTGCCCTACCGCGAGTGCACCCTGCTGCTGCGCTACGCCACCGGCGACCTGGTCCGCCTCCCGGACGGACCACCGGACTGCGAACTCGCCCACCTGCCCGCCACCTCCGAGATCCTCGGCCGCTGGAACGGCCCGCTCAGCACCGTCGTCACCACCCGTGCGGTGCTCGACCTGGTGGAGGCCGAACCGGAGGTGCCGCTGCCCGCCCGGTACGCCCTCACCGAAGGGCCGGACGGGCCCGACGGCCCCGCCCGACTCCACCTGCTGGTCCCCCGGCTGCCCGCGACCGGCCTGCTCGGCCGGCTGGAGGAACGGGCCGCCACGGCCGGCCTGCGCCTGTCCGCGATCGTGCTGCACGAGGACCGGGCCACCCTGCCGCCGACCACCCCGGTCCGCGCCGACCTGCGCGAGCACAGCTTCGAGAGCGCCGGCGGGCCCGGCACCGGGAGGCACTGAATGGACGTCGACCCCCTCGCGCTGGCCGCGCTGAGCGCCGCCGTCGCCGCCGTGACCGCCGTCGCGGCCGGGTACCTCGCCCGGGTCCGGATGCCCCGGCCGCCGGTCGGGGTGTACACCGGCGGCGACATCGCCGTGCTGTGCGTCGGCGTGGTGGTCGCCCCGCTGCTGTACACCGCGCTGCCCGGGGCCGCCGTCTCCGCCGTGTTCGGACTGGTCCTCTGCCTCGCCGTGCAGTTCACCCTCGCCCCGCTGCTCGCCGCCACCCGGCTGCGGGCCGCGCCCTGGTCCTGGGCGACCGCCCTGGCCGGCACCGCCGCCACCGCACTCGCCGCGCTCACCGGCCACCCCGGCGCCGCCCGGGCCGGCAGCGACCTGCTGATCGCCGTCGCCGTGGTCGGCGTCGCCAACCTCTGGACCCAGAGCGGCCTGCGGTCCACCCACGCCGCCGCCCTGGCCGCCGCGCTCACCTGCTACGACCTGGTCGCCACCACCCTCACCGACACCACCGGACGCTTCTTCGAGCAGGTCCGGGACCGCCCGTTCGCCCCGATGCTGGCGCTCACCGGCGGACCGCACCCGGTCGCCGTCGGCCTCGGCGACCTGCTGCTGCTGGTGCTCTTCCCGCTGGTCGCCGCGAAGGCGTACGGCCGGGCGGCGGCCTGGTGCGCCGCACTGACCGGCCTGCTGGTGACCAGCGCGGTCAGCGCCTGCTTCGCCCTCGGCCTGCTCTCCACCGGCTTCCCGCTGCTCACCGCGCTCGGGCCACTGATCGTCGTCCAGCACCTGTTCCGGCGCCGCCGGGCCGACGGCGAGCGCACCACCGCCCAGTGGCGCGAGGGTCGGCCCCTCCCGCCCCCGGCGGCGTCCGGCGCCGCTCGGCAGCCGGCCTGAGAAAGTGTTGGGTAAGTGATCAACTCCGTGGCGTGATGCATGCCGGTGATCTTCGCGGTCTGGGGACCCGCGAAGATCACCGGCATGTG
>NZ_JBEOSV010000100.1:0-24718 GCF_040303245.1 Kitasatospora sp. NPDC096077 | reverse complement strand
GGAACGGACGCTTCCTTCGGACCGCCTTCCAGCGGGCCCTCCGGGCGCTTCGTTCTTTCGTGTTTCCAGCTTATCAGATGTTTTCCGCTCCGTTTCCGGGGCTTCGTTCATCCAACTCGCCGGTGTCTTCTCTGGCTTGACGCCCTGTCCGACGTTTCAAACTCTAGCCGACCCCCGCTCCGAAAAGCGAATCCAGCCGCAATCCGATAAACGCCCATGCCAAATAAGCCCCGGTCGGAACGCGAAAAATGCGCGAACACGACCCGATGCGAACCGAGAAGTGGTGTTTCAAGGGATTGGCCGCCCCGGGACCGTCCGCGCTGTTGCGTGTCCGGTGCTCCCTGCCGAGCGACTGGGCGACAGTACCCCTCCCCGGCGCCCGACACAAATCGCGGCCGACCGCCCGTCACCTTCCTCCCGTAGCGTGTCCCCGCCACCGCACGGACGTGCGGTGCGCCAAGGGGAGGACACCATGAACTCGCTTGTGTCAAAGGCTCGTTGGTTAGGCACCCTGCTGACGGCCGGAGCCCTGCTGCTCGGCGCGGCCGGCCCCGCCGCCGCAGGCGGGCACCACGGAGGACCGGTCCGGGGAGTGCCGCGGACCGTCGCCCTGGACGCCTCGCCCGCCGCGGTGGCGGTCAGCCCGGACGGGCGCCGGGCCTACGTCGCGGTGAAGGACAGCATCCACGGTCTGAAGCTGAAGACGGTCGACACCCGGACCGGTGCGATCACCGCCGTCGTCACCCTCACCACCGGGTTCGGCGGCGATGCCGGGCCCATGGCGGTCAGCCCGGACGGTTCGCGCGTCTACGTCCTGCTCGGCCCGAACCGCCACTTCCCCGCCTCCGTGCTGGGCGTCGTCGACACCGCCACCGACACCTTGGTGTCCAGCACCGAGGTACCGGACCAGCCCCGTCCCTCCGGGACCTACCCGGGCGGGCTGAGCGCGCTGGCGGTCAGCCCGGACGGATCGCAGGTCTATGTGACCCAGGACGGACCGGCGTCCTGGCACCGCCCTCCCCGCCCGGGGGCCAGGGTGCTCAGCTTCTCGGCGAAGCGGCAGGCGTTCACGGACGCCCTCTCGATTCCGGGCCGGTACCCGGCGTCGATCGTGGTCCGGCCGGACGGTGACGACGCCTACGTGGCCACCGAGACGGGCCTGGTCCACCTGGCCCTGGACGACGAGCCCCCGGCAGTGGTCGGCACCGTCGCCGCCACGGCCGGCACCATCGTCAACCTGGCGCTCGACCCGGACGACACCCACGTGCACGGCGTCGGCGACGACGGCAAGGGCTACACGGTCGACCTCGACACCGACACCGTCGACGCGACCTTCGACATCGCCCCGGGACAGCGGCTGCAGAACCCGGCGGTGAGCCGCGACGGCAGTCGGCTGTACGCGGTCGGGCAGGACACCACGAGCCCGGACGGCAAGGCCTCGGTCCTCTCCCTGGACCTCGCCACCCACCACCTCGTCCCGACCGAGGGGGTCCCCGGCCTCCAGTACGTGACCGGGCTCGCGGTCGGCCCGGACGGCCACACCTTCTACGTCACCGTCAACGACACCCTGCGGATCATCGGCTTCTGATCCGCCCCGACATGCCCGTCCCGAGCGGGTGCGGCACCTGGCCGCACCCGCTCAGCCGAACAGGCGAATCCCGGCTCCGTCACCGGCCGGGCGGCCCCGTGGGCCCGGACTGCGGTCGCTAGCTTGTCGACGCTCAGTCAACCCCACACACGTCCCCGGGACCCGTCATGCGCCTCGCCCGTCCGCTCACACTCGCCACCACGACCGCCCTGCTCGCACTGCTCGGCACCGGCTCACCGGCTGCACACGTCCACGCCCCCACCCCCGTCCTCGCCCCGATCGCCGAGCACCACCACGACAGCTCACTGATGTACGGCACCAGCAGCAACTGGTCCGGCTACGCGGCCACCGGCGGCAAGTTCACCAGCGTCAGCGCGGAGTGGGACCAGCCGACCGTCACCTGCACCGACAACAACACCTACTCCGCCTTCTGGGTGGGCCTCGACGGCGACGGCAGCAAGAGCGTCGAACAGATCGGCACCGAGGCCGACTGCTCGCTCGGCACCCCGTACTACTCGTCCTGGTACGAGATGTACCCGGCCTACCCGACCAACTTCCGGAACCTCGTGAGCCCCGGCGACCACTTCGTCGCGAGCGTCAGCACCAATGGCAACGGCTCCTTCACCCTCACCATCCGCAACACCACCGCGGGCTGGAGCCACAGCGTCAACAAGACCCTGAGGAACGCGGCCCTGGCCTCCGCCGAAGTGATCGCCGAGGCTCCGTCCACCACCTCCGGTGTCCTTCCGCTGGCCGACTTCGGCACCGTCGGATTCACCAACGCCTCGGTCAACGGCAAGGCTCTCAGCGCTTCGAACCCTTCGGTCATCGACATGGCCACCAGCAAGGTCACCAAGGCCACCACCTCGGAGATCACCGATGGCACCGACTTCTCGGTGACCTGGCACCACAGCTGACCGATCCCCCGGCGGCGCCCGACCGGCAGAACGGTCAGGCGCCGCCGGCCTGTCGACGGCCCTGCTCCAGGAAGTCCACCAGTCCTGCCACGCCGCCGAGTTCGCGGATCGTCCGGGCCGCGCCGAAGGGCGCGTTCCAGAACTCCCCCTGCCGCACGGCGTGCGGGCCGACGTAGGCGTAGGGCTCCGGCTGGAAGGCGTCGCCGGGCGAGACGCCGTAGTTCACCGCGTCGACGGTCACCCCGAGGTCGAAGTGCTCCGGCCAGATCACCGGGGTCTCCTCCGGGAACAGCCCGTCGAGCGCGGCCTCGCCGAGCGCGAAGCAGTCCGCGATCCGGCCGGCCGCCTCCTGGTCCACCTCGATCGCGTGGTCGGCGGCGACGCCCGGCCCGTCCCGGTACAGCCCTTCCGGCGCGCCGACGGGGAACCCGAGGGCCTCGCCGAGGGCGGCGCAGCTGGTCCGTTCGAGGGACAGCACCCGCCCCGGTGCGACCAGCTCCGCACCGACCACCCGCAACCGCGGCCCGACCGTGGTCCCGAAGCCGCCGGGGCAGGCCCGCAACCGGATCGTCCCGCTCGCCCGGTACTGCGGGCCGGCCAACACCAGCTCGGCCACCGCGTGCAGGGAGCGGCGGGTCCGTACGAGGGTCTCGCTGTCCATGGGGGCATGGTCTCCCAGGTGGCCGACTCGCGCACGGGCTTCCGGGGAACCGCCCGGGGCTCAGGGGTCGATCAGGGTGCGGATCATCAGTTCCACCTGCTCGCGCAGCTCCTCCCTGGTCGGTGGGTGCGTCCGCCCGGCCCCCGCCGCCGTGTGGAAGAGGACGCCGTCGCACCAGGCCATCAGGTACAGCGCGCGCCGCTCGCCGTCGGGGCTGCCCGCTGCGGAGAGCAGGGCGGCGGCGAACTCGCGGAAACCGCCGCCGAGTTCGTCGTAGCGGGCGCGCAGTGTCTGGTCACGGTTGGCTTCGAGGGCGAGCTCCAGGCGGGCCAGGGTGAGGTCCCGGCCCGCCGCCAGGCGGACCTGGAGGTCTTCCGCCAGCAGGTTGACGAGCAGTTCGCGGGCCGCCTGGCGGGTGAGCGAGGCGCTGACCGTCTGAAGCGGGCGCAGCGGGCGCAGCGGGTCGGCGTCCACCCCGGCGACCCGTTCCAGGGTGAGGGTCAACAGCACGGCCCGGGTGCGGGCCAGGTTGGAGGTGGAGCCGGGCGGCAGGCCGGCCGCCTCGTCCACCGCACGGTGGGTCAGGCCCCGCAGCCCGCGCTCGGCGAGCAGGGCGACGGCGGTGTCGGCGATCAGGACGGCACGAGGCGAGGTCATGGTCCAAGCATGCCGGTCCACCCTTCCTCCGTCACTACGCTGGTAGTACTCTGAACTACATCCGCAGTGCCCTGATGCATTTCACGCGCACGCTGCGCGAGGCCCCGACCGTGCCGGCCCGCGCACCACCACGCCTCCTCACCACGCCTCCTCCCACCGGCAGTTGCCCGAGTCGACAGGAACGCCCGTGACAGCCTTGCTGATCCTGACCTTCGCCGTGACCGCCCCGCAGCGCCCGGCCGCCCACCGCCGGACCGCGGCGCCCCCGCCCGGCCGGTCCGTGCCCGGCCGGCCCGGACCGGGCGGCGGCGAGCTGCTGGCCAGTACGAACGGGACCGTCCGCCTCCACCCGGGCGGACGCCCCACGGGTGGCACCCACACCGTCGTGCTGCGCTTCCGCGACGCCCAACACGCCCGCGCCGGCTACGAATCGACGCGCTACCGGGACTTACTGGAGGAGCGGTTCGCCACCGCTGTCCCCTTCTCCGCCGTGATCGTGCCGGAGCTGCCGACGGCGGGCCGGGCCCCGGCCGTGGGCTCGCGCGCCACGTCGGTGGGCGGAGCCGGAACGATGGCCAGGGTCCCCGTCCCCGCCCCGGTCCCCGACGTGCCCCCGGCCGCCGGAGCGGCCGCACCAGGCCCGGCCGCCCTCCGGATGGACATCGCCGATTTCACCGCCCGGGCCGGACTGTCCGCCCGGAGCGTCCGGGCCTACCACGCGCGCGGGCTGCTGCCCCCGGCCGAACGCGTCGGCAAGCGGGTCTTCTACGGCCCGGAACACGTCCGGCGCATCGCCTCCATCCAGTACCTCCAGCGCCGCGGCCTCAACCTTGAGGCCATCCTGACCCTCTCCGAGCTCGACCCCCCGGCCGAGCCCGGAGGCAGGCACGCCCTCCCGACCTCCCAGGACCCGTTCCACATCGTCGCCGAGGTGCTCGACCGCCCCCACGGGAGCGCCGACGAACTCGCCCGGGACCTGGGGACGCGGATCGCCGAGTCCATCGAGGCGCTGACCCGGGGCGCGTGCCCACCGAGCGATGTCACCGGGGCTCCGCACCGCTTCGGCCCCGCGATGACGGCCCTCCTGATGGAGGCCTTCCAGGCCGTGCTCACCGCCGACGGCGCGCACCGGTTCCACCGCGGCCCTGCGGATCCGGACGCGGCGAGGACCGCGCGCTGTCGGCAGCGCCCCCTCTCGCAACCGTCGACCGAGCCGCAGTTCATCGCGGCGGCCGGTGCTGTCACGAGGTCTCCGGCGCACCCCCGCGGTTCCGGCACGCCCGGCGGTCCACAGCGCCTGTGCTCGCCGGATGCAGCCGAACGGGTCGGTACGTCCGTGTGAAGTCCTGGTGGCGGGACCGTACTTCACGGACCTGGTGTTCCACGGCCTGCCGCGGCCGGTGCGGCCGGGCACCGAGGTGTTCGCGGAGGGCTTCGGCCTGGTGCCGGGCGGTGCGTACACCCTGGCGATGGCGGTGCACCGGCTCGGGCGGCGGGTGGTGTGGAGCGCGGACTTCGGCACCGACCCGTTCAGCACCCAGGTGCTGGCCAGTGCCCGGCAAGAGGGGCTGGACGAGGCCGCCTTCCGCCACCACCCCTTCCCGGTCCGGAGTCTGACCGTCGCGCTCTCCTTCGGCGACGACCCGGCCGTCCGGGCCGGGCTCCAGCGCGGCCCTGCACGCCGCGGAGCTCGACCGTCGACTCGGCCGAACCGGGCGGATACCAGCTTGAGTTGAACGCTTCAGAACCCGTGGTGACCGTGTTAGCGTCCCCCGGATGTCGAGATATCTGATCACCGATCTGGACGGCACCCTGCTCGGCGGCTCCCTGGACGACCGACGTCGACTGCGGGACGCCCTGGCCCGTCATCCCGAGGTGACCGTGGTCTTCGCCACCGGACGCGGCTCGGCCTCGATCCGGGACGTGCTGCGCGACCCGCTCGTCCCGCGCCCCCGGTGGATCATCGCCGACGTCGGCGCCACCGTCCTGGACGGCACGGACTTCACCCCCGTCGACCCGATCCAGGACCAGCTGCGGACCGGCTGGCCGGGATCGGAACGGGTCCGCGCCGCGTTACGCCGCTTCCCGCAGCTCGGCTACCAGCACGACGTGGTCCAGGACGGGCGCTGCTCCTACCACCTCGCCCCCGACCGGCTCACCGCGGAACTCACCGCGGCCGTCGAGTCCCTCGGCTGCGCCTGGGTGTACTCGGCGGACCGCTACTTCGACGTCCTGCCGCCGCTGGCCTCCAAGGGCAACGCACTACGGGCGCTGACCGGGAAGCTGGGCTGGCAGCCCGAGGAGACGCTGGTCGCCGGCGACTCGCTCAACGACCTCTCGCTGTTCCGGCTCGGCACCCGTGCGGTGGTCGTCGGCGGGGCCGAACCCGCCCTGCTCGCCGCCCTCGCCGGGGACCCGGTGGTCCACCGCCCCGAGCACATCGGCGCAGCCGGCATCCACGCGGCGCTCAGGGACCTCGGGTGGGTCTCCCCCACGGCCGGGCCCGAGCGCCCCGCCACCGCCCCACGCCCCGCCACCACCCCACGCGCCGCTGCCGGCCCGCACTCCGTCGTGGTCGCCTACCACCGTCCGCCGTTGCACTGGAACGGCGAGAGCTGGCAGCCCCCCACCAGTCCCAATGGCATCCTGCCGACCCTGACCAGCGCCTTCGCCGACGGCCTGCCCGGGATCTGGGTCACCGCCGGGACCGGGTCGGACGGACCGACCCCGCCCCCGGCCGGCCCCCCGCTCGCCGCCGTCCCCGTGGACCGGGCCACCTGGAGCGGCTACTTCCACCGGGCCTGCAAGGAGACCCTCTGGCCCGTCCTGATGTCCGAACCCGACCGTTCGGTCTTCGACCCGGCCGCCTGGAGCGACTACCGTACGGTCAACTCCCGCTTCGCGGAGCTGATCAGCGCCCGGGCCGCGCCCGGCGCGGCCGTCTGGCTCCACGACTACAACCTCTGGCTCGTCCCCGGACTGCTGCGCCGCCTCCGGCCCGACCTCAGGACCGGGCTCTTCCACCACACCCCGTTCCCCGCCCCGGAGACCTTCGCCACCCTCCCGGTCGCCGCCGAACTGCGCCGCTCGCTGGCCCGGCTGGACTGGGCCGGCTTCCACACCGAGGACTTCGCCGCCCGCTTCCGCGCCACCCTGGCCGGTACGGACGACCCGGTCGGCCGATCCGACCGGCCCCGCACGCGCACCGCCGTCCACCCGCTCGGCATCGACCGGTCGGCCGTGGAACGGCTCGCCCGCCTCCGCGCACCGCACCGCCGCCCGGCCCCCGGGCGCGTGGTGCTCTCGGTCGAACGCCTCGACTACGCCAAGGCCCCGGTCCAGAAGGTCGACGCCGTCGACCTCCTGCTCGCCCGACGGCCCGACCTGCGCGGCTCGCTGACCTTCCGGCTCGTCTGTCCGCCGCCCGAGCACGGCGTCACCGCCTACGACACCACCCGCCGCCGACTCGAAAGGCGCATCCAGGAGGTCAACACCCGCTGGGCACAGCCGGGTTGGCAGCCCGTCGACTACCGGCCCGAACGCCTCGGCACCACCGGCGTGGTCGACGCCTACCTGGCGGCCGAGGTGCTCTGGGTCACCTCCCTCCAGGACGGGATGAACCTGACCGCCAAGGAGTTCGTCGCCGCCCGGGCCGTGCTGCCCCAGCCCTCGGATCCCGGCGTCCTGGTGCTCTCCCGCCACGCCGGCGCCGCCGCCGAACTCGGTGCGGCCGCCCTGCTCACCGACCCCCGCACCCCCGGGGACCTCAGCACCGTCCTCGGCCGGGCCCTCGACCTCGCCCCGGCCGAGCGCCGGACCCGGATGGCCCTGCTCTCCCGACTCCTCGGCCACCGGCGGCCCGCGGACTGGGCGGCCCGCATCATCGACGAGATCCGCGTCGACGACGCCACCGGCGCGCCGGGGCCCGTCCGGTAACCACCGCCACCGCCACCGCCCCTGCCCCTGCCCCTGCCCCTGCCCCTGCCCCTGCCCCTGACGGATGATCGCCACAGGGGAACATCGTGGCGCAGATCACAGCGGGTTCGGCGCGGGAGACGAAATGTGCGGGCCACCGGGGTGGTTGGCACGGGCAACCGTTTCCGTCTCGGCGCACACCACCGCCACCCGCGAGGACTTCCATGACCGTCATCGAGAACCCGGCCTCCCGCGCGGCCGGGATCCTGTCCCGACCCGTCACGATCAACGGGCTGACCGTGCCCAACCGCATCGTGATGGCGCCGATGACCCGCCAGTTCTCCCCGGGCGGCGTGCCCGGCGAGGACGTGCGCTCGTACTACGCCCGGCGCGCCGCCGCCGGCGTCGGCCTGATCGTCACCGAGGGAACCTACGTCGGCCACGAGTCGGCCGGGCAGAGCGACAACATCCCGCGCTTCCACGGCGAGGAGCAGCTGGCCGGGTGGGCCCGGGTCGTCGAGGACGTCCACGCGGCGGGCGGCACCATCGTGCCGCAGCTCTGGCACATCGGCATGGTGCGCAAGCAGGGCGACCCGCCGTTCGCCGACGCCCCCGCCATCGGCCCGTCCGGCATCCGGCTGGACGGCACCGAGGGGACCGGCCGGGCGATGACCCCGGCCGACCTGGACGCCGTCATCGGCGCCTTCGCCGAGGCCGCCGCGGCCGCCGAGCGGATCGGCTTCGACGGCGTCGAACTGCACGGTGCCCACGGCTACCTGCTCGACCAGTTCCTCTGGGCGGGCACCAACCGCCGCACCGACGCCTACGGCGGTGACCTGCTCGCCCGGACCAGGTTCACGGCCGAGCTGGTCGCCGCGGTGCGCGCGGCGGTCTCCCCGGAGTTCCCGGTGATCTTCCGCTACTCGCAGTGGAAGTCGGAGAACTACGACGCCCGCCTCGCCGAGACCCCCCAGGAGCTGGAGGCGATCCTCACCCCGCTCGCCGAGGCCGGGGTCGACGCCTTCCACGCCTCGACCCGCCGCTACTGGGTGCCCGAGTTCGACGGCTCCGACCTCAACCTGGCCGGCTGGACCAGGAAGCTCACCGGCCGTCCCACCATCACCGTCGGCTCGGTCGGCCTGGACGGGGACTTCGTCGGCGCCTTCCGCGGCGAGGGTTCCGCGGTCCAGGGCATCGACAACCTGCTGGACCGGCTGGAGCGCGACGAGTTCGACCTGGTCGCCGTCGGCCGGGCCCTCCTCCAGGACCCGGAGTGGGCCGCCAAGGTCCTCGCGGGCCGCTTCACCGACCTCCACCCGTACGACGCCGCCGCGCTCCGCACCCTGAGCTGACCGGCGGGCACGGCGCCCCCGACAGTCCGCCCCCGACAGTCCGCCCCCGTCGCTCCGCTCGGAGCGACGGGGGCGGTTTCGGTAGCGGTCCGGGGTGCCTCAGCAGCCCGTGTTGTTGTAGTTCCAGAACGCGCCCTTGGTCTGCGGGCCGGCAATCCCGTCAACGGTACCGGCGTTGAACCCGACGGCGTTCAGGAACCGCTGCAGCGCGGCGATCGTGTTGGGTCCGACGGACCCGTCGACGGCACCGGCGTTGTAGCCGTTGGCGTTCAGGAACCGCTGCGCCGCCGACCAGCTGTTGGGGCCGAGGGACCCGTCGAAGGAACCGGGGTTGTAGCCGAAGGCGTTCAGGCAGCTCTGCCAGTTCTTGGCGTGGGCCGTGTCCAGGCCGAGGTTGTTCACCGCGAGGATGGAGATGCGCGGGCTGCTGACCGCGGCCTGCGCGGCGGGCTGGGTGGCCGCCAGGCTCGCGCTCGCGCCGGCGAGGCTTCCGGCGGCGATCCCGACCACGGCCGCCGCGCCGACGAACACCCTTGCCAGAGAAGATCGCATTACTTCCCCCTCTTTCGAGTATTTCGAACGTATTTCGCAGGGTTGAGGGCGCGGCCTCCGTCACCGGCCGGCCGCGCCGGAACCAAGGTTTGCCGGACACCCCGGTCCGGCGCCAGTACGAACATCGTCCGCGGCCGTGTTTCCCCCGGATTCAGGCCAAGGACTCCCACCCGACACGTCCCGGCCCGTCCCGGCCCGGAACGAATTCCACCGCATCGATCCGCCCGCATTCCCGGAGAAACGGTTCCGGAAAACGGCGATCGGCTCCCGGTGCCGGTCGGACGGGGGCGCGGGTTCGCCGCACCGGCCGTCGGGGCCACCGCGACGGAGCCTGGACCGGCGGCCGGGCCCTGCATCCCGTCCATCGCGCGGCCGTGGTGACGAGGCCCCGGCCGCCCGATCACCATTGTTTCCCGAGGTGGCCGTCTGGCAGCCGGGTTGCGAGGTGCGATCGGACCCTCCCGCGCTTTGGCGGGAAAATGCGTACGGTTGCCGACAAGGGAATTCCTGAATCCGGCCTTCCGTCAAAGGGGCTAACTCTGCCAGGCGCGCCAGAGCCCGGCATAAGCGCCGTTCTCGGAGAGGAGTTCCGCGTGGGTGCCGAACTCGGTGACCCGGCCGGCGTCGAGCACCGCGATCCGGTCGGCGTCCCGGGCGGTGTGCAGCCGGTGCACGACCGCGATCACGGTACGGCCTCGGGTGACGGCGGCCAGCGAGCGTTCCAGGTGCCGGGCGGCCCGGGGGTTCAGCAGCGAGGTCGCCTCGTCCAGGACGAGGACCTCCGGGTCGGCCAGGATCAGCCGGGCCAGGGCGAGTTGCTGCACCTTGGCCGGGTCGAGGGCCCGCCCGCCGGGGCCGACCGCGCTGTCCACCCCCAGGGCCTCCGCCCACTCCCAGGCGTCCACGGCCCGCAGGGCGTCGGCGAGTTCCTCGTCCCCGGCGCCCGGGCGCGCGATGGTCAGGTTGTCGCGCAACGAGCCCCGGAAGACGTGGTGCTCCTGGGTCACCAGGGCCACCGTGCCGCGCCGCTCCACGGGGGCCAGGTCCGCGATCTCCCGGCCGCCGACGGTGATGCCGCCGCCGTGCGGGGTGTAGATCCCGGCCAGCAGCTTGGCCAGTGTCGACTTGCCCGCGCCGGACGGCCCGACCACGGCCAGCCACTCGCCCTGCCGGACGGTCAGGTCGATCCCGCGCAGCACGTCGTGGCCGGGCCGGTAGGCGTAGCGGAGCTCGCGTACGACGATGTCCCGTGCCCCGGCAGTGTCGGCGGCCGCGGCTGGAACCGGGGTGGGGGCCGGGATGGGGGCCGGGTCCGGCGACGCCCCGGGGTCCCGGAACCGCGCCGGGCCCAACAGCCGGGCCAGCGCCGCGCCCGCCGACTGCAGCGAGTCCAGCCAGAACATCAACTGGTCCAGCGGGTTGAGCAGTTGTGAGGCGTACAGGGTGCCGGCGGTGACGGCGGCGAGCGACACCACGCCGTGCAGGTAGAGCGTGCCGCCGAAGACGAGCATCGCGGCCACCGGCAGGGCGTAGCCGGTGTCGCAGATCGGCAGGAAGACGTTGCGCAGCCGCAGGGTGTGGCGCTCGGCCGCGTAGGCGTCGGCGATGGACTCGTCGAGCCGGTCCATCCGGCGGGCGGCCAGCCGCAGCGAGTCGACGGTGCCGGCGCCCTCGACGGTCTCGGCCAGGCTCTCGGTCAGCCGGGAGTAGGAGGCGGCCTGGCGCAGGTAGCCCTGGTGCGCCCGCCGCAGGTACCAGCGGGCGGCGAAGTGGAACACCGGCCCCACCAGCAGGACGGGCAGCAGCAGCACCGGGCCGACCAGCGCCAGGGCGCCCAGGGTGAAGCCGATGACGCCGACCGAGGTCATGGTGGCCGGGATCGCGGAGCGGATGGCGCCGGAGAGCAGGTCGATGTCCCGGGTGGTGCGGGTGATCAGGTCGCCGGCGTCGGCGTCCTCGACGGTCTCCGGCGGCAGGGCCAGCAGGTCCGAGACGAACTCCTCGCGCAGGCCGGCCAGGATCCTCTCGCCGAGCCTGGCCGCGGCGTACTCGGCGAGCCGGACCAGCACGGCCTGGGCCGCCAGGCAGCCGAGGATCAGCAGCACCAGGCACAGCACGGTGTCGTGGCCGCGGGTGACATCGGCGACCAGGGTGCCGAGCAGCCAGGGCGCGAACAGCCCGGCGACGGCGGCGAGCGCCTGCACACCGACCACCAGGGCGAGTTCGCCACGGTGGGCGCGGAGGGCACGGCGCGCGTACGCGGCGAGCTCACGGTTGCTCGCGACGGGCAGCTCGCTCATGCGGCCTCCCCCTCGCTCTCCTCGCCCGACTCCTCGCCCGACTCCCCTGGTACCGCCCTTCCCGTCCCTCCGGCTTCCTCCTCGCCGGTCCAGCGCAGGACCAGTTCGCGGTAGCGGTCGTCGGCCAGCAGCTCGTGGTGGGAGCCCTCGGCCACGACCGCGCCGTCCAGCACCAGGGCGACGCCGTCGGCCCGGTGCAGCAGCACGGTGCTGGTGGTGAACACGACGGTGGACCGGCCGCGACGCAGCCGGGCGATCCCCTCGGCCATCCGGTTCTCCGTGGTGGCGTCGACGGCGCTGGTCGGGTCGATCAGGATCAGCACCTCCGGGTCGGCCAGCAACGCGCGGGCCAGTCGCAGGCGTTGCTGCTGGCCGCCGGAGAACTCCCGTCCTCCGGCGGCCATTTCGGCGTCGAGTCGGCCCGGCAGTGCTTCCACGACGTCCCGGGCGGCGGCCGCGTCGACGGCCGCCCAGAGCCGTCCGTCGGGATCGCCGCCGGGGCGTTCGGTCTCCGACGTCCACTCCGACGGGTCGAGTTCGCGGCGCAGCGGCCCGGCGAAGAGGTGCTCCTCGGCCGTGGTGACCAGGATCCGCCGACGGACCCCGTCGAGTGGCAGCTCGGCGAGCCTCCGTCCGGCGTAGGTCGCGTCGGAGTCGGTCCGGCGCCCCAGCCGGTCGGCCAGGGTGACGGCGTCGGCGGGGGTGCAGACCACGGCGGTCAGTCCCTCGGCGGGTACCCGCAGGCCGGAGTCGGGGTCGGCGAGCGGCCCGTGGCCGGGCATGCCGTCGGGAGCGGCGCCGGACGGGGCACCGGCCAGGGCACCGGGCGCCAGGTCCGGTGCGGTCCGCAGCAGCCGGACGACGTTCTCGGCGGCGACATGGCCCTGCATGGCCTTGGAGACGGCGAAGGTGATCTGGTTGGTGGGGATCACCAGGTAGCCGGCGTACCCGTAGAAGGCCACCATCTGCCCGGCGCTGAGCCGTTGGTGCAGGACCAGTTCCCCGGCCAGTGCCACCACGCCGGCGAGCAGCAGGCTGGGCAGGAAGGTCCTGGACGCGCCGAGCACGGCCGAGGCCCGGCCCTGCCGGAGCGCGGTGGCCCGCAGCCGCTGGGAGTCCGCACGGTAGCGGGCGGCGAACAGCTCCTCGCCGCCGATGCCGCGCAGCACCCGCAGTCCGCGCACGATGTCCACCGCCTGGTCGGCCAACTCCCGCTGGCGGGACCGGAGTCGGCCCTGTCGGTCGCGCAGCACCCGGGCCAGCCGGGTGGTGACCACGAGCATCACCGGCACCGCGACCAGCACCAGCAGGCCGACCTGCCAGGAGGCGACCAGCATGAACACCGCGACGAGCACGAACCCGGCCAGCCCGCCGACCCCGCGCGCGCCGACCTCCAGCGTCTGACCGATCAGGTTGATGTCCGAGACGCCGACGGTGACGAGGTCCCCGGCCGACACCTTCCGGCCGACCGCCGGGCCCAGCTCGCACACCTTGCGGGTGACGAACTGCATGGTCTCGTAAGCGGGTTCGACCCGGAGCCGGGTGTCCAGGCGCTCCACGAACACGGCGGACAGCGCGCTGAGCGCCCCGACGCCGAGCACGGCGAGCCCCCAACCGACCAGCGCCGCCTGGTCCCTGGCCACCAGCCCCCGGTTGACCGCCTGCCCGATCACGGCGGGGGTCAGCCCGAGCCCGGCCGACCACATCATGCAGCACAGACAGTCCAGCAGCAGGGTCCGCCGGTGCCGGACGGCCATCCGGATCAAGTACCGCCAGGGGCCGCGGAGATCGGGCGTCCCGGGCTCCCGTTCGAAGAAGTCACCTAACGCGCTGCCCCACACGTACGCCTCCACCTCGGGTCGCCGGCACGGCCATCGACCCCCGGATCGTACGCACGTCCCCGCTCCCCCCGGCCGTCATTTTCGGATCGTGCACCGTCGTCGGCGAGTCGGCGCAGCAGATGGATCACGGCCGTGTCGGGCCAGCCGGAGGTGCAGACCGGAGGCGGACGCTGAACCCGGGGTACGAGCCCCACCTGTCCGTCACCCCCGACCGGCCCGCCTCGCGGCTCCTCCCCCGGAGCCGCGAGGCGGGCCGTCCGGCTTCTGAACGACCGGTGACGGGCTCGGACTTGTCGAATGCCCTGTCGTCGCTCCCTGACTCCGGTGCCGCTGTGCGGCCGTTCTGCCCCCAGAGCCCCGCGACACCGACCAGGACCTCACCGAGGACGACGCGAACCGGACGCCCGCAGTTGAACCGACCGGTCGGCCGTGCGGGTGCGCGGCGGGACCGGCGGGAGGTCGAGGCGGTTCGGACCGTTCGGTGCGGCCGGAGGCCTCCGTCTACTGCCCTGGTTCGAGCCCGGCCCGCTCGTCGTTCTGGTCGACTCGACCCTGCTGCGTACCCAGGCCCCGGCGGACCGAGTCCAGGATCGTCAGGCCCTGGCTGACCAGACCCGCTGCGATCTCGCCCAAGCCGTCGGTGCCGTTGAGCACGTTCACGTTGGCGCCCGCGAGCCCGCCCGCCGCTTCCTTGACGATCTGCGGCAGCTGGTCGATCAGCATCCGGTCCAGCGCCACCCGGTCATGCGAGGCCGCCGCCTCGGCCTGGATCTTCATCCGCTCCGCCTCGGCCAGCGCCACGACCCGGATCCGCTCGGCCTCCGCCTCGGCCGGCTTCACGACCTCGGCGACCAGCTGCTGCTGGCGCAGCTCTGCCGCACGCTGGGCCAGCTCGGTCTGCGCCGCCAGCACCTCCTGCTGTGCGTGCGCCTGCGCCAGCGGGCCGGCCTGGGCGGCCTGCGCCTGGGCCTGGTCCACCTCGGCGTTGTACTGCGCCTTCACCACCGCCGTCTGCCGAGCGTACTCGGCCTGCTGCCGGGCGGACTGCTGCTCCGCCTCCGCTGCGGCCTGGGCGGCCTGAGCCTGGGCGATCTGGGCCTGCCGCTGGATGGCGGCCCGGTGCGGCGCCGACATCGCGACGATGTAACCGGTGTCTCCGTCGTCGATCGACTGGATCTGAAGCGAGTCCACGCTCAGTCCGATCTTCGCCATCTCGGCCTTCGAGGTGTCCAGGACCTCAGTGGCGAGCTTCTGCCGCTCGGTGACGATCTCCTCGACCGTCATCGAGCCGATGATGGCACGCAGGTGCCCGGCGAAGATCCGGCCGGTCAGCACGGACATCTGCTCCTGGTCGGACAGGAAGCGCTGGCCGGCGTTGACGATGCTCTCGCTGTCGTTCCCGACCTTGAACGCGATCACCGCCCGTACCGTCAGCGCAATACCCTGCTTGGTGACGCAGGTCTCGGCGACCTCTGCCTCGCACATCGCCAGAGTCAGGAAGCGGACCTTGCGGAAGACCGGCAACACGAACGTGCCGTGCCCGGTCACCACGCGGAACGGCGCACCCGCAAGGCCCCGCTTTCCGCCTGAGATCAGCATCGCCTGGTCGGGAGCGGGAACGCGGTAGCCGAACATCCTGATTTCTCCTCAGCGAATGCCGTCGGCACGGTCGGCCCACGGCTCGTCGGTCGGGTCGGTCCACTCGATGACGTCGACCTGGCGAGTACCACGCGATTCGATCACCAGGACGGACGTCCCCTTCGGCAGGGGCTCCTCCGACCAGGCGAGGAAGGACTCCGAACCGCCCCTGATCCTGACCAGGACCTCACCAGGGCCGGCGGCTCCCCGGGTGCCGATCACCAGCACCCCCGGGCAACCGATCACGGCCTGGTCCGACACCATCGGTGACCCTTCTCTTGTCGATCGTCGCACGACCGCCCTGGCAGCAGCTCGCGTTGGCGGGCGCAGAGGCACACGACCGGCTTACCCTACCGAAGCAACGCTGATTCCAGGGTGTCACGCGGCGCCGGCACTGTCGAAGGGACGCGCAGGAATGCGTGTGGCCGCGCCGGGGAGTCCGCGATGCACACACCGATGGCGCGATCGGAACCGAGTCGACATCGGACCTCAACTAGCTTGTCCGCCTCGCCTTATGAGAGGAAATCAGGTCGCGGTACCAGGCGTAGGAGGCGCGCGGGGTGCGCTGCTGGGTGGTGAAGTCGACGTGGACGAGGCCGAAGCGTTGGTGGTAGCCCTCGGCCCATTCGAAGTTGTCGAGGAGGGACCAGGTGTAGTAGCCGCGGATGTCGATGCCTTCGGCGGTGGCGGCGGCGAGGGCGTCGAGGTGGGTGGCGAGGTAGTCGATGCGGGGCTGGTCGGGGGTGGTGGCGGCGTCGACGGAGCAGCCGTTCTCGGTGATGGTGATGGGCGGGAGGGCCTTGCCGTAGAAGTCCCGGAGCTGGAGGAGGAGTTGGCGGAGGGTGTCGGGGACGACGGGCCAGCCGAAGGCGGTGTGGGGGACGTCGGGGATGGCGACCAGGTCGAAGGGGAGGTCGGGGTCGCTGGGGGCGGCGACGCGGGTGGGGTTGTAGAAGTTGAGGCCGAGGCCGTCGAGGCCGGGGGTGTGGATGAGGTCGACGTCGCCGGGTCGGATCGCGCCGAAGATGTCGTCGGGGACGCCGAGGGCGGAGAGGTCGGGGTAGCGGCCGAGCAGGACGGGGTCGGTGAACAGGCGGTTGTGGAGGGCGTCGTAGGCCGTGGCGGCGGCCAGGTCGGCGGGGTCCTGGGTGGCGGGTTCGACCGGGGTGAGGTTGTTGGAGAGCATCACCTCCAGGCCGCGGTCGTGGAGCAGGGAGGCGGCCAACCCGTGGGCGAGGAGCTGGTGGTGGGCGGCCGGGAGGGCCTCGAACATCAGGGTGTGGCCGGGGGCGTGGGTGCCCAGGGCGTAGCCGAAGACGGTGTGGACGAAGGGCTCATTGAGGGTGATCCAGGTGGGGACGCGGTCGCCGAGGCGGTCGGTGACGACGTCGGCGTACTCGGCGAAGCGGTACGCGGTGTCGCGGTTGAGCCAGCCGCCGGCGTCTTCGAGGGCCTGGGGCAGGTCCCAGTGGAAGAGGGTGGGGAGGGGGGCGATGCCCGCCTCCAACAATGCGTCGACCAGCCGGTCGTAGAAGGCGAGGCCGGCGGGGTTCACCGGCCCGGCACCGGCGGGCAGGACCCGGGGCCAGGCGATGGAGAAGCGGTAGCCGTCCAGCCCGAGGCCCTTCATCAGGGCGATGTCCTCGGGGTAGCGGTGGTAGTGGTCGCAGGCGACCGCGCCGGTGTGCCCGTCGCGGACGGCGCCGGGCTGGGCGCAGAAGGTGTCCCAGATGGACGGGCCGCGGCCGTCCTCGTCCACCGCCCCCTCGATCTGGTAGGCCGCGGTGGCGGCGCCCCAACGGAACCCGGCCGGCAGGTCGAAACGATCCGGCATGGCAGCCTCCTGACGAGAATGTGAGGATGCCTCATGTTACCGGCGTCACGGCTGAGCGCCAGAGGGACTGGGTGTCGGCGGGGGCGGGCGCCGGCAGAGCCGGACGCCGAAGGGGGGCGGGAACTGAAAGGGCCGGACGCCGAAGGGGGGCGGGAACCGAAAGGGCCGGACGCCGAAGGAGTCGGACGCCGGGAAGGGACCGGGCGCGTGGCCGGGCGGCGGCGGAGGCACCAAGCTGGTGGGGTCAGCGCGTGCGGGCTCCGCCCCGCGTCGACCCCCGAGCGAGAGGCTCTCCCCCATGGCTGCCACCAGCCCCACCCCCTCCGGCGGCGCGCTGCGCGCCGTCCAGGTCGCCGATTCGCAGGCCACGCCCGTCCTCGTCGCGGTACCGCCCCGTGAACCGGGGCCCGGAACGGTCCGGATCACCGTCGAGGCGTGCGGCGTCTGCCACTCCGACCTGCTGATCGCGGCCGGACTGCTGCCCGGCACCACCTACCCGGTCACCCCCGGCCACGAGATCGCCGGCCGCATCGACGCCCTCGGCGAGGGCGTGACCGGCTGGGGCATCGGCGACCGGGTCGCGGTCGGCTGGTACGGCGGCAGCTGCGGGCGCTGCGACGCCTGCCGCACCGGTGACGCCGTCCACTGCGACCGGCTGGAGATCCCCGGCGCCGCCTACCCGGGCGGCTACGCCGACTCCGTCGTCGTCCCGGCCGTCGCCCTGGCCGCCGTGCCGGACGAGCTGACCGCCGCCGAGGCCGCGCCGCTGGCCTGCGCCGGGGTCACCGTCTACAACGCGCTGCGCCGCAGCGCCGCCCGCCCCGGCGACACGGTGGCGATCCTCGGCCTCGGCGGGCTCGGCCAC
The DNA here is from genome assembly GCF_040303245.1 of Kitasatospora sp. NPDC096077. NCBI lineage: Bacteria > Bacillati > Actinomycetota > Actinomycetes > Kitasatosporales > Streptomycetaceae > Kitasatospora > Kitasatospora sp. NPDC096077. The sequence continues at coordinate 6,598 of NZ_JBEOSV010000100.1, read as the reverse complement.
CTGGGCGTCCAGTTCGCCCGCGCGATGGGTTTCCGCACCGTGGCGATCGCCCGCGGCCAGGAGAAGCAGCCGCTGGCACACCAGCTGGGCGCCGACCGGTACATCGACAGCACCGCCGGCGACGTCGCCGAGGCCCTGCGGGCCCTCGGCGGGGCCAAGGTGGTGCTGGCCACGATCACCAACTCGGACGCCATGTCCGCCACCATCGACGGGCTCGGCCGCCGCGGCGAGCTGATCATCGTCGGGGCCTCGCCGGACCGGCTCGCGGTCAACCCGCTGCAGCTGCTGAACGGCGACCTGAAGGTGTACGCCCACTCCTCCGGCACCGCCGTCGACACCCAGGACACCCTGCGCTTCGCCGTCCAGTCCGGGGTGCGGGCGTGGATCGAGGAGGCCCCGTTGACGGAGGCGGCCGCCGCGGTCGCCAAGATGGCCGACGGGCGGGCCCGGTTCCGGATGGTCCTCACCACGGGCCGCTGACGGCACGCGCCGCTCGGGACGATCCGCAGCAGCTCGACTCGGGGCAGCTCGACGTGAGCCGGGGCGCGTCGGGTCAGGACGATTCGCGGGCGACCAGTTCCACGGTCATCAGGTCCCGGCGGAGCGGGGGCGCGTCCGGGTCGGCGATCACCCGGTCGACCAGCTCGGCCAGTTCCTCGCCGGCCGGCAGCCGCATCCGGACCGAGCTCATCCGGGGGCGGAGCAGTCGACCGAGCAGCAGGTCGTCGGCGCCGACCACGGCCACCGGGTGGGGTGCGTCGGCACCGGCGTCCTGGAGCGCGCGCAGGACGAGCATGGCGTACTCGTCGTTGTAGCCGAACAGGCCGTCCAGGGCGAGTTCCCGGCAGCGGGCGGCCAGTCCGGCCGCGGACTCCTCGGTGTAGTCCAGCGGCAGCGGCTCGACCACGGCGCCGAGGCCCGCCGACTCGGCGGCCGCCCGGATGCCGGCCAGCCGGGGTTCGCTGAACAGGGCGAGCGCCGGGTCGGTCGGCATCACCACGCCGATCCGGCGCCGACCCCGCTCCAGCAGGTGCGCGGCGGCGACGGCGCCGACCTCCCGCTGGTCCATGAGCAGCGCGTGCGCGCCGGGCACCGGGGGCGTGCCGAGGGTGAGCACCGCCCGGGCGCCGGAGCGGCGCAGCAGGTGCACGCCGTCCGGGGTGAGCCCCCGGGCGAGGCAGAACACGGCGGTGGGCCGCAGTTCGGCCCAGGCCCGGACGGCCTCGTCCCCGTCGCCGACGGTCGGGCCCAGCAGTACGGGCGTGTGGCCGTGGCGGTGCAGGGCGTCCTGGAGGTCCCGGTAGAAGCCGCTGAACAGCGGGCCGATCGGTGCGGTGGAGCCGGCCAGCAGCACCAGGCCGGTACGGCCGGCCCGCAGCGAGCGGGCGGCGGCGTGCGGGACGTAGCCGAGCCGGTCGGCGGCGGCCCGGACCTTGAGCCGGGTCTGCTCGCTGACCCGTCCGCCGGCGGTGTTGTTGAGCACGAAGGAGACCGTGGCCCGGGAGACGCCGGCCAGGCGGGCGACGTCGGCGCTGGTGGGTGCGCCGACCGGACCGGGACCGGGGGCGGGACCGTGGGTAGGAGCGGGGGCGGCGGGTTCGGTGCGGTCGCTGTCCATAACGGTGGGAATCTTTTCACGCCGGGCTCTGGCCGTGGGACGGAATGCCCTGATAGACACGTGGTTACACGAGTAACCGTTACACGTGTAACGTGCATCAGGTCGTACTTGGTCGTATCAGCTCGCACCTGGTCGCACCCCGGTCGGAATCCTGCCGGATCCGATCGAACCCGGCTGAACTCGGTCGAAAGGCTCCCCCACCATGAAGTTGCACACCCAGGAATGGGGCACCGGAGAGCGCGTCGCGCTGCTGGTGCACGGCATCATGTCCGACCACCGCACCTGGCGCCGGGTCGGACCGGCCCTGGCCGAGCGCGGCTACCGCGTCATCGCCGTCGACCAGCGCGGCCACGGGCAGAGCCCGCGCGGCACCGGCGCGACCCCGCGGGAGCGCTACCCGCTGGAGGCGTACGCCGAGGACCTGGTCGAGACCCTGCCCGCCGGGGCCGACCTGGCCGTCGGGCACTCGCTCGGCGGCATCTCCCTGCTGCGCGCGGTCGAGCGGCTGCGCCCGGCCCGCGCCGTCTACGTCGACCCGGCCTGGCAGTTCGCCGAGGCCTCGGGGGTCGACCCGGCGCTGTTCGTGGAGTTCCGGGACGCCACCCGGGAGCAGATCCGCACCCTCAACCCGCGCTGGGAGAGCGCCGACCTCGACGTCGAGCTCGCCACCCTCGCCGCCTGGGACCCGGACTCCGCCCTGGCCATGTCCGGCCAGGAGTCCGGTCTGCCCGCCGCACCCGCCGTGCCCTCCCTGGTGGTGCTGGCCGACCGGAGCTTCCTGGTCGGCGCCCCGGACGCCGAGCTGCTGCGCGAGCGCGGCTTCGAGGTGCGCACCGTCCCGGGCGCCGGACACACCGTGCACCGGGACGACCACCCCGGATTCATGACCGCGCTCGAAGGGTGGATCTGAGCCGTGGACGACCGTACGGAGCACGAGGAGAACAGCGTGAACAGCACGAGCGGCGTGGGCGGTGTGGGCCGCGTGAGCGACGGGAACAGCGCGACCGCCGACCCCCGGAACGACGCCGACGCCCGCCGCGAGACCGCCGTCGAGGCCGCCCTCGCCCGGCTCGACCTGCCCGCCAAGGTCGCCCTGCTCGCCGGGGCCGACATGTGGTCGCTTCCCGCCGACGAGCGGATCGGCCTCGGCCGGCTGGTGATGTCCGACGGCCCGGCCGGCGTGCGCGGGGAGCAGTGGACCCCGGACGACCCGTCCGTCGCCCTGCCCTCGCCGACCGCCCTGGCCGCCACCTGGGACCTCGACCTGGTCCGCCGGGCCGGCCGGCTGCTCGCCCAGGAGGCCCGGCGCAAGGGCGCCCACGTGGTGCTCGCCCCGACCGTGAACCTGCACCGCAGCCCGCGCGGCGGACGCCACTTCGAGTGCTTCTCCGAGGACCCGCTGCTCACCGGCGGGATCGGCGCCGCCCTGGTCTCCGGCGTCCAGGACGGCGGCGTCGCCACCACGCCCAAGCACTTCGTCGCCAACGACTCGGAGACCGAGCGCTACACCGTCGACGTCCGGGTGGACGAGCGCACCCTGCGCGAGCTGTACCTGGCACCGTTCGAGACGATCGTCCGAACAGCCCGCCCCTGGGGTCTGATGGCCGCCTACAACGCCGTCAACGGCCCGAGCATGAGCGAGCACGCCGAGCTCAACAACGCGGTGCTGCGTGAGGAGTGGGGCTTCGACGGCGTCCTGGTCTCGGACTGGACGGGCGCCCGGGACACCGTACGGGCGGCCCTCGGCGGCCTCGACATCGCGATGCCCGGCCCGGCCACCGTCTACGGCGAGCACCTCGTACGGGCCGTCCGCGACGGTCTCGTCCCCGAGACCGCGGTGGAGCAACTGGCCCGCCGGGTCCTGCGGTTGGCCGCCCGGGTCGGCCTGCTGGCCGGCGCGCCCGCGGCCGTCCCGGCGGAGGAACTGCCCGCGCCGATCGACGGCGAGGCACTGGTCCGCGAACTGGCGGCCCGCTCCTTCGTCCTGCTGCGCAACGAGGGCGACGTGCTGCCACTCGACCCGGCGCCCGCCTCGGTGGCCCTGATCGGTGCGGCCGCGGCCGAGCCCCGGATCGGCGGGGGCGGCAGCGCCCAGGTCTTCCCGACCCGGCTGGTCGGTCCGCTGGAGGGCCTGCGCGCCGCGCTGGGCGAGGGCACCCGGCTGGTGCACGCGCTCGGCGCCGACCCGCGCACCTTCCTCCCTCCGGCCGCCTTCCCGTGCACCGCCGAACTGCTCGGCGCCCAGGGCACTCTGGGCACTGCCGCGCTGCCCGGCGGCGACCTCCGGTGGCTCGGTGCGCTGCCCGGCGGCGTCCCGTTCGCCGAGCTCACCGCGGTCCGGCTGACCGGCACCCTGAGTACCGGTACCACCGGGACCACCGGGACCACCGGCGGCACTGGGACCACCGACACCGCCCGGACCACCGGCCGGCACCAGCTGGCCGTCCGCGGCGTCGGCCGGTTCCGGCTGGAGGCGGACGGCGAGGTGCTCTTCGACGGAACGCTGCTGCCGGAGGGCGAGGACCCGGCCGCCGCCTTCCTCAACCCCCCGGAGCACCGGGTCGAGCTGGAGCTCGCGGCCGACCGGGAGGTCGCCGTCTCGCTGACCTGCACGATGCCGGAGGCGGGCGGCTTCGCCGGCTTCGGCCTGGTCTCCTTCACCCTCGGCCACGCCGCACCCACCGTCTCCGCCGAGGAGTTGATCGAGCAGGCCGTCGCGGCGGCCACGGCGGCCGAGGTCGCGGTGGTCGTGGTCGGCACCACCGAAGAGGTGGAGAGCGAGGGCGTGGACCGGGCCGGCCTGCGTCTGCCCGGCCGTCAGGACGAGCTGGTCGCCCGGGTCGCGGCCGCCAACCCGCGCACCGTGGTGGTGGTCAACGCGGGCGCCCCGGTGCTGATGCCGTGGCGCGAGTCGGTGGCGGCGGTGCTGCTCGGCTGGTTCCCCGGCCAGCAGGCCGGCGAGGCACTGGCCGACGTGCTCCTCGGCACGGTCGAACCGGGAGGCCGGCTGCCCACCACCTGGCCCGCCGAGGAGGCCGACTGCCCGGTCTGGGAGGTCACCCCGACCGACGGCCGACTCGACTACCCCGAAGGCCTGTTCATCGGCTACCGGGCCTGGCAGCGCCGGGCCGGCGCCGCCCCCGCCTACTGGTTCGGCGCCGGTCGCGGCTACACCCGCTGGTCCTACGAGGGCCTGGAGGCCCGGCTGACCGAGGGCGCCGCGGGCAGCACGGACACCCTGGCCGAGGTCTCCGTCCGGGTCCGCAACACCGGCGACCGGACCGGCCGCGAGGTGGTGCAGGTCTACCTCGCCACGGACGGATCCGACCGCAGCCGCCCCGACCGGCAACTGGCCGGCTTCGCCGTGGTCGAGGCCGCCCCGGGCGCCGTCTCCACCGCCCGGATCACCGTCCCGCGCCGGGCCGTCCAGACCTGGGACACCACGGCTCACGCCTGGCGCACCGCCCCGGGCGTCCACACCGTCGAGGCCGGCCCCGACGCCGGCCACCGCCCGCTCACCCTGGCCCTGGTGGTCCCGCAGGACTGAACCTCGTGGCGGGAGTCCGGGTTCAGGGCCTGGCCGTCGGGCCCGGAACCCCGTCCACGGGAGCGACGGTCAGCCCCTGGGCGGGGGCCAGGGGCCGGCGAGCAGCCGGTCGGCCTCGGCACGGATCGCGTCGGCGACCGTCTCCCGGCCGCCGTCCCGGCCCTGCTCCCGGTCCCCGGCCAGTTCGACCAGCGGCCGCAGGGCCTCGGGGCGGGCCAGCGCGCCCCAGCCCTCGTGGGCGATCACCTCGACGCCGGCCGCGGGGGCGGTACTTCCGTTCACGATCAGCCGGAGCCACCAGCGGACCAGCTCCCAACGGACCGGCTCCCAGCCGGCCGCGTCCCAATGGGCCGACTCCCAGCGGGCCGCCTCCTGCGGCAGACCGGAGTCGAGGCCCAGCTCGGTGAGCACCTGCCCGAACAGCGCACCGGCCCGGCCGTGTTCGGCGCGTGGCAGCCCGGCGAGCAGCGGGAGGGACGGCGACTCGACGTCGAGGACCAGTGCCACCAGCCCGGCCTGGACCAGCTGTTCGTCCGCGACCCGGCGGCCGATCAGCCGTTCCAGCGCCAGCATCCGCAGGTGTTCGACCGCCTCCGCCGGTGTCGTGGCGTACGGATCGTGCGGCGTGCTGACCGCGGTCTCCGGGCAGCCCTCAAGCAGGTACGACCAGAAACCGACGGTCGCCCGGGCCCGGGAGAGCCCGGCCGACCGCCCGGTGAACTCGTACCGGAGGTAGTCGGCGAGGTCGTTCCCGTAGTAGACGGCGTCGGTCTGGTGCACCGAGAGCACCGGATGGCCGAACTCCCCCGCCGTACCGGGCAGGTAGCGGTGGCCGTACACCGGCACCAGCTGCGGGACGTCCGCCAGTTCCGCCGCCGCGATCCGGAGCGCCTCCGGCCGCCCGGCGGGCTCCGGCCCCCAGTTCGGGTGCCAGAAGCCGTTGTGCTCGACGTCGAACAGCACGCCCTCGACCGGCCGGGCGAGCCACGCCCGCAGCTCCGCCGGGTCGCCGTGCCGCCAGTCCGGCCAGGAGGGCGAGCCGTACGGCAGGCCTGCGGCCAGGAAGACCCGGTGGTCCGCGGCGAAGCGGAAGCCGAACCGGGCCTCGACCTCGTCGAGTTCCCGCTCGCTGAGGCCCGGCCCGAGCTCGGCCGGGAGGAGCTGCTGGAGCCGGCGCAGCTCCTCGGCGACCGCCGCGGCCGGCGGTCCGGACGGTCCAGGCGGTCCGAACGGCCCAGGCGGTACGGAGGGTACGGACGGCACGGAGGTCATCCCGGCAGCGTAGCCACCCGGCTCCGCACCGGTTCGGCGCAGGTCGCGGCCCTGCCGAGGTCCGCGCGCCTCAGAAAGTGTTGGGTTAGCTGGTGACTACTGGTTGTTGAGGTCGTCGGCGAGGCGGCGTGCTGCTTCGGTCTCGATGGTGCCGCGCGGTT
>NZ_JBEOSV010000099.1:0-26424 GCF_040303245.1 Kitasatospora sp. NPDC096077 | reverse complement strand
CACCTACAATCACCACCGCGGACACACCGCACTCGCAGGCAAGCCACCCGCCACCCGCGTCCCCAACCTCACGGGACAGAACAGCTAGGGCGGGACGCGGCCTGGAGCCGGGCGGTGCTCAGTCGGCGGCGACGGCGCAGCCTGCCGCCGGCACCGGCTCGTCGCCCCGTCGGTGGCTGAACTCCGCGACGAGGGACGAACGGTAGGCCTTGGCGACCTGGATCAGGAAGGCCGCCTCGGCCTCCAGGTCGGCGCCGCCGGACACCGAGAACTCCGCCTTCTGCGTCGAGCACGGCGCGCAGTCGGCGGTCGGGGCGGCGACGCCGACCCGCAGCACGCAGGCGAGCACGGTCGCGTCGGCCTGCTCCGGCGCGACCGCGGCGGCCGCGACGTGCTGCTCGGCCGCGTCGAGCAGGTCCAGGGGGGTGCCGTCGCGCAGCACCAGGACGGCGTCCCGGATCTCGATGATCTTGCGGTAGGCGAGCAGGTTCCAGGAGCCGTCCGGGCGGAGCACCTCGCGGATCCGGGAGCGCGGGATGCGCAGGGTCACGTGCGGCACCACCGTGACCAGTTCGTACCAGAGCGGCCACAGCCGTCGGACCGTCGCCAGGTCGTGGACCTTGCGGCGCAGGTTGATGAGCCCGGGTGCGGCCAGCGCGACGGCGCGCAGCAGGCCGTGCAGGCCCATCAGCAGCGGCAGCGCCGCGACGATGTCGGGGTTGCGGACGGGCAGGTAGACCAGGTAGCCCAGCCAGTAGAGGCCGGCGCAGGCGGTGCCCCAGCCGAACAGGTTCAGGCAGAGCCGGAGCGTCCGGTTCTCGCTGCGCCGACCGTAGCGCCAACAGACCAGGCAACAGACGATGTTGGCCGCGAGCTGGATGCCGATCAGCAGCAGCCAGTAGGTGGTGGAGGGATCCGGGGCGCCGACCGCGGGGATGGTGTGCTCGGCGTGCGGCGGGGCGTTGAGGTCCAGCGTGAGCAGGGCGGCCATGCCGAACAGGGCCGCGACGTGCAGGCCGATCCGCAGGCGCGGGTGGTCGGTGGTGAACAGCACGAAGTCGAGCACCGCCGCGGCCGAGACGACGCCGGTCAGGTTGCGGATCAGGTCGACGAGGTCCGCCGAGCCGATCACGTGGTGCAGCAGGCGCAGGACCGGTGGCACGTTGAGGGTCATCGCGCCGGCGGCCGTCGCGATGCCGAGCCAGAGGCTCCGCTGCCACGGCGAGCGCGCCGCGGCCGGCGCCCGGAGCAGCACCGTGAACCACAGCGCGGCGATGCTCACCTTCTCCAGCGACTGGCCGTAGCGGTTCAGTTCAGCGAGCATGCCGCTCACCGACGCCCATCGCGGCCTCCAGCTTGCCCAGCACGCTGACCGGCTGCTCGGGGGTGGCGTCGTCAGCGGTGGTGCGGATCAGGCTGGCCAGCATCTCGGCCTCCTGCTCGTGCCGGGTGCCGTAGTTGGTGCGGGCCAGGTAGCGCCGGAGCAGGTCGGGGCCGAGGTCGCTGAAGATCTCGCTCATGCTGGCGGGTTCGGCCATGGACAGCGTCCGGTGGTCGAAGAGCATGTGGCCGATCTCGTGCAGGACGATGTGCTCCTGATGTGGTAGAGATGTGTTGCGTTCCACGAAGATGAAATCGCTGGTGCTGGTCGAGAGCCAGAGCCCGCAGGCGCCGATCGCTCCGGCCTCGGGCGGCAACGGCATGAGGTGCAGCGGTCGTTTCCGCTGTTCGGCCAACTGGTCGCAGAGCGCTTCGACGGAGAACGGCCGCGGCAGGTCGAGTTGATTGACTATCTGTTGGCATTCACGACGCAGGTTTCGGTACAGCAACTGCTTCCCCCAGGCAGAGTTTGATGGCGCAGCGTCGACCTGTGGTGTGTTCGGGCACACCTGGCCGATGACTCACTTCGTGCCGCAGACCTCCCGGCGGGCGGTCGGGCCCGCCGTCCGACGACGGTGTCGGAATGCGTCGTGGCAGGGCTGACGACCCGTGCGCGTCCGGAGGGCCCGAAGGCTCCGGACGGCCGGGTCGTCCTGATTCCACCTAGGAGCCGGGTCGCTTCCCGGTGGGGGTGTCATCCGCGCAGTGGACCACGTCGTCGACCGGCGAGAGGCGCTCTAGCTTGCGGGCTTCGTTGACCATCACCAACAGTGCCTCCAGGGCCTGGGCCGAGAGGCCGTCGGCCCGCAGGGCGATGCTGCGCACGCGTGCGTCGCGCAGCGCGAGCATCGCCTTGAGCTGGGTGTCGACCCGGTCGGCCACGTCCTCGCTCAGGAAGTACTCGGCCGGCACGCCGAAGAACTTGGCCAACACGGTGAGTTGATCGAGCGTCACATTGCGTTTCTTGCCCGTGGCGAGTTCCCACAGGTAGGTGCCCGAGATGGTGCCGCCGGTCGACTCGCGGATCTCCTTGGCCAGCTTGGTGTAGCCGGGTCGCTTCCGTTCGTCGGGGTACATGGTGCCGATCAGTCCCTGGAGCCGCTCGTCGAAGCTCTGGACGGTCGGCCGACCGGCCGGTGAATCACCACTGGTCATCTCTTGCCCCTCCCTCCAGGGTCGGGCCTGACACCCGGACCCGGAAACTCTGCGGGCCCACTCTCCCACGCCCGTGCTGCTGTCCGCCATAGTTGACAGCTGTTGCCAACCATGGCGTACGCTGCCGAACCTGAGGGTCAGTCATGGCGTAATCAAGGCCGGGGTGGAGGGGCTGGAGGCGGTTCCCGTCGGGGAGTGAGGGCGAGGAGGGGTGGCACCGCCGTGTCCAGGCGTCGCGGTCCGCTTCGTCATGCCCGCACACCCGTGGATCCCCCCGCTCGCCGGCTTCGGGCCTTCAGCCGCACAACCGCCGGCCGGACCACCGGTCAGCGGCTAATCGGGCGTTGAGATACGGGGGAGTCAATGCAAGTTCTTTTGGCCGAATCCGATGCGGCCCACGCCGGCACCCTGCAGCAGAGTCTCCGGCGGCACGGCTACGACGTGGGGATCGCCTCCAACGGTGTGGCCGCCCTGGAATCGCACGGCGAGTACGACCTGATGCTGCTCGGGCTGGAACTCATCGACATCGACGGCCTGGAGATCTGCCGGGCGGTCCGCGCGTCGAGCGAGATCCCCATCATCGCGCTGACCGCCCGGGACACCGAACTGGACCGGGTGCTGAGTCTGCAGGCCGGCTGCGACGACTGCCTGGCGAAGCCCTACGGATTCCGGGAGCTGGCCGCCCGCATCGAGGCCGTCATGCGCCGGTCCCGGCGTCAGCCGCCGAGTGTCAACCGAATTGTTCGCGGGCCTTTGAGTATTGACCGGGAAAGCCGCGAGGTGCACCTCGACGGGCGGTCGATCGCCATGACCAGAAAAGAATTCGACCTGCTTCATGTCCTGGCGTCCGAACCCCGGGCGGTGCTTTCCCGGGAACGCCTGATGTCCGAGGTCTGGAAGGAGACGAGGGGGACCGGGGCGGTGGGCCGGCAGGTCAGCCGGACCCTCGACACCCACGTCAACATGGTGCGCCAGAAGCTCGGTGACCACGAATGGATCGTGACCGTGCGAGGCGTGGGATTCCGTTTCGGCCACTACTAGTCCCGCCTGGTTCCGCGTAGTCCCGCACCGGTCCCCGTACTGGTCCCCGTACCCCCGATCTCATCGACACCGCCGCCCCCCCGGGGCGGTGCGACGGCCGGGCCCGCACCGCATTCGCGCGGTACGGGCCCGGCCGTTCGTCGTTCCGGGCCCGGCCGTTCCGACGATCCGAACCCCCGGGTGCGCCGCCGGTCCCCGGGCGCCGTTCCGCCCCCGTGTGATGCTCGACACAATTGTCGTTCCACTGACCCATGGTTTGCCCGGCGCTGCTGTTTTGACATTCCCCTGACCTAGCCCTTTCACGGCCGCGGATAAGGCCCTTGACTTCGCCCGGGTCAACGAACAATCTCTTCGAAGGCTCGATTGCGCAGTGCCGGGGGCCGGCCGGTCGAAGTCCGTCCAGGAATTCCAACAGCAGCCAGGGGGAACACATGGATGCGTCAGTCATTGTGGTGGGGGCTGGCCCGGCGGGATTGATGCTGGCCGGTGAACTACGCCTCGGTGGCGCCGACGTGATCGTGCTGGAAAAGAATGCGCAACCCACCGGTGAGTCCCGTGGTCTCGGTCTGAGCATCCGCACCATGGAGGTATTCGACCAGCGCGGCCTGCTGTCCCGTTTCGGAAATGTCGAGACCAGCGGCCAGGGGCACTTCGGTGGTGTCCCGGTCGACTTCGACGAACTGGACAGCAGCCGGCTGCCGGCCAAGACGGTCCCCCAGTCCCGGACCGAGGAGGTCCTGGAGGCCTGGGTCCGGGACCTGGGCGCCGACATCCGCCGCGGCCACGAGGTGCTCGCGGTGCACGACGGCGGTGCCGAGGTCGAGGTCGAGGTCGTCGGCCCGGCCGGTGCGTCCCTGCTGCGGGCCGCGTACCTGGTCGGCTGTGACGGCGGGCGCAGTGTCATCCGCAAGGCCGCCGGCTTCGACTTCCCCGGTTGGGCGGCGACCCGCGAGCTGTTCCTGGCCGACGTCCGCGGCCTGGACCTCGAACCGCGGATGATCGGCGAGACCGTGTCCGGCGGCATGGTGATGGTCGGACCCCTCGGTGACGGGATCGACCGGCTCATCGTGGGGGAGCGCGACGCCCCGCCCCGCCGGCGGACCGAGCCGCCCGCCTACGCGGAGATCGCCGCCGCCTGGCAGCGGCTGATCGGCACCGACATCTCGCACGGCGAGCCGGTCTGGCTCAGCTCGTTCTCCGACGCGGCCCGCCAGGTGTCCGAGTACCGGCGCGGCCGGGTGCTGCTGGCCGGCGACGCGGCGCACATCCACCTGCCGGCCGGCGGCCAGGGCATGAACACGAGCGTCCAGGACGCGGTGAACCTGGGCTGGAAGCTGGCCGCGGTGGTGCGCGGCACCGCCCCGGAGGACCTGCTGGACACCTACCACGGCGAGCGCCACCCGGTGGGCCGGCGCCTGCTGATGAACACCCGGGCCCAGGGCGTGCTCATGCTCGGCGGCGACGAGGTCCAGCCGCTGCGCGAGGTACTGGGCGAACTGCTCGGGTTCGACGGGGTGAACCGCCATCTGGCCGCCGTGGTCAGCGGGTTGGAGATCCGCTACGACGTCGGCTCGGACGACCACCCGCTGCTGGGCCGCCGGCTGCCGCCGCTCGGACTCGACACCGCGGCGGGCCCCACCACCGCCACCGAACTGCTCCACCCGGCCCGTGGCCTGCTGCTGGACCTCACCGCCGACCCCGCGCTGCGCGAGGCCGTCGGACCGTGGTCCGACCGCGTCGACCACTGCGTCGCCACGGTGCGCGACCTCCCGGACGACAGCCCGCTCAAGGCCACGGCGGCCGTCCTGGTCCGCCCAGACGGGCACGTCGCCTGGACCCCCGAAAGTCACCAGGAGCTGACGGCCGCGCTCCGGCGCTGGTTCGGCCCCGCCCGCTAGCGGGCCCGCCGACCAGGCCCCGCCCGACCGAAGGCCCAGCTCGACCGAAGGAGAAGCTCTGTGCACAGCAACCTGATCGTCGCCCGGATGGAGATCGGCTCCAGCAACGAGGTGGCCCGCCTCTTCGGTGCGTTCGACGAGACCGACATGCCGCACCGCATGGGCACCCGGCGCCGCCAGCTGTTCGCCTACCGCGGCCTGTACTTCCACCTCCAGGACTTCGACGGTGAGCACGGCGGCGAGCGCATCGAGACGGCCAAGGAGGACCCCCTGTTCGTGCAGATCAGCCGGGACCTCAAGCCGCACATCGAGGCCTACGACCCCGACACCTGGCGCTCGCCCTCCGACGCCATGGCCACGCGCTTCTACCACTGGCAGGCGCAGTGATGGCCGGACGCCGGGTCGTGATCACCGGGGTCGGGGTGCTGGCCCCGGGCGGCATCGGGACCAAGAACTTCTGGACGCTGATCAGCGAGGGCCGGACGGCCACCCGCGGGATCACCTTCTTCGACCCCGCGCCGTTCCGCTCCCGGGTCGCCGCCGAGGTCGACTTCGACCCGTACGAGCACGGCCTGCGGCCGCAGGAGGTCCGCCGGATCGACCGGGCCGGCCAGTTCGCGGTGGTCGCCGCCCGCGAGGCGGTGGCCGACAGCGGGCTGGAGCTGGACCAGCTGGACCCGGCCCGGACCGGTGTCACCATCGGCAGCGCGGTCGGCGCCACCACCGGTCTCGACGACGAGTACCGGGTGGTGAGCGACAGCGGCCGGCTCGACCTGGTCGACCACCGCTACGCCCCCAAGCACCTCTACAACTTCTTCGTGCCCAGCTCCTTCGCCACCGAGGTCGCGTGGTCGGTGGGGGCCGAGGGCCCGGTGACCGTGGTCTCCACCGGATGCACCTCCGGGCTGGACTCGGTCGGGCACGCCGTCGAGCTGATCCGCGACGGATCGGCCGACGTGATGATCGCCGGTGCCACCGACGCGCCGATCTCGCCGATCACCATGGCCTGCTTCGACGCGATCAAGGCGACCACCTCGCGCAACGACGACCCCGAGCACGCCTCCCGGCCCTTCGACGCCACCCGTAACGGGTTCGTCCTCGGCGAGGGGGCCGCCGTCTTCGTCCTGGAGACCCTGGAGCACGCCCGGCAGCGCGGGGCCACCGTCTACGCCGAGATCGCCGGCTTCGCGACCCGCTGCAACGCCTTCCACATGACCGGGCTGCGCCCGGACGGCCTGGAGATGTCCGAGGCGATCGACACCGCGCTGGCGGAGGCCCGGCTGGACGCCGAGGGGATCGACTACGTCAACGCCCACGGCTCGGGCACCGTGCAGAACGACCGGCACGAGACCGCGGCGTTCAAGCGCAGCCTGGGCGAGCACGCCCGCCGGGTGCCGGTGAGTTCGATCAAGTCCATGGTCGGCCACTCGCTGGGCGCGATCGGCTCGATCGAGATCGCCGCCTCGGTACTGGCGATCCGGCACAACGTCGTCCCGCCGACGGCGAACCTGCACACCCCGGACCCCGAGTGCGACCTGGACTACGTGCCGCTCACCGCCCGGGACTGGCGCACCGACGCGGTGCTCACCGTGGGGAGCGGATTCGGCGGGTTCCAGAGCGCGATGGTGCTGACCGACGCGGACAGGAGCAGGGCATGAGCAGCACGTCCGTCGTGGTCACCGGACTGGGCGTGACCGCCCCCAACGGGCTGGGCGCCGAGGAGTACTGGGCCGCCACCCTGGAGGGCCGCAGCGGCATCGGCGGGATCACCGCCTTCGACCCGAGCGACTACCCGGCCAAACTGGCCGGCCAGATCGACGGGTTCGTGGCGGCGGACCACCTGCCCAGCCGGCTGCTGCCGCAGACCGACCGGATGACCCAGCTCGCGCTGGTGGCCGCCGACTGGGCGCTCGCCGACGCCGGGGTGGACCCGCAGACCCTGCCCGCCTACGACATGGGCGTGGTGACGGCCAGTTCCTCCGGCGGCTTCGAGTTCGGCCAGCGGGAACTGCAGAAGCTGTGGTCCCTGGGCGCCCGGCACGTCAGCGCGTACCAGTCCTTCGCCTGGTTCTACGCGGTCAACACCGGGCAGATCTCCATCCGGCACGGCATGCGGGGGCCGAGCGGCGTCCTGGTCAGCGACCAGGCCGGCGGCCTCGACGCGATCAGCGTCGCCCGGCGCCAGATCCGCAAGGGCAGCCGGCTGATCGTCACCGGCGGCGTCGACGCCTCGATCTGCCCGTGGGGCTGGGTGGCGCAACTCGCCGGGGAGCGGCTGAGCACCAGCGAGGACCCGGAACGGGCCTACCTCCCGTTCGACGCCGACGCCGCCGGCCACGTGCCCGGCGAAGGGGGCGCACTCCTCGTGCTGGAGGCCGCCGACGCCGCGCACGAGCGCGGTGCGGAGGTCTACGGCGAGATCGCCGGATACGCCGCCACCTTCGATCCGCGCCCCGGCAGCGGACGCGCGCCCGGGCTCCGCCGGGCGATCGAACTCGCCCTGGCCGACGCCGGGTCGACCCCGGGCGAGGTCGACGTGGTGTTCGCGGACGCGGCCGGGCTGCCCGACCTGGACCGGATCGAGGCCGAGGCGATCGCCGCGGTCTTCGGCCCGCGCGGAGTGCCGGTGACGGCGCCCAAGACGATGACCGGGCGGCTCTACTCGGGGGCGGCTCCGCTGGACGTCGCCTGCGCGCTGCTGTCCCTGCGCGAGGGCGTGATCCCGCCCACCACCGGTACCTCCCCCGACCCCGGCCACCAGCTCGACCTGGTGACCGGCAGCCCGCGCGAGACGCGGCTGCGCACGGCGCTCGTGCTGGCCCGCGGCCACGGCGGCTTCAACTCCGCCCTGGTCGTGCGTGCGGCGCGCTGACCCGTCCACCAACCCGAGAACGCGACATCCAAGGAGCGACATGACTGCCCGGGAATTCACCCTGGAGGACCTCAAGCGGATCCTGCGCGAGGCGGCCGGTACCGAGGAGGGCGTCGACCTGGAGGGCGAGATCCTCGACGCCGAACTGGCCGCGCTGGGCTACGAGTCCCTCGCGCTGCTGGAGACCACCGGCCGGATCGAGCGCGAGTACGACATCACCCTGGACGACTCCGTGGTGACCGAGGCCAAGACCCCGCGCGCGCTGCTGGAGCTCGTGAACGAGCACCTGCTGGCCGTCGCCGCGGCGGCCTGAGTACCGCACCGGTCGCCGCGCCGGAGCACCCGGAGGTCCGGGTCCGGCGCCACCCATCACATCAGCCGACGCACCACCAGGAGGGGACATGCCGGACACCGGACAGCGGGTGGCTCTGGTCACCGGAGCCACCAGCGGAATCGGACTGGCGGTGACGCGCGCCCTGGCCGCCCAGGGGCACGCGGTGTTCATCTGCGCCCGTAACGCCGACAACGTGACCCGTACGGTCGAGGAGCTGCGGGCCGAGGGCCACACCGTCGACGGCGCGCACTGCGATGTCCGGGACCGCGAGGACGTCCGCACGCTGGTGCGGACGGCGGTGGAGCGGCTGGGCACCATCGACGTGCTGGTCAACAACGCCGGCCGCAGCGGCGGAGGGGTCACCGCCGACATCGACGACGAGCTGTGGGAGGACGTCATCGCGACCAACCTCACCAGCGTCTTCACACTGACCCGTGAGGTGCTCAACGCCGGTGGCATGCGCGGCAAGGAGCGCGGCCGGATCATCAACATCGCCTCCACCGCGGGCAAGCAGGGCGTGGTGCTGGGTGCGCCCTACTCGGCCTCGAAGCACGGCGTGGTCGGCTTCACCAAGGCGCTCGGCAACGAGCTGGCCCCGACCGGGATCACCGTCAACGCGGTCTGCCCCGGCTACGTGGAGACGCCGATGGCGCAGCGGGTCCGCCAGGGCTACGCCGCCGCCTACGCCACCACCGAGGACGCGGTGCTGGAGAAGTTCCAGGCCAAGATCCCGCTCGGGCGCTACTCGACCCCGGAGGAGGTGGCCGGCCTGGTCGGCTACCTGGCCTCGGACACCGCCGCCTCGATCACCTCCCAGGCGCTCAACGTCTGCGGCGGCCTCGGCAACTTCTGACCGGCAGTCCCCGCGATCGACCGAAGGAGAACAGCAATGCCCCAGCAGGCTCACCGCGAGGTCGAGCACGAGATCACCGTCGACGCGCCCGCCGAGGCCGTCTACCGGTTGATCGCCGAGGTCGGGAACTGGCCCCGGATCTTCCCGCCGACCGTCTACGCCGACCACGTGGAGCGCGCCGAGGACCACGAGCGGATCCGGATCTGGGCCACCGCCAACGGCGCGGTCAAGAACTGGACCTCGCGCCGCACGCTGGACCCGAAGGCGCTGCGGATCGGGTTCCGCCAGGAGGTCTCCGCGCCGCCGGTCGCCGCGATGGGCGGTGCCTGGATCATCGAGCCGCTCGGCCCGACCGGGTCCCGGGTCCGGCTGCTGCACGACTACCGGGCGATCGACGACGACCCGCAGTCGCTGGCCTGGATCGACGAGGCGGTGGACCGCAACAGCCGTTCCGAGCTGGCCGCCCTCAAGCACAACGTCGAACTCGCCACCGCCGCGGACGACCTGCTGTTCTCCTTCGAGGACACCGTGCAGGTCGCGGGCTCGGCCAAGGACGTCTACGACTTCCTCAACGAGGCCCAGCTGTGGTCCGAGCGGCTGCCGCACGTGGCGACGGTCCGGCTCACCGAGGACACGCCCGGCGTGCAGACCCTGCGGATGGACACCCGCACGGTGGACGGCCACACCCACACCACCGAGTCGATCCGGGTGTGCTTCCCGGACGAGCTGATCGTCTACAAGCAGACCACCCTGCCGGCGCTGATGACCCTGCACACCGGCCAGTGGCGGCTGGTGCCGAACGCGGACGGGGTCTCGGTCACCTCCCAGCACACGGTGGTCGTCAACCCGGAGAACATCGCGGCCGTCCTCGGCGCCGAGGCCGGGGTCGAGCAGGCCCGCCAGCACATCCGGACCGCGCTCAGCGCCAACAGCCGCGCCACCCTGGGGTACGCCAAGGCCCATGCCGAGGGCCGGAGTTGACCATGGACGCCCAGGTGGTCGTGGTGGGCGCGGGCCCGGTCGGGCTGCTGCTCGCCGCGGAGCTGCGGCTGGGCGGCGTGGAGACGGTCGTGCTGGAGCGGCTGGCCGCCCCGTCGACCGCCTCCCGGGCCTCGACCCTGCACGCGCGCACCATGGAGTTCTTCGACCAGCGCGGCCTGGCGGCCGAGTTGGGCACACCCCCCAACGACGGTGCCGGGCACTTCGGCGGCCTGCCGCTGGACCTGGGCGGGCTGGACACCCGGTACCCGGGCCAGTGGAAGGTGCTCCAGGCCCGCACCGAGGAGCTGCTGCACGCGCGGGCCACCGACCTGGGCGCGCGGATCCTGCGCGGCCACCTGGTCACCGGGCTGCGGCAGCACCCCGACCACGTCGAGGTGGAGGCGCAGGGCCCGGCCGGGCCGGTGCGGCTGCAGGCCGCCTACCTGGTCGGCTGCGACGGCGAGGAGAGCACGGTGCGGCAGCTGGCCGGCATCGACTTCCCCGGCGCCGCGGCCGACAAGGAGCTGCTGCGCGCCGACGTCGACGGCATCGACATCCCCGGTCGGCGCTTCGAACGCTTCCCCACCGGGATGGCCGTCGCCGCCCGGCGTCCGGACGGCGTCACCCGGGTCATGGTGCACGAGTTCGCGTTCCGGCCGGCCCCGCGCACCGGCCCGCCCGCGTTCGCCGAGGTGGCGGCCGCCTGGGCGAGGGTGACCGGGGAGGCCATCGGCCACGGCACCCCGCTCTGGGTCAACGCCTTCGACAACACCTGCCGGCAGGCCGCCCGTTACCGCCTGGGGCGGGTCCTGCTGGCCGGGGACGCCGCCCACCAGCAGATGCCGGTCGGCGGACAGGCGCTGAACCTGGGACTGCAGGACGCCGCCAACCTCGGGTGGAAGCTGGCCGCCGAGGTCCGCGGCCGGGCGCCGGCCGGGTTGCTGGACAGCTACCACGACGAGCGGCACCCGGTCGCCGAGCGGGTGCTGACGGGCATCACCGCCCAGTCCCACCTGCTGCTCGGCGGCGCGGAGGTGGACGGCCTGCGGGCGGTCTTCGCCGAACTGCTCACCCTGGACGGCGTGGCCGAGCACCTGGCGAGCGGCATCGCCGGACTGGACGTCCGCTACCCGCTCGGCCCGGGGGACCATCCGCTGCTGGGCGCCCGGCTGCCCGGCTTCGAGCTGGCGACCGGTCCGCAGCGCGGGGACGTCCTGCGGCTGCTGCGGACCGGCCGCGGCCTGCTGCTCGCCCTGAGCGGCGACGAGGACCGCACCGCCCGGCTGGCCGCCGAACTGCGGCCCTGGGCCGGGCGGGTGGACCTCGCGGCCGGCTGGCCCGGCCATGGCACCGGTGCCGACCTGGCGGGCCACGACCTGCTGGTCCGCCCGGACGGCCACGTGGTCTGGGCCGACACGTCGGGGGCCCTGGGGCCCGCGCTGCTCCGGTGGTTCGGCGCGCCCACCGGCGACTGACCACCTCACCCCATTCACGAGAAGAGGACGATCATGCCCAAGCTGACCGACAGAACCGCCCTGGTCACCGGCGCGAGCCGAGGCATCGGCCGGGCGATCGCCGAACGGCTGGCCCGGGAGGGCGCGCTGGTCGCCGTGCACTACGGGACCAGTGCGGAGGCCGCCGAGCAGGTGGTCGCCGGCATCCGCGCCGAGGGCGGCCGGGCCTTCGCCGTGCAGGCCGAGCTGGGCCCGGCGAAGGGCGTCGACACCCTCTTCGCGAGCCTGGAGGCCCAGCTCAAGGAGCACACCGGCGACACCCGGCTGGACATCCTGGTGAACAACGCCGGCATCATGGGGACCGCCCTGCCGGGGGAGATCACCGACGAGTGGTTCGACCGGATGATGACGGTCAACGCCAAGGCGCCGCTCTTCGTCACCCAGCGGGCCCTGGGCCTGATCCCCGACCACGGCCGCATCATCAACATCTCCTCCGGTCTCACCCGGTTCGCCGCCCCCGAGCAGCTGACCTACGCGATGACCAAGGGCGCGCTGGAGCAGGTCACCCTGCACCTCGCCCGCCACCTGGGCCAGCGCCGGATCACCGTCAACACGGTGGCCCCCGGCAGTACCGACAACGGCAGCGAGGTGTTCCAGAACCCGGAGATCCGGGCGGTCATGTCGCAGTTCAGCACCTTCGGGGACGTCGCCGAGCCGGCGGCGATCGCCGACGTGGTGGCCTTCCTGGCCTCCGAGGACGCGCGCTGGATCACCGGCGCCTTCGTCGACACCAGCGGCGGCACGCTGCTCGGCTGACCCGCACACCCGGCGGGCCGCTCCCTGCGGGCCGCCAGCGAAAGGACTCCCACGCATGTTCGGCGAATTCACCGCCACCCTGATCAAGTGCGCCAACTTCGAGGAGATGCGCGCCTTCTACCGGGACCGGCTCGGCCTTCGCACCGTCAAGGAGGGCGAGAACTGGATCACGCTGGACAGCGGCGGCGGCCGCGAGATCGTGCTGGGCGGGGACACCGGAGGGGACACCATGGCCCTCGCCTTCACCGGGGCGGACCTGGCCCGGGCCCGGGAGGCGCTCGCCCCGGTCGACCCCAGCGAGATCGAGCAGCACGACACCATGCACCGCTTCTTCGTCCGGGACCCGGACGGGAACACCGTTCTGATCATCGACTGATCCCGTCGACTCCCTCCTGATCCTGGAGAGTTCGTGAAGATTCTGTTCGTCGCCAGCGGCAGCCCGGCGACGGTGTTCGCGCTGACCCCGTTGGCCACCGCCGCCCGCAACGCCGGTCACCAGGTGTTCATGACCGCGGTGGAGGACATCGTCCCGTACATCGCGGGCGCCGGCCTGCCCGGTGTGGCGGACGCGCCGGCCTCGGTGCGCCGCTTCGTCACCACCGACCGTGCCGGCAATCCGGTCCGGATGCCCCGGACCAAGCAGGAGGAGCTGGAATTCGCCGGCGGCTGGTTCGGCCGGATGGCCGCGGCGAGCATGCCGGCGCTGGTGGAGCTGACCGAGCGCTGGCGCCCGGACCTCGTGGTCGGCGGCTCGATGTCCTTCGCCGCCGCGCTGATCGCCGCCCGGCTCGGTGTGCCCTACGTCCGGCAGGCCTGGGACACCGGCGACGCCTGGCGCACGGACCCGGCCGCCGGCGTCGAACTGCGCCCGGAGCTCACCGAGTTGGGACTGGACCGGCTGCCCGCGCCGGACCTGTTCATCGACATCTGCCCGCCGGGGCTGCGCCCGTCGGACGCACCGCCCGCCCAGCTGATGCGGTGGGTCCCGGCCAACGGGCAGCGCCCGCTGGAGCCGTGGATGTACACCCGCGGCGAGCGGCCGCGGGTGGTCATCACCTCCGGCAGCCGGCTGGTGGTCGCCAAGAAGACCAGCTTCGTGCGCGAGCTGGTGGGCGACCTCGCCCCGCTGGGCGCGGAGATCGTGATCGCCACCCTGGACGAGGCCGCCGACGAACTGCGCGCGCAGTTGCCCGGCGTGCGCGTCGGCTGGGTGCCGCTCGACGTGGTCGCCCCCACCAGCGACCTGATCATCCACCACAGCGGTGGGGTCACCGCGCTGACCGCGATGAACGCCGGGGTACCGCAGCTGGTCGTGCCGCAGGGCGGCAACTTCGTCGAGGCGGCGGAGCGGATCGCCGACTTCGGCGCCGCGATCAGCCTGGAGCCCGGCCAGGACACCGCCGAGGACGTCCGCAAGGCCGCCCTGGCGCTGCTCAACGAACCGTCCTACCGGGAGCGGGCCGGTGAGCTGGCGGCCCAGATCGCCGCGATGCCCCCGGCCGCCGAGGTGGTCGGCGCGCTGGAGCGACTGGCCGCCCGGCACTGACCCCAGCCCGACCCCCCTGACCCACCCACCCATCGAGCCGTGGAGGCGACAACCATGCAGGAGAACAACCCGATCCGGATCGTGATGGCCATGCCGGGCACCGGCGGCCCGTCGGCGGCCCCGCTGGTCCAGGCGCTGAACGACGGCGGCATCGAGACCTTCACCGGACCGCTGAACACCGTCGAGCAGCTGGTGGAGGCCGCGATCGAGAAGAACGCCGACGCGGTCTGCATCTCCAGCGTGCAGGGTGAGCACCACACGCTGTTCTCCCGGACCATCGAGCTGCTCCGTGAGCGCGGGGCCGACCAGGTCACGGTGTTCGGCGGCGGCGTCATCCCGCTGTCGGACGTGCCGGCGCTGAAGGAGCTCGGCGTCGCGCAGGTCTTCACCGCCGGGACGGTCCTGCCGTCGGTGGCCCGCTGGGTCCACGAGAACGTCAAGCCGGGCGCGGGCGCCAAGTAGCGCCCCCACGTGGTGGGCCGCGCCCGCGTCGGCCCACCACGCCCCCAACCCACCCCGGCAGGAGAGTCAGATGCGCGTCCTCTTGATCACCACACCGGTGTCCACCCACCTCACCCCCCTCGTTCCGCTGGCCTGGGCGATCCGGGCGGCCGGTCACGAGCTGCTGGTCGCCGGACGCACGGACGTGATGGCGGCCGCCGCGTCGGCCGGCCTGAACGCCGTCGAACTCGGCGGCCCGATGAACGTCGACGAGAAGCTGGCGAGCCGGCTCGCGCCGGGCCTGCGGCCGCTGGAGTCCGGCCCGCGGCCGGACCTGGAGCTGCTGACCAACATCGGGCGGCTGTGGATGCCGGCGACCCTTGAGGCGCTGCCGCAGTACCTGGAGGTGGCCCGGCGGTTCGCCCCGGACCTGATCGTCGCCGACACGCTCGAATACCTCTCGCTGCTGCTGGGCGAGGAGCTCGGGATCCCGGTGGTCCACCACCGCTGGGGGGTCGACCCGGTCTCCGGCCAGGCCCGCACCGCGGGCCGGGACGGTCTGCGGGAGGCCTACGAGCGCCTCGGCCTGACGGACCTGCCGGACCCGACGCTGCTGCTGGACCCGTGCCCGCCCAGCCTCCAGCTGCCGGACATCGCCCCGGGCGCCCCGATCCGCTTCGTGCCGTTCAACGGCAACGGGGCGATGCCCGCGTGGCTCCGCGACTCCCCGGCCGGCGGGGACGGACGCAAGCGGGTGGTGGTCTCGCTGGGCGGGCGCACCATCGAATACAACGGCGAGGGCCTGTTCCGGCACCTCGTCGAGGCCTTCGACCGACTGCCGGACGTGGACGCCGTGGTGACGGTGCAGCCGGAGTACCACGCCGCGCTGGGGCCGCTGCCCGCCAATGTGCGGCTGGTCGAGCCCGCCCCGCTGACCTTCCTGCTCGACTCCTGCGCGGCGGTGGTCCACCACGGCGGCGCGGGGAGCGCGATGACGGCGACCCGGTACGGCCTGCCGCAGCTCGTCCTGCCCCAGGTGGTCGACCAGTTCTGGTGCGCCGAACAGCTGGCCGGGGCCGGCGCCGCCCTCGCCCTGGACGACGCGGCCGCGCAGGACGACCCCGCCCGGGTGAGCGAGGCCGTGCGGGACCTGCTCGACGACCCGCGCTACGCCAAGGCGGCCGGCGAGCTGGGCACCGAGATGGCCGGCATGCCCTCGCCGGCCCGTGTGGTCGCCGACCTCGAACAGCTGACCCGATGACCAGCCACCCCAGGAGGAACCCGCCGATGGGACCCAGCCCCGCCGAGCACGCCCAGCTGCGCCCCCGCGAGGACGCCGCGCTGGCCGACCGGCTCGCCCGCTCCGCCGCCGCCGCGGCCGGTTCGCACCTGGCCACCGGGGACTTCGCCGACTGGCTCGCCGGCCGCGGCCGGGCGCACCGGTTCGAGGTCGACCGGATCCCGTTCGCCGAGCTGGAGGGCTGGTCCTTCGACGAGGCCACCGGGAACCTCGGGCACCACAGCGGGCGCTTCTTCAGCGTCGAGGGCCTGCGGGTCACACTCGGCGACGGACCGGTCCGGCACTGGGAGCAGCCCATCATCAAGCAGCCCGAGGTGGGCATCCTGGGCATCCTGGTCAAGGAGTTCGACGGGGTGCTGCACCTGCTGATGCAGGCCAAGATGGAGCCCGGCAACCCCAATCTGCTGCAGCTGTCGCCGACCGTGCAGGCCACCCGCAGCAACTACACCAAGGTGCACAAGGGCAGCGACGTCAAGTACATCGAGTACTTCACCGACCCGGCCCGCGGCCGGGTGCTGGCCGACGTGCTGCAGTCCGAGCACGGCTCCTGGTTCTTCCGGAAGTCCAACCGCAACATGCTGGTCGAGGCGGTCGGCGAGGTCCCCGAGCACGAGGACTTCTGCTGGCTGACGCTCGGCCAGGTGAACGAGCTGCTGCACCGCGACAACGTGGTCAACATGGACTCGCGCACGGTGCTGTCCTGCATCCCGGTGGCGGACCCGCAGCCGCGGGCGCTGTTCGAGGACACCGAGGTGCTGTCCTGGTTCACCGCCGAGCGCTCCCGCCACGAGGTGTCGGCGGAGCGGATCCCGCTGGCGTCCGTGCAGGGCTGGCAGCGCGGTGAGTCCTCCATCGACCACCAGGACGGCCGTTTCTTCCGCGCCGTGGCCGTCCGGGTCCGGGCCGGCAGCCGGGAGGTGGCCAGTTGGACCCAGCCGCTTTTCGAGCCGGTCGGGCGGGGGGTGACCGCCTTCCTGACCCGGACCGTCGACGGCGTGCGGCACGTCCTGGTGCACGCGCGGGTCGAGGGCGGTTTCCTCGACACGGTCGAGCTCGGCCCCACCGTCCAGGCCACCGAGGGCAACCACGCGCACCTGCCGGCCGAGGACCGTCCGCCCTTCCTGGACACGGTGCTCACCGCCGGGCCGGACCGGATCCACTACCAGGCCGTCCACTCGGAGGAGGGCGGCCGCTTCCTGAACGCCGAGAGCCGCTACCTGATCGTCGAGGCGGACGAGCGGACGGCCGCGGAGCAGCCGCCGGAGGGCTTCCGCTGGGTCACCCCCGGCCAGCTCACCTCGCTGGTCCGGCACGGCCACTACGTCAATGTGCAGGCGCGCACCCTGCTGGCCTGCCTCAACGCCACGGCGGTACCGGCCCGATGAAGCCGCTGCGCCTGGGCGTCATGGGCTGCGCCGAGATCGCCCGCCGCCGGATGCTGCCCGCGATGGCGGCCGACGAGCGGATCGAACTGGTGGCGGTCGCCAGCCGGGACGGCCGCACGGCGGCGGAGACGGCCCGGCCGTACGGCTGCCGACCGGTGACCGGCTACGCCGAACTGCTCGGCCTGGCCGAGCTGGACGCGGTCTACGTCCCGCTGCCCGCCGCGCTGCACGCCGAGTGGGTGGCGGCGGCGCTGGACGCCGGCAAGCACGTGCTGGCCGAGAAGCCGCTCACCACGGAGGTCGACCGGACCCGTGAGCTGGTCGGGCTGGCCGAGCGGCGCGGGCTGGTGCTGATGGAGAACGTGATGTTCGTCCACCACCCCGGGCACGAGGCCGTCCGGCGGCTGGTGGCCGACGGCGCGATCGGTGAACTGCGGTCGTTCCGGGCGGCGTTCACCATTCCGGCGCTGCCGCCGACCGACATCCGGCACCGGCCCGAGCTGGGCGGCGGCGCCCTGTGGGACGTCGGCGTCTATCCGCTGCGGGCGGCCCTGCACTTCCTGGGGGACCGGCTGCAGGTGCTGGGCGCCACGCTGGAGACCGTCCCGGGCCGGCAGGTGGAGACCGGCGGTGCGGTCCTGCTGCGGACGCCCGAAGGTGTCACCGTGCAGTTGGAGTTCGGCATGGAGCACGCCTACCGCTCGGGCTACGAGCTGGTCGGCAGTACCGGTCGGATCGCCCTGGAGCGGGCCTTCACCCCGCCCGCCGACCACCGGCCGGTGCTCCGGCTGACCGGCGCCTCGGGCACCGAGGAGATCGAACTGCCGGCCGCGGACCAGGTCGCGCTCACCCTGGCGGCGTTCACCGCGGCGGTGCGGGCCGGCGCCGGCCCCGCGGCCGGGGACTGCCTGGCGCAGGCCGGCCTGCTGGACGCGGTGCGCCGGGCGGCGGTGCGCTGAGGGTCCTGGCCCGGTCCGGCCGATCGTGCCGGACCGGGCCGAACCGGTCACCGGCCGCCGGCGTGCGCGGAGGCCAGCAGTTCCAGTCCGAGGTCCAGCAGGGCCTTGCGCTTCTCCTCGGCCTCGCCGGGCAGGGCGTAGAGCGAGAACGCACCGAAGTGCACCGTCATCAACGCGCTGGAGGCCCTGACCTGGGCCTCCAGTGGCGCTTCCGGCAGGTAGATCAGCCGGGCCAGGGCGGCCACCCGGTCGTTCAGCGTCTGACCGATGCTCAACTTGCGCAGGGCCGACTGGTTCTCCTGCATCAGCCGGAAGAGCGGGGCGGCGGCGGTGAGCGTCTCGCTGTACCGGGTGAGCAGCTCCTGCCGGGTCCGCAGGGTCGGGGGCTGCTGCTCGCCCCAGGCGATCAGCTCGTCGATCGGGCCGCCCAGCCCCTCGGCGACGCTGACCAGGATGTCCTCCTTGGACTTGAAGTGGTAGTAGAGCGCGGCGTGGGTGACGCCCAGTTCCTCGGCGATCTCCCGCAGCGAGGCGGCCTCGTAGCCGCGCTCCAGGAAGTGCCGCAGCGCGATCTCCTGGATCTCCCGACGGGTGTCCCTCCTGCGGCTGCGGGTGTTCGCCGTGGTTGCCCGGGTGGCCAATGTCCGTCCCACCTTCCTTACTTGACGTTTGGTAAGTAGAGCCCCTACCTTCTCCATCGTACCCAATTAACCAACCGGTAAGTAAGTGGCCGTGCGGGGGAGACCCGTGTGGTCCTGAAGGGGCGTGGACGCCATCTCGCAGAACCCGACGCCGGCCGTCGTGCCGGTCCCGCCGCCGCCGACCCGCGCCACGTACGTCGTGATGGCCGCGGCGGTGCTGGCGATGCTGCTCGCCTCGCTGGACAGCCTGATCCTGGGTACCGCGATGCCCACCATCGTCGGCGACCTCGGGGGCCTCGACCACCTCTCCTGGGTGGCCTCCGGCTACATGCTGGCCACCGCCGCCGCCACCCCGATCTGGGGCAAGCTCGGCGACATGTACGGCCGCAAGGGCTGCTTCCTCGCCTCCATCACACTCTTCCTGGTGGGCTCCGCCCTCTGCGGCCTCGCCCAGTCGATGGGCCAGCTGATCGGCCTGCGGGTGCTGCAGGGCCTGGGCGGCGGCGGTCTGATGGTCGGCGCGCTGTCGCTGATCGGCGAACTGGTCACGCCGCAGGCCCGGGGCAAGTTCCAGGCCATGGCCTCGACCTCGATGGGGGCCGCGATGGTCGCCGGACCGCTGGTCGGCGGCTTCCTCACGGACCACCTCGGCTGGCGCTCCTGCTTCTACGTCAACGTGCCGATCGGCGTGCTGGCCCTGGTGATGATCACCGTCGCGCTGCGGATCCCCGCCCGCCGCGCCTCCGGGCGGATCGACTACCTGGGCGCCGTCCTGCTGTCCACCGCGATCGTCTCGCTGGTGCTGATGACCACCTGGGCCGGCACCAAGTACGACTGGGTGTCGGTGCAGATCATCGGTCTCGGGGTGCTCGCCGTCGCCGCCACCGTGGCGCTGATCGCCGTCGAGCGCCGGGTCGCCGAACCGGTGCTGCCGCTCGCCATCTTCCGCAGCCGCAACTTCTGCTGGGCGAACGTGCTGGCCTTCCTGAGCGGCTTCGTGATGGTCGCCGCGATGACCTTCCTGCCGATCTTCCAGCAGACCGTGCAGGGCGCCTCGGCCACCAACGCCGGCCTGCTGATGCTGCCGCTGCTGCTGTCGATGGTGGCCGTCAACCTGTTCGCCGGTCAACTCATCTCCGGCAAGGGCAACTTCACCCGCTACGCGCTGATCGGCTCGGCGCTGATCGCGCTCGGCGTCTTCCTGCTCTCGCTGATGGACATCGGGACCGGCCCGTGGGTCACCGGCGCCTACATGGCCGTGTTCGGCGCCGGCCTGGGCTTCGCGACGCAGGTGACCCTCTCGGTCGGCATGGAGAGCGTGGGGCGGGCCCACCTCGGGGTGTCCTCCTCCACCGTCACCCTCTCCCGCACCCTCGGCGGCTCCTTCGGCGTCTCGCTGGCCGGCATCGTCTTCGCCCAGCAGATGGCCGACGGCGCCAAGAAGATGGCCGGAGGCCACGGAGGCCCCGGTGGTCCCGGCGGCCCCGGCGCCCACCCCGCGCCCTCCGCCGGCGCGCACCTGAGCGCCGAGAGCCTGCGCGCCCTGCCGGCGGCCGCCCGCGACGCCTACGAGCACGCCGTCGCCAGCGGCACCCACCAGGTCTTCGTGTACTGCACGGTGGCCGGCGTGCTGGCCTTCGCGAGCGCCTGGTTCATCCGCACCCGCACCCAGGTCGCCGCGGTGGCCGCCGCCGCTGCCGCCGCCGCCGCGGCGAAGGTGCCCTCCGCCGAGTCCGCGGCGGCCCACTGACCGGGCGCCGCCCGGCGGAACCCATCGAGGGAACGGGAAATACCATGCAGATAGCCGAGACCGGCATTCCCGGCGTGTACGTGGTGGAACCGAAGCTGCTCGTCGACGAACGCGGCTCGTTCTTCGAGTCGGTGCGCACCGAGGAGCTCGGCCGGATCGTCGGAGAGCCGTTCGTGCCGCGCCAGATCAACTATTCGGTGTCCCGGCGGAACACGCTGCGCGGACTGCACAGCGTGACCATTCCGCCGGGCCAGGCGAAGTTCGTGTCGTGCGTGCGCGGTGCGCTGCGGGATTTCGTGGTCGATCTCCGGGTCGGCTCGCCGACCTTCGGCCGGTACGAAAGCAACCTGTTGGACGACGCCACGGGGCGGGCCGTCTACATTCCCGAGGGCGTCGCCCACGGATTCCTCGCGCTGACCGACGACAGCTGCATCTGCTACGTGCTGTCCAGCGCCCACGTCCCGGGCACCCAGATCGACATCGATCCACTGGACCCGGACCTCGCCATCCCGTGGGGATTCACCGAACTGCCGGTGATCTCCCCGAAGGACCGGTCCGCTCCCTCGCTGGCCGACGCCCTGTCGGCGGGCACCCTCGCCGAGTGGCGGCCGCGGCGGGCCTGACGGCCGCCGACGACCCCGGCCACCCGCCGGTCCCCGCACGACCCCCGTGCCCCGGTCGGACCCACACCCCTGAGGTGGGTCCGAGCGGGGCATCCGGCGTTTCCGGGACGGCCGGCCGCCCCCGCCGTCGCGGCGGCCGCCGAAAACCCCGGCGCGTGATCTGCGCCACATTTTGCACTGCGCTGACATTCCGCTTGCGGGGCGTTTTCAAATTGACCCGGGCCTGGCCCGGCCATGACCTGACCGGAATTTCCTTCCCTTGACGCCGGAGAAGGCAGGCCAGAGGATATTCGTGTCACCTCGACGCGGTTGTGCGGGCGAATACGGCTCACCGCCGCACCGGTTCGAGAAATTGACCGACATAATCCCGCCGCCCGTTCCGCTGGAATTTGGAACCCGTCCAGGACTAGGGAAAACGATGCGCGCTCTCTTCGTCGTCACGCCCGACGGCGGTCATCTGACGCCACTCGCGCCACTCGCTTGGGCGCTCCGTGGCGCGGGGCACGAGGTGCTCGTGCTGGGCCAGCCCGACGTGCAGGCCGCGGCCGCGGGCGCGGGGCTGAGTGCCGCCAGCGTCGGCGACTGGTACGGGATGACCGAGCTGATCCGCGGCAGCCTGCCGTACGGCGGCCGTCCGATCGAGTTCTGGGGACACCCGTCACGCAACGGCGACCCCGGCAACTTCGCCGCCTTCTGGGCGGCGCACAACGAGACCGTGCTGGCCGGGTACCTGGAGATCGCCCGGGCCTTCGGGCCGGACCTGATCGTCGCCGACGGCCTGGAGTACTGCTCCCTCATCATGGGCGGGCTGTTGGACGTCCCGGTCGTGCACCACCGCTGGGGCGTCGACCCGTTGAGCGGCACCACCCGCGTCCAGGCGCGGGAGGCCCACCGCAAGCTGCTCGACGCCCACGGGCTCGCCGAACTGCCGGACCCCGCCGTCGTCCTGGACCCGTGCCCGCCGTCGCTCCAGTTGCCGGACATCGAGCCGGGCACGCCGATCCGGCACGTGGACTCGCACGGCAACGGCGCGCTGCCCGACTGGCTCCACCAGGAGTGGGTCGACGCGGGCCGGGCCACCGGGTGCCGCCGGCGCGTGGTGGTCTCGGTGGGCCGCAACGTGCTGGCCCTCAACGGTGTGGGGATGGTGGCCGGGATCCTGCGGGCCTGCGGCGAACTGCCCGGGGTCGACGCGATCGCCACCGTCCACAAGGCCTACCGCGAGGAGCTCGGCCCGGTGCCGGACAACGTCCGGCTGATCGAGCCCACCCCGCTGAACCTGCTGCTCACCGAGCACGACGTGGTCGTGCACCACGGCGGTGCGGGCACCACCATGAGCGCCACCTGGCGCGGCCTTCCGCAGCTCGTCCTGCCCCAGCTGGCCGACCAGTTCGCCCACGGCCAACGGCTGACCGAGCTGGGGGCCGGCCTCACGCTGGACGAGGCGGAGGATCAGAACAACCCGGCCACGATCACCGCGGCCCTCGCCGACCTGCTGGCCGAGCCCGGCTTCAAGACGGCGGCCGACGAACTACGCCACGAGATGGCCTGGATGCCCACCCCGGCCCAGGTCGTGCGCGACCTGGAGAAGCTGCTCTGACCCACGGTCGGCACCGCCGGATCGCGCACCGCACTCCACACCCGTGAGGAGAGTCCTTCCATGAAAGCTCTGGTCCTCGCAGGCGGGACAGGGACCCGTCTGCGGCCTTTCAGCTACTCCATGCCCAAGCAGCTCATCCCGGTGGCCAACCGGCCGGTCCTGGAGCACGTGCTGGAGTCCGTCCGTGACCTCGGGGTCACCGAGATCGGGCTCATCGTCGGAGAGCACGAGCAGCAGATCGCCGAGGTGCTCGGCGACGGCGACCGGCTCGGCGTGCGACTGACCTACCTGCGCCAGGACGCCCCGCGGGGGCTGGCGCACACGGTCGCCATCGCCCGCGAGTTCCTGGGCGACGACGACTTCGTCATGTACCTGGGCGACAACATGCTCCCCGAGGGCGTGGCGGACATCGCCGCCGACTTCCGGGCCGCCCGGCCCGCCGCCCAGGTCGTGGTGTACAAGGTCGCCGACCCGCGCGCCTTCGGCGTGGCCGAACTCGGCCCGGACGGCGAGGTGTTGCGCCTGGTGGAGAAGCCCGCCGAACCGCGCAGCGACCTCGCGCTGATCGGCGTGTACTTCTTCACCCCCGCCATCCACGAGGCGGTGGCCGCGATCAGGCCCAGCGCCCGCGGCGAGCTGGAGATCACCGACGCCATCCAGTGGCTGGTGGAGTCGGGGGCCGATGTGCGGGCCCGCGAGTACAGCGGCTACTGGAAGGACACCGGCCGGGTCGAGGACGTGCTGGCCTGCAACCGCCGCCTGCTCGACGACCTGACCCCGGAGATCGCCGGTGAGGTGGACGAGGCGACCAGGGTGATCGGCCGCGTGGTCATCGAGGCCGGTGCCAAGGTCACCGCCTCCCTGATCGAGGGGCCGGCGATCATCGGCGCCGGCACCGTGGTGGACGCCGCGCACGTCGGCCCGTACACCGCGCTGGGCCGCGACTGCGTGCTGCACGCGACCCACGTCGACGACTCGATCATCCTCGACGGCGCCGAGGTCTCCAACGCCGGTCGGCTGAACGCCTCGCTGATCGGCCGCGCGGCCACCGTCAACGCCGGCGCCCAGGGCACCGCGCACCACCGGCTCATCGTCGGAGATCACACCCACGTGGAGGTGGCGGCATGAGGCTCCTGGTCACCGGCGCAGCCGGTTTCATCGGATCGACCTACGTCCGGGCCATGTTGGACGGTCGCTTCCCGGGGTACGAGGACGCCCGCGTGACCGTGGTCGACAAGCTCACCTACGCGGGCAACCGGGCCAACCTGCCCGCGCACCACCCCCGCCTGGAGTTCGTCCAGGGCGACATCTGCGACCTGCCGCTGCTGCTCGACCTGCTGCCCGGCCACGACGCGGTGGTGCACTTCGCCGCCGAGTCGCACGTGGACCGCTCCATCGAGGCCGCCGCCGACTTCGTGCACACCAACGTGGCCGGCACCCAGAACGTCCTGGAGGCCTGCCTGCGCACCGGTGTCCAGCGGGTGGTGCACATCTCCACGGACGAGGTGTACGGCTCCATCGAGCAGGGCTCCTGGACCGAGGACTGGCCGCTGCTGCCCAACACCCCGTACGCCGCCTCCAAGGCGGGCTCCGACCTGATCGCCCGGTCGTACTGGCGGACCCACGGCCTGGACCTGTCGATCACCCGCTGCTCCAACAACTACGGGCCGTACCAGCACCCCGAGAAGCTCATCCCGCTGTTCATCACCAACCTGCTCAAGGGCGAGCAGGTGCCGCTCTACGGCGACGGCCGCAACATCCGCGAGTGGCTGCACGTGGACGACCACTGCCGGGGCATCCAGCTGGTGCTGACCCGCGGCCGGGCCGGCGAGGTCTACAACATCGGCGGCGGCAACGAGCGCACCAACGTCGCCATCACCCACAAGCTGCTGGAGCTGTGCGGCCAGGAC
The DNA here is from genome assembly GCF_040303245.1 of Kitasatospora sp. NPDC096077. Taxonomy (NCBI): domain Bacteria; kingdom Bacillati; phylum Actinomycetota; class Actinomycetes; order Kitasatosporales; family Streptomycetaceae; genus Kitasatospora; species Kitasatospora sp. NPDC096077. The sequence goes on along the minus strand of NZ_JBEOSV010000099.1, from coordinate 1,485 downwards.
GAGTCGCTGGTCCGCCGGGTGGCCGACCGCAAGGGCCACGACCTGCGCTACTCGGTCGACGAGAGCAAGATCCGCGAGGAGCTCGGCTACGCCCCGGAGGTCTCCTTCGAGGACGGGCTGGCCGCCACCGTCGCCTGGTACCGGGACAACCCGGACTGGTGGACGCCGGTCAAGCGCCCCGAGCCGTCGGCATGACGGCGTCCGCCGACGGCCGGTCACCGGCCGGACGCCGGGTGGTCGTCCTGGGCGGCAGCGGCTTCCTGGGGCGCCACCTGGGCGCCGCCTTCCGCCAGGCGGGCGCCGACGTCCTCACCGTCTCCCGCACCGCGCCCACGCAGCGCCATCCCACCCCCGGTGTGCGCGCGGCGGCGATGGACCTCACCGGGGCCGGCCCGGAACGGCTGGCGACCCTGCTCGCCGAGGCCGGGGCCGACCTGGTGGTCAACGCCGCGGGCGCGGTGTGGGGAGTCACCCCGGAGGAGATGCGGCGGGCCAACGCCGACCTGGTCGGCGACCTGGTCGAGGCCATGGCCGGGCTCCCGGGCCGGCCGCGGCTGATCCAGCTCGGCACCGTGCACGAGTACGGCCCGGGCACGGTCGACCGCGGCACCGCGGAGTCGCACCCCCCGGCCCCGGTCACGCCCTACGGCCGGGTCAAGCTGCAGGCCGCGGACCGGGTGCTGGCCGCCGCCCGGTCCGGCGCCCTGGACGGCGTGGTGCTGCGGATCGCCAACATCATCGGTCCCGGCACCCCGCCCGGCAGCCTGCTGGGCGGCCTCGCCGAGCGGGTGGCCCGGCTGCGCGAGGCGCCCGACCCGGACCCGGTGCTGGAACTGGCCCCGCTGCGCGCCAGCCGCGACTTCGTCGACGTCCGGGACGTGGTCGACGCGGTGCTGGCCGTGGCCGCCGCCCCGGCCGACCTGGTCTCCGGGGAGGTCGTCAACATCGGCAGCGGCCGGGCCGTACCGGTCCGGCACGCCGTCGAACGGCTGATCGCCCACAGCGGGTTGGCCCTGCGGCTGGTCGAGCGGGAGGCCGACACCGCCCGCACCGACGCCGAGTGGCAGCAACTGGACATCGCCAAGGCCGCGCGACTGCTCGGCTGGCAGCCCCGCCGCGACCTGGACAGCTCGCTCGGCGCGCTGGTGGCCACCGCATGAGCCCGAATGAGCACCGACACGAGAAGGACGGAGTGGGACATGAGTGACCTTCAGACGCAGGTGCTCGATCAGGTCCGGGACTACCACCGGGCCCAGGCGGGCACCGGCGTGTTCGAGCCCGGCGTGACCGAGATCTGGCCCTCGGGCGCGGTGCTGGACGAGGAGGACCGGGTCGCGCTGGTCAAGGCCGCCCTGGAGATGCGGATCGCGGCCGGCCCGAACTCCCGCAAGTTCGAGTCGGCGTTCGCCCGCAAGCTCAAGCGCCGCAAGGCGCATCTGACCAACTCGGGGTCGTCGGCGAACCTGCTCGCGGTCTCGGCGCTGA